>CAXUFZ010000160.1:0-8451 GCA_964250345.1 uncultured Rubrobacteraceae bacterium
CTTCCACGGTCAGCAGCGCCCCGAGCGTCATCTGGTTGTTGGCCGTCACCAGCGCCGTCGGGGCCTCTGGTAAGCCCAGAAGTTCCCCGGCCCCCTCCCTCCCGCTGGAAGTTCGGAAGTCGCCGAAGCGGACGAGGGCGTCTTCGAGCTCCACCCCGAGGTCGGCCAGCGCGTCGCGCAGGCCCAGGTGCCGCTCGTAGCCCGAGGCCTTGTCCAGGGGGCCGGAGATCATGGCTATCCTCCTGTGGCCCAGCCCCACGAGGTGTTCGGCTATGAGCCGCATCCCGGCGCGGTTGTCCACGCTGACGACGTCGGCCTCGATCCCCTCGACGTCGCGATCCACGAAGACGAAGGGCACGCCCCCGCCCCGCAACCTCCCGGCGCGGTCCACGCGCCGGGCCGAGGGCGCCACCATCAGGCCGTCGACCCGCTTCTTCGCGAGCTCGGTGATGTACTCGTCCTCCCGCCCGGGGTCCTCGTCCGTGTTGCAGAGAAACAGGTGGTAGCCGCGGCTCAGGGCCACATCCTCCACGCCGCGCACGACCGAGGTAAAGAAGGAGTTCTGGATGTCCGAGATCAACAACCCGATGGTGTACGTCCGCCGCGTCTTGAGCCCCTTCGCCAACAAATTCGGCCTGTAAGAAAGCTCCTCCACGGCCGCCAACACGTCCCCCCGCGTCCCCTCAGAAACCTTCCGTGTCCCGTTCAAGACGTGCGACACCGTGCTCACGGAGACCCGCGCCCTCTCGGCCACGTCCTTCATCGTCTTCACCCTCACCCCCGATCCGCAATCGTTTGCGCAATCGTTTGTACAATAACGGAAGCACGGGTTTGCGTCAAGGAATGGGCGCCGGGGCGGTTTGACAGGGTTGGGAGGCGCGAACAGTATTGGTCTCTGTCGTTGGGCTTTTGAGGAGGATCGGATGAAGACGGTGCTGTGCTACGGGGACTCGAACACGTGGGGCGCGGACCCCGAATCGGGGGAACGTTTCGCGCCCGGCGTGCGCTGGCCCGGCGTGCTAGGTCGAGAGTTGGGAGACGAATTTCGCGTGATCGAGGAGGGGTTGAACGGGAGGACGACGCTCAGGGACGACCCCATCGAGGGCGCCCACAAGAACGGCCGGACCTACCTGAGGGCGTGCCTGGAGTCCCACGACCCGGTAGACCTCGTGACGCTCATGCTGGGGACCAACGACCTCAAGGCGCGTTTCGGCGCTTCGGCCTCGGACATAGCGCAGGGGGCGGCGGTTCTGGCGGACGAGATCCTGCGCAGCGGGTGCGGGCCGGGCGACGGGGCTCCCGTGGTCCTCATGATCTCACCCCCTCCCGTCGGCAAACTTACGGACATGGCCGAGATGTTCGAAGGCGCAGAGAAAAAGTCCATGAGGTTCCGCGAACACTACGAGCGCTTCGCCGAGCAGTACGGCTGCGAGTTTATGGACGCCGGCGAGTTCGTCTCCTCCAGCGACCTCGACGGCATCCACCTCGAAGCGGGCGAACACCGCAAGCTCGGCGAGGCTGTGGCAGAACGCGGCAGTAAGGTGTTCGGGTGATAGTTTTCCGAAGCACATGATCGTCGATTCGTTCTTCTTAGCTCATCAGTTGGCCGCCGTTGACCTCGATGATCTCGCCGACGAGGTAGTCCGCCGCCGGGGAGGCGAGAAAGGCGACGACGGAGGCCGTCTCTTCCGGCGTGCCCTCGCGGCCCAGCGGGATGGCGCCCGTCATCTGCTCGCGCATCTCGGGGGGCGTGAAGCGGTCGTGGAAGGGGGTGGTTATGATGCCTGGGGCGACGCCGTTCACGAGGATGTTCTCGGAGACGAGCTCTTTGGCCATCGCGCGGGTGAGGGTGCTGACGCCGCCCTTGGCGGTGGCGTATGCGACGGAGCCGGGGCCGCCGCCGTTGCGGGCCGCGACGGAGGTGAGGTTGATGATGCGTCCCCGGCCCTGCCGTTTCATCAAGGGTAACGCGGCCTGGGAGCAGAGGTAGACGCTCTTCAGATTCACGCCCATGACGCGGTCCCAGAGGTCTTCCGTCATGTCGGCGAGGGTCCTGCGCTCGACCAGGGACCCCGCGTTGTTCACGAGCACGTCCAGCCGCCCGTAACGCCCCTCGATCTCCCCCACCATCCGTCCCACCTCACCCGCGTCCGAGACGTCGCCCCCGACGAGCATCGCCTCCCCGCCGGAGGACGAGATGCCGTCCACGACCTCTCTCGCCTCGTCCCCGCTCGCGTTGTAGTGGACGACTACCTTCCGGCCTTGTCGTGCCAGCGCCTCGGCGACGGCGCGGCCTATGCCGGTGCTGCTGCCCGTCACCCAGGCGACCTCTCCAAAAAACTCCATACGTTGTTACCTCCCTGTAATCCGTCGCCTGTAGTATGGACGATCCTGTAACATGGGGCTCATAAACTCGGCGGGCGACAGAGGAGGAAGTGCGGTGGAGTACGTGGATCTCCAGAAGAGGCGAGAAAACCGCGATAGTCGAAGGCCCGTGACCCCGCCCCGGAGCGTCGCGCGCGACCCCCTGTTCCTCGTGGGAAGCGGCTTCGTGCTCGGAGCCTTCGCGAGCCAGCTCTTTATCCGTCTGTTCTACACGGGCGATCCTTACACCTTGTTCGTCTCCCTTCCAATCTTGGCGTTCGTGGCCGCGGTCGCGTTGCTCTGTTATACGGGCTGGCTGCTGCTGCAAAGGGAACCAGAGGCCGTCGGACCGAAGGTGGGAGCGGAGAAACAGCTCCTCCTGGCGATCCTCGATGCCGGTGGCAGCATGACCCCCGTCGAGGCGGCGCTCGAGACGTCGCTCACGGTGGACGAGGCGGAGGGAATCCTGACCCGCTTCGCCGACCGCGGACATTTAGTCGTGGAGAGCCGCGACGGCGCCCTCTCCTACACCCTCCCCGGCCACCCGACGCCGGGGACACGGACGGTCTAGCCCCCGATCAGGCATCCTCCCAATCGAAGGACGCCCCGCCGGCTGTCGCGTCTCTAACCCATGCTCACTATGATGGTCTTCAGCTCGGTAAACGTCTCCATCGCGTAGCGGCCCCCGACCCGCCCGACGCCCGAGAGCTTGCCGGCGCGACCGCCGAAGGGCAGGTGGCTCTCCCAGTGGTTGGACGAGGCGTTCACGTTCACCCACCCGGTCCGCACGGCCTCTGCGAAACGGAGGCCCCGGCCCAAGTCTTTGGTAAAGACGGCGGAGAGCAGGCCGTAGGGCGAGGAGTTGACGGCCCGGATGGCCTCCTCCTCGCCCCGGATGGGGATCGCCGGGACGATGGGACCGAAGGTCTCCTCTTCCGAGACGCGCATCTCGTCCGTGACGCTGCCTAGCACGGTGGGACGGTAGTAGAGGTCCGTGGGAAAGCCGTCGGCGCGGGAGCCGCCGTGGAGCAGCTCCGCGCCGCGGTCGAGGGCGTCGGAGACGTGCCCGTCCATCTTGGCGGCCGTCGGCTCGTTGTTCAGGGGGCCGAGCGTGGTCGTCGGGTCGAAAGGGTCGCCTAGTTTGACCTCGCGCCCGATGGCGTCGTGGAGCCTTTCGAGGTACTCGTCGTAGACGCGCTCGTGGATCAGGAACCGCTCTCCGGCCGTGCAGCTCTGGCCGGCGCCGAGGAAGGCGGAGACGAGGCTCTCTTCGGCGGCGAGGTCGAGGTCGGCGTCGTCCAGGATGACCATGGGCCCGTTGCCCCCCATCTCCAGGATGAGCGCTTTGCCGGCGCCGCGCGCCGCCACCCTCAGCCCGGTCTCGATGGACCCGATAAAGCCGACGGCCTGGGTGCCGGGGCTGGCCGCCACCTCGTCGCCCACGACGGGACCCATCCCGGTGACCATGTTGAAGACCCCGGGCGGCAGGCCGGCGTCCACGATGCACTCGGCGAGCTTCGCGGCGCAGACGGAGGTCGAGGGCGCCGGGGTCCAGACGACGGCGTTGCCGCAGGCGAGGGCCGGGGCTATAAGCTCGGCCGGCATCGTGTAGGGCCAGTTCCACGGCGAGATCACGCCGACGACGCCGCGCGGGACCCTCTGGAGCATGACGCGCTTGCCGGCGTCCACCGAGGGCGGCATGGAGCCGTCGAGGCGCGTCGCGTCGGCGCGGGCCATCTCGAAGTACTCGACGAGCTCGTCCACCTCGCCGTAGGCCTCGGCCGTGAGGGGCTTGCCCTGGTCAAGGGTCAGCGTCCACGCAAGGTCGTCGCGGCGCTCTTCGATGAGGTCGGCGACCCGCTTCATGGCGGCGGCCCGCTCGAAGGCCGAGAGCGCGGCCCAGGCACGCGAGGCGTCGTTGGCAGCGGCTATCGCGCGCCTGGCATCTTCGCGGGTTCCCTCCGGGACGGTCCCGATGGTCTCACCCGTCGCGGGACTCGTCGCCTCCATGCGGCCCTCGGACCCGGCATCGGTCCACTCTCCGCCGACGTACATGGCATAGTCCGCGGTCCCGATCATCGCACGAGCTCCCTCGGCGCCGGCGACGACGAGGCCGTCTCCGGGGCCGCCCCATTCACGAGGTCGGCGCACTTCTCCCCGATCATCATGCACGTCATGCACGGGTTTACTCCTATCATCGTCGGAAAAACGGAGGCATCCGCCACACGAAGCCGGCCGACGCCCCTTACTCGCAGAAGCGGGTCTACGACCGCGTTCGGGTCGTCTGCCGCGCCCATGCGGCAGGTTCCGGCGGGGTGGTAGACGGTGTTCGCGGTGCGGCGGGCATACTCGGAGATCTCCTCGTCGCTCCGCACGCCGGGGCCGGGGGCGAGCTCGCGCTTTATCCACAGCTTGAGGGCCGGCTGCTCGGCGATGAGCCTCGCTAGCTTGACGCCCTCGGTTATGACCCGGTCGTCGTGGCCTTCGGGGTCCGTGAAGTAGCGGAAGTCGATCAGGGGCGCGACCGACGGGTCGGACGAGCGCAACCGCACGACGCCCTCGCTCTTCGCCCGCATCACGTTGGGCGTCAAACAGAAGGCCTGCTCGGCGGTCGGGTAGCCGAGTTGCGCGGTGTTCATGTCGAAGGCGCTGGTGCCGAAGTGGAACATAACGTCCGGCTCTTCGACGGACGGATCGGTGCGGGCGAAGAGCGCCGCCTCCCAACCCTGGCGCGTCATCGTCGGCACCGGCCGCGAGGCCTCCCACATCACCACGCCCTCCGGATGGTCCAGCAGATGCTCGCCGACGCCCGGCACGTCGGCCACGACCGGGACGCCGACCTCGCGCAGGTGCTCCGCCGGGCCGACGCCGGAGAGCATGAGGAGCTTCGGCGTGTCGAAGGCGCCGCAGCAGACGACGATCTCCCGGCGCGCGGAGATGGTGCCCCGGTCGGTCTCGGCGCCGACGGCGTCGCCGTGCGTATCGAAGAGGATGCGTTGGACCGCCGTGTCGGTAAAGACCGTCAGGTTCGGCGGCAGCTCCTCGATGGGGTGGAGGTAGGCGACCGAGCTGGAGTGCCGGATAGCCCCGCGCGCGTTGAGTTGGAGCCAGCCCACGCCTTCCCGGAGCTCTTCTTCGTTGAAGCGCACGGGCGGGAAGCCCGCCTGCAAGGCGGCGTCGATAAAGGCCTCGGTGCAGGTGTTGCCGGGGAGTACGGTCTCGACGTTCACGCGGTCGAAGAGCCGGTCGAAGTGGGGGCGGGTGTCCTCGGGCCCCCAGCCGGTCGCGCCGGCCTCTTCCCAGAGCTTCAGGTCCGCGTCGGGGGTGCGGAAGGCGATGGCCGAGTTGTGGGAGGAGCAGCCGCCCAGCATCTTGCCGCGGCTGTGCCGGATCAGGCCGTTCCCCCGAGCCTGCGGCTCTATGGCGTAGTCGTAGTCGAGCTCGGTGCCGAGCAGGTTGACCCAGTTCCAGAGCTCGAGTATCCGCCAGTCGTTCTCGTCCGATGGCCCGGCCTCGACCAGGCACACGCTGATCTCCGGCTCCTCCGCCAGCCGGCGGGCGACCACCGCCCCCGCCGTCCCGCCCCCGAGGACGAGGTAGTCGTAGACGTGGGCGCTCATACCGCCTCCGCCGATTCCTCGCGGGGACCCGGCCAGGCCCCGATCCTCTCCACGGAAGCCGCAGCCGAATGCTCTTCGAGAACCGCCCGGCGGGGTCTGACGTGACGCTCCGGGGAGTCCTGCTCCTCCAGAAAGGAGACCGCCTTCCGCATGAGGTCCAGGCCCTCGCCGGTGCACTCGTCCCATACGTTGGTCTGCTCGTGCGGATCGTTTACTAGATCGTAGAGCTCCGGGGCGTCGCCGGGTCCGCCCAGGATCAGGGACCGCTCCGGCGTGCTGATCGTGATCGGCATGAAGCTCGCCACGCGCCGCGGCCTGGAGTCCACGGCCGTCGTGATCTCGCCCTCCGCGAAGTACAGCGGCCAGGAACTCACGACGAACGGCCGATGTTCGTCCTCTTCTCCGGTTAGAACTTTGCGGAACGACTCTCCCTGCATGGCCCCCGGCGGAGCGCCGACGCCCGTGAGGTCGAGGATCGTCGGGGCCAGGTCAGGGGCGGTCGTCATCGCGGAGCGCCGGCCCGGCTCTACGCCGGGGGCGGAGACGATGAGGGGGACCCTGACGAGCTCCTGGTAGAGGGGGGACCGCTCGACGGTCAGCAGCCACGACTCGGAGAGCCAGGCGGGCATCGACGCGTCCGCGTGGGCGGTGGCGGTCTGGTCGTTGATCCACTCGGCCTTGCCGAGGTAGCCGTGCTCGCCGAAGTAGAAGCCGTGGTCGGAGACGAAGAGGACCACCGTGTTCTCCCTGAGGCCGAGCACGTCGAGCTTGGAGAGGAGGCGCCCGATCCAACGGTCCACCATCGTCACCTCGCCGCAGTACGTCGCGTGCGCAAGCTCGACGTCGTCTTCCGTTAGGCCGGCCTCCCGCCAGTCGCCGTAGGCCGGGTAGATCTGCCGTCCGTCGAAGCCATCCCTGTACCTCTCCGTGTAGTAGTCGGGCGCGTCCCAGGGCTCGTGCGGGTCCCAGGTGTCGACGTAAAGGAAGAACTGTTCTTTGTGGTGGCGCTCGAGCCACTCCTCGGCCTCGGTCATGGTGCGGGCGACGAGCCGGTCGGACTCTTTTTTCCAGGTCGAGCGGTAGTCCGAGCGTTCGTGGGGCCTTATGTCGTCCCCTTGTCCCCTGACCCAGATAAAGTCGTCGAAGCCCCGGTCGTAGCCGAAGCGGTTGCGGACGAAGTACGGGGTGTCAACGACGCCCATCGTGAGGTAGCCCGCCTCGGAGAGCAGGCCTGGCAGGGTGTGGAGGCTGTCCCACAAGGGCTCCCAGCCCATAAAGGTGTACGAGAAGTTCCCCGTAAGCATATCCGCCCGGGCCGGCATGGTGGGGAAGGACGAGATCGTGTGCCGGTCGAACGTGACCGACGACCGCGCGAACGCGTCGAGGTTCGGCGTATGGATATAGGTGTTTCCGTATGCTCCTAGGTGGTCGCGACGGAAGGTGTCCGCGACGACGACCACGACGTTGGGTCGGGCCGACACAATGTACCTCCTGCGTAAGGTGTGATTTTGCTGCGGTTAAGCGTGCAGGAGGGGCGGCGCGCGGCGTCCGGCGAGGTACTGGTTGCCAAAGAGTTCGCCCTTTTCGGCGAAAGCCCCGAAGGACCACCAGTACAGGCGGGTCTCCCAGGGCCTGAGATCGTCCCACAGGCCGAGCAAGCGCGGCACGATCCACGAGAACTCGGCGAAGGCGCGGGGCTTGGAGGTCTGCCCGCGCAGACGGAGGAGAAGCTCGCGCCGCTCCTTGAGAATGTATGCTGAGACGCCCGAGGACAGCGAGACCGTCCCGGAACCCGGCATGACGGGCCCGCGACGAAGGGGGTCGAAAGTCGGCCCGCTCTCGGCCCGCGCCAACGACGCTCCGTCCGGCGGGGCCGGCAACGTCGAGCCTCCAAATGGGGTCCCGACGTGGTTCTCGTGTCTGCGCCTGATTCTCACCCTTGCCTTAACTACGCGCCAAAGTGCCTGACCTCTCGGTCCACGACAGGATAACACATAGCAACATAGACTGCTAACCCCCGCCGGGGCTACGTCTCCTGCGAGGGACCCATCCCCTCCTCGAAGACGCGCAGCATGCCCGAGTCGTCCTCGCCGCCGAGCCCCAGGGCGGACCCCTTCTCGTAGAGGCTGTACGCCGCGTCCGAGAGCGGTGTTTCGAAACCGTTCTCTCTCGCGGCCTCGCGCACCAACCCCATGTCCTTGACGAAGATGTCCAGGGCGCTCTTCGTTGGCAGGAACTGGCGGTCGAGCATCCGCCCGCCCCGATCTTCCAACATAAAAGAGCCGGCCGCGCCGTGCCGGATCGTCTGGTGCACCCGTCGCGGATCCAGCCCGAGCGCCTCCGCGTAGGCCAGCGCCTCCCCCGCCGCCGCGATGTGCACCCCGCAAAGCAACTGGTTGACGAGCTTCACCGACTGCCCATCCCCCGCCGAAGGCCCGCAATGGATCACCGTCGACCCCATCGCCTC
>CAXUFZ010000161.1:0-7062 GCA_964250345.1 uncultured Rubrobacteraceae bacterium
ACCTGGTGCCGCTCCTGCGCCGGGGCAGCATCGAACCCGCGAGTGAGACGGCCATACTGAACCTTGGGGGCGGCCCCTACCTCCTCGCCCTCGGCGCTTCGCTGCTCGGGGGATCCGCCGCCGAATAAGGGTTCGCCGAAGGGCACGAGCGGCCCGATCCTCTCGTACCCCACCCGCCCCTGCTTCCAGGTCGACAGGATCGTCTCAAAGGCCGCCAAAGACGCCGGCATAAGCAGCGCCGTCGGCCCGCACTGGCTCAGGCACGCCCACGCCAGCCACGCCAGGAAGACGGACTTGGCGCTCATCCGGGGCACCTCAAGGCACTCCTCGATCGTCACCACGGGACGCGCTACCTGCACGCCGGCCCGAACGACTCCTCTGCCCTGCACCTGGGCTTCTGAAGCGGCACTCCCCCGCCGGCCATTATCCGGCCATCTCCCCGTGGCTCGTGGCCTTTCACGTTTGTAGATCCTCCTGTCGGGCCCGGTTCGCCTTCCCGTTGCGGGGCAGCCCGAAGGATGCGGCGAACGCGACGACGAGCGAGAAGGCCAGGAGCAGGAAGGCGTCGGAGAAGGGCGCGGCTTCCATCGCGTAGAGCGGGTTTAGCGCTCCCGCCCCCGCCTGCTGGCGGAGCCCCAGGAACGCGGCGCCGATCGCGGGGCCGAAGCCGCCGCCCAGAAAGAAGAGCATCTGGTAGATGCCGAGGCCGACCCCGCTCCCGGAGCGCGGGAGCGCGGTCGCCGCGGCGTTGGCGTTCGGCGAGTTGACCGCAGCGAACCCGAGGCTCTGACCCAGGATGCCTACGGCCGTGACCGTCGGCGGGGAGCCTGGCGCCACGGACGAGATGAAGATGGTGGAGAGCAGGATGACGACGAGGCCCGACTGCTCGAGCACCCGCGGGCCGAGGCGGTCCGAGAGCCCGCCGGTGAGGGGGGAGAGGAAGGCGACCAGCACGGCGCCCGGCGCGAGCACCAGCCCGATCCCCGCGGCAGAGAGCCCGTTGACCTCGGAGAGCATGAGGGGCGCGAGGACCAGGCTCCCCAGGACGGCGAACATCATGAAGAACCCGACGCCGGCGGTCGCCAGGAAGGCCCGGTTTCGGAAGAACTCCGGCGAGACGAAGGGCTCCTCCGTGCTCCGTATCCGCCGGAAAAAGAAGAGCGCCGCGGCGACGGAGAGGCCGAAGCTGATCCACACGACAGGAGAGCCAAATCCCTCCACCTGCCCCTCGGTGACGCCGAAGAGCGCGAGCCCCACGGCGAGCGCCAGGGCAAGACCGCCGGGCACGTCGAAGCGGTGGACGGCGTCCCAGAGCCCCGAGGGCGCCCCGCCGTTCTCGGAGGCCCCCGGCAGCACGCGCAGCGCCCCGGGCGCCAGAAGGAGGGACAGCACCAGGGTCGCGTAGAACAGGGCGTGCCAGCCGATCAGGCTGGCGACCGCGCCCCCGACGACGGGGCCCACGGCCGCCCCGATCCCAGTGCTCGAGGACAGCAACCCGAGCGCCGTGCCCCGCTCTCCGGACGGCAGCGCCCTGGCGACGGCGGCGAAGCCGAGCGCCGGTATGGCCGAGGCCCCCGCCGCCTGCACGACGCGACCGGCGACGAGCAGCGGCAGCGTAGGCGCCAAGGCGCATAGGAGCGAGCCGGCCGCGAGCAAGACCAGTCCGATCGAGAAGACGCGCCGCAGGCTGTAAAGGTCCGCCACGCGCCCGTAGAGCGGGACGCCGACGGCGAAGACGAGGAGGTAGCCCGTTATGACCCAGCCGGCCTGCCCCTGGCTCACGCCGAAGTCCTCCCGGATGTCGGGGACCACGACGTTGACGAACGTCTGGTTCAGGGCGGAGACCAGGATCGCCGTGACCACCACCGCCAGGAGCAGGCGCGTGCTCCTGCTCCGCGCTTGACCCTCGGCGTCCGCCGGCTGCTTCGCGGGACTCAAGCCCCGATCCCGCCGCCGAGGTCAACGACCAGCCGGTCGAGGTGCTCGGGCCGTCGTGCCCCCAACCCTACGAAGCTCGCGAGGTCCGGCGGATCGCAGGGTTCGGTCGGGTAGCGCAACCGGCCCGCCTCGTGCGCGGCGCTCACCAGTGCGATGGCCTGAGCGCCTCTGGACCAGCCGGTCAAAGCCCCCCGGGCCTGCAACATCTCCTCGATCGATCCTGCCCCGGCGATCAGGACGGCGGTGACGCGTACGTTTTGAAGTAGAATTGGTCATAATCAACGTGCGTCTCTCCTTAGGCATTTGGGGCTCTGGCGTTCGCGCAGGTCGAGCTGGGTCTTTCCCCAAGCCGGTGTGCTCGCGCCGGAGCTTTTATCGTGCCGGGTCGTGCTCTGGAACCGCGCCGGCTCCGGGCCCCTACGGGTTGAGCCGGCGAACCAGTTCGGGCAGCCCGTTGGCGCCCGCGAGCCCGCGCGCGGTCGCGGAGCCGGCGTCGACGCCGCCCTCCGTCATCGCCTCGTCGAAGATTCGCATGTCCTCCGCCTCGATTTGGGACAGGTGGCCGACGATCTCGGGCGCGACCGTGGCGTTCGTCGGCATAAGCGAGAGCGCCGCGCTGGAGGCGCTGCCCAGCTTCAGGGCCTCTACCAGCCTGACCGGCTCCACCGTCCCGAAGCTGGCGGCCAGCTCGACAATCTCGGCGATGCTGGCCTGGTTCATCATCAGGAGCGCGTTGTTGAACAGCTTCGCGGTCTGCCCCGCTCCCGTGCCGCCCAGGTAGACGACATGACTAGAAAACGAGTCGAAGACCGGGCGGCAGCGCTCGGCGACGGGCTCCGGCCCGCCGACCAGCGTGGTCAGTCCCCGCCGTTCGGCTGCGGGCCGTCCCCCGCTTACCGGCGAGTCGAGCACGTCGACGCCGGCCGCCGCGCAGGCCTCGGTGAGCCGGGCGGCGTTCCCGGGTGTGCCGGTGCCGTGGTTGACCACGACCGACCCTCGTCGCATCCCATCGAGCAGCCCGCCGGTGACGATCCGCATGTTGGCATCGTCGGTACTAACGCACAAGCCGATGACGTCGCACGCGGCGCCCAGGTCTTTGGGGTTGTCGTGGCGTACGTACTCCGTGCCGCCCAGCGCATCGAGGGACTCGGGGCGTCGGGCCCACACATGCAACGCGTAACCGGCCTCGGCGATGGCGGTCGCCATCGGCAGTCCCTGGTCGCCCAGGCCGATGAACCCGACCGCGGGCTTCGTGGTGTCGGCGCTCATGCGGCGATCCCGTCGAGCTCGGCCAGCATGTCATCCGGGAGGGTCGTCTTGGCGCCGGCGACGTTCTCTCGCAAGTGCGCGACAGAGGAGGTTCCGGGGATGAGCAGGATGTTCGGGGAGCGCCGCAAGAGCCACGCCAGCGCGACCGCCATCTGGGTCGCATCCAGCCGTTCGGCGACCGATCCCAGCGTGTCGGACTGCAGCGGGGAGAAGCCGCCGAGCGGGAAGTAGGGCACGTATGCGATGCTCTGAGCGGCGAGGGAGTCGATCAGGTCGTCGTCGTCCTGGCGGGCGACGTTGTAGTGGTTCTGCACGCACACGACCGGGGCTATGGACCGCGCCTCGGCGACCTGCTCGGCGTTGACGGTGCTAATCCCGAGGTGTTTGATCAGGCCCTCCTGCCGCATCTGGGCGAGCGCGGTGAACGGTTCGGCGATCGAGCCCAGCACGGGCGAGTGGCCGTCGTCCCCGCCGCCTACGCGCAGGTTGACGACGTCGAGCGCGTCGAGCCCGAGGTTGCGCAGGTTGTCGTGGACCTGTTCCCGCAGTTGCTCGCGCAATTGTTCGGGAGAGCGGGCGCGAAGCCAGCCGCCCTCGGCGTCGCGCAACGCCGCCACCTTGGTCGCTATGTGCAGCGAGTCGGGGTAGGGGGACAGGGCTTCCTTGATGATCTGGTTCGTCACGTGGGTCCCGTAGAAGTCGGCGGTGTCGATGTGCGTGATGCCCAGCTCCATCGCCTCGCGCAGCACGGCCGCCGCGGCGTCGCGGTCGGCTGGCGGGTCGAGAAATCCGGGACCGGTTAACTGCATCGCGCCGTACCCTATGCGGGCGACCGTCGTGTTTTCGGCCAGGGCGAACGTGCCGCCCGGGGGTGTATCCGCTGCCATGAGAGCTCCTCTCGTCGTTTGGCAAGCCTGGTATCTTCCCGAATGATCGAGCGTCTCGCGCCCGTTTTCCCGACGGGACGCGTCCCTGTCCGCACAACCTCTTGGCCGGCGGTGGTCCACCCGGCGGGTCGATGGCACCTGGCTAGACGGCGCCGACCGCGATGGCGCTTTTGGCGGAATCGACGATCGTCGCGGCCACCGGGCGCGGCTTCCAACCCAACACAGACTGCGCCTTGGCGGAGGTGAAGACGTGCTTTCGACCCAAGAGCGGCACGGCGAACCGCATCGGGCGCTGGAACATCGCGACGATCCGGAGCACGAGGTCCGGCATCTCCTTCGTCGGCACCTTGTCCGCGGTGGCGCCGAGTTCCGACCGCAATATCCTCGCGACGTCGGCCATCCAGACCCATTCGCTCGACGCGATGAAACGCTCTCCCGCGGCCTCGGGCGCCGTCATGGCGCGGACGTGCAGATCCGCCACGTCGCGGACGTCGACGACTCCGAAACCCATCCGCGGGAACCTGGGCAGGCCTCCGTTCAGCATGCGCTGGACCATCGCTATCGCGTGGTGGTTGTTCGGATCGAGGGTCGGCCCGGCCACCGCCACCGGAAGGACCGTGCTGAGGGTCGTCGGCCCCGTCTGGCACGCCATGAATTCCCAGGCGGCCCGCTCCGCCAGCGTCTTGGCGACGCGGTAGGGGCCGAGGTCGGGATCGTTCGGGTCGGTCCAGACCGTCTCGTCGAAGACGCCGTCGGGGCTTCTCATCGGGGGCCTGCACGCTTCGATCGCCGACGTTAGCACGACGC
Source organism: uncultured Rubrobacteraceae bacterium (assembly GCA_964250345.1). Taxonomy (GTDB): domain Bacteria; phylum Actinomycetota; class Rubrobacteria; order Rubrobacterales; family Rubrobacteraceae; genus Rubrobacter_D. Next base: position 4,902 of record CAXUFZ010000161.1, read on the forward strand.
GTTCGACCCGGGCGGCGCAGGCCGCGCGAAGGACGCGAAGCGCGCCATCGCGCGTCGGTACGATCAGCTCGTCGGGGTCGCGCGGCGCCTCGACGCCAACCGGAGCGGCGACGTGGAGGACGTAATCGCAGCCCGCGACGGCGGCGTCCCACCCCGTGTCGCTGGTGAGATCGGCTACGAAAAACGACAGCCGGTCGTCGGGCTCGACCACCTCGGAAACCCGCGCGCGAACCCCCGGCTCCTTATCCGAGCTGCGCACGGTGGTGCGAACGGAATAGCCGCGCCCCAACAGCTCGACGATAGCCCAGCCGCCGATCGAACCTGTCCCGCCGGTTACCAGTACGGTCTTCGCCATTGCTTGTGCCTCCTTTAATGTCTGTCTAGTCGGTCATTCATAGCCAAAAAAATCAGGCGAGCATCCGCCAGAAGGCGTCGAACGCGGTCACGCAATGTTCGTCCGCGTTGGCCGGGTCGTGGATCATGAGGTCGATCGTCGCGTCCGCCAGCGCGCTCGTCAGGGCGACCACCAATCCCAGCGGCGCGTCGCGCATCGGGCCGTTTTCGCGGACCCGCTCCAGCAACTCGGCCACGCCGGCCATCGCCTGGCGCCCGGTCTGACGGCTCTCCGGGGTGATCTCGCCCGACACCTCGAGATGCGCGAGCGTGCGGCGCTTGTCGGGGCGGGACGTCGCCCAGCGCAACCAACGGGACCACATATGGAACGCCCGCTCGCGGGCGCCGCCGGACGGGAGCCCGTCCAGGGCGGCCGCGGCCATCTCCACCTTGAGCTCCACGTAGAGCCGGTTCAGCAGGTCCGACTTCGTCTCGAAGTAGGTGAACAGGGACCCGTTGGAGACGCCCGCTTCCCTCGCGATCGTCGCCGTGGGCGCGCCCAGCCCGTCGGCGGCGATCCGCGCCGTCGCCGCCGACACGATCGCGCTCCGTCTATCGTCGCTCTTGGGTCTGGCCATGCTCTCCTTTCGTGGTCTTCACGACAGCAGGTTATCAAAGAGCGACCAATCAGTCAACTAATAGGATCTCGCGTCAATGGCATTCTTCTGTCAAGCCCGACGGCGCGATGAGCGGGGTGCCGAACGTGGAACCGGAGCTTACGACCGCACCTGAAGCGCGAAGGTCGACAGTACACCGGATCGTTGCTGCCCGGCGCCCGGCGGCAGTATACTCGCCAACGATGGACCAGCGAAAGCGCATAAGGCTGACGAAGTACTCGACGAAGGCCGGTTGAGCGTCTAAGTTTTCTCCGGGGGACCTGGAGCAAGCTTTAGAGGGGCTCGCGCCCGAGTCTTTGGACGGGTTCGTGAGCGGGATGGAGACCCGGGACGATGCCGGGTTCGTCCCGTTCGGCGGCGGCTTGCTCCTTCAGACGGCGGACTTCTTCACGCCGGTGGTGGACGACCCTTACAGGTTCGGCCAGATCGCGGCGACGAACGCCTTCTCGGACGTGTACGCGATGGGCGGGGAGCCGTTGACGGCGCTGAACCTGGTGGGGTTTCCGGGCTCGCTGGACGTCGGCATCCTGCGCGAGATCCTGGCCGGCGGCCAGTCAAAGATAGAAGAGTCCGGCGCGAAGCTCTGCGGCGGCCACTCCGTCCAGGACGAGGAGCCCAAGTACGGGCTCTCGGTAACGGGCTTCGTGAAAGAGGACGAGGTGGTACGTAACGCGGGGGCGAGGGTCGGGGACGCGCTCGTTCTGACCAAGCCGGTTGGCTTCGGGATACTTACGACGGCGCTAAAGCGGGATCTCGTCACCGAGGCGGAGATCGAGGACGCGGTGGAGGCAGCGGCGACGCTGAACCGGGCCGCGTGCGACGCGATGCGCGGGGCCGGCGTCTCTGCGGCGACGGACGTCACGGGTTACGGCCTGCTCGGGCACCTGACGGAGATGGTGGAAGCGAGCGGCGTCGGGGCGGTCGTGAGGCGCGGGGACGTGCCGGTGTGGGAGCGTGCCGTGCCGCTGGCGAACGACGGCTGCTATCCCGGCGGACTCAAGAGCAACATGGAGTATCTGGAGGGTAGAGTGGTGGCGGACGGCATAGGCGAGGAAGATCTGCTGCCGCTCTACGACCCGCAGACGAGCGGCGGGCTGCTGGTTGCGGTGCCGGAGGAGGGCGCGCGGAGGCTCGTGGGTTCTCTGCTGCAG
>CAXUFZ010000161.1:7134-8358 GCA_964250345.1 uncultured Rubrobacteraceae bacterium
GTGGGGGGGGGGGGGGGGCGTGGGGGTCGACGGCGGAGGGGTTCGGGTAACGGGGTCGGCGTCCGGTATTTGGAGGGAGGTTGCCGGGGTGCAGGTCTTGTCGATCGTGGGGGCGTTGGGGGTGCTCGGGGCCTTCGCGGCGCACCAGTTCGGCTGGGTCTCACCCTCCAGGCTCTCTTACGCGCTGGCGAACTTTCTCGGGGCGGGGCTGCTGACGGTCGTGGCGGTCGTGGATGGGCAGGTTGGGTTCATCCTCTTGCAGGGCGCGTGGACGCTCATCGGTCTGTGGGGCGCGGTCAAGATCCTCCGCAGCCGCGGGACGCCGCCGTCTCGCGGCGGTCGGCGCGGGGACGCCTGATGGCGCTGCAGCTCGTCTCCGTAGTCGGGGCGCTCGCCATACTCGCGGCGTACGCGGCCAACCAGTTCGGCGTGGTGGAGCTGGACAACCTCCCGTACCAGCTCGCCAACCTGGTCGGCTCCGGGATACTCTTCGTGGTGGCGGTGGTCGAGGTACAGGCCGGCTTTATCCTGCTCGAAGGGGTGTGGGCGCTGGTGAGCCTGTGGGCGGTCGCCAAGATCGTGCGCGGCGACCCGCCAAGGTCCGCGTAACCCCCGGCGCGCCGGTCTGGTAGCGTAACCGGCGCCGGGGCGAACGCCGAGAGCCGCGAGGTGACTTGCAGTCCATCCTGAACAACGCGCTGCCTTTCTTTGCCCTGATCTTCTGCGGCTACGGCGCCGGCCGCCTGAAGGTCCTCACCGAGCCGGCCGCCGCCGGGGTCAACACGTTCGTCTTCTACTTCGCCCTGCCGGCCCTGGCGTTCACCCTGATGTCCTCGTCCCCGATCTCCGAGGTCCTGAACGGGCCTTTTATCGCGGCGTACATCTGCGCGAGCCTGGCGGTCTTCGGGCTGGCCGTCGCTGGCGCGAAAGGGCTCTTCGGCCTGGGACGGGGGGAGGTGACGGTGCTCGGCCTCGCGGCGGTGCTGGCGAACACGGGCTACATGGGCATCCCGCTGGCCTCGGCCGTCTTCGGGCGCGAGGCGGCCGTGCCCATCATCGTCGGCCTCACGCTCGACGGGATACTCATGATCCCGCTCGGCATCATGCTGATCGAGTCGGACAAGGGCCGCGGCGAGAACCCGCTGCGCACCGCGGTCTCCTCGTTCTCGAACCTTGTCCGCAACCCCCTGATCGTCTCCATCTTCGCCGGCCTCGCGTTCTCCG
>CAXUFZ010000162.1:0-8338 GCA_964250345.1 uncultured Rubrobacteraceae bacterium
GGAGGAGAGGGGGAGGAGGACGGAGAAGGTGCTCCCGACGTTTGGGCGGCTCTGGACCCGGATCTCGCCGCCCAGGTGGTCGGTGATCTCCTGGGCGAGGGCGAGGCCGAGGCCGGTTCCGTCGGCGCGGGAGGAGCCTTCGGCGCGGTAAAAGCGGTCGAAGATGTGCGGGATCTCGCGCTCAGGTATTCCGCAGCCGCGGTCGGCGACGCTGACGACGGCGTGCCCGTTCTCGCGGTAGAGCTCGAGGTTCACGGGGGAACCGTCTTTGGAGTACTTGATGGCGTTGTCCACCAGGATGGTGAGCGTGCGTTCGAGCTGGTTCGGGTCCGTCTCGACGCGCGGCACGTCGTCCTCCACCCTGATGTTCAGCTCGCGTCCCGTAAAGCCGAAGTCGCGCCGGAGCGCGTGGAGGAGATCCTCCAGGTCCACCTCCTCAGAACGGAAGACGGCGGCGTTCGCGTCCAGCCGGGAGAGGTCCAGCAGCGTCTGGGCCAGGCCCTTGAGGCGCTCCGTCTGGGCGCGCATGTCGTTCAGGAACTCCGTCCGAACCTCCGGGTCCTCGACGTCTTCGATCATCTCCAGCCAACCCGAGAGGGCCGTGATGGGGGTCTTGAGCTCGTGCGAGGCGTTGGCGATGAAGTCGGCCTTGGCGCGCTGCACCCGACGCTCGGCGGTGACGTCGCGCAGGATGGCGAGAGCGCCGTCCTCCAGCGGGGCCGCCCGGACCTCGATGATGCGGTCCCCCGCCTCGACCTCGGGCTCGTTGACGTCGCCCGAGTAGCGGGTCTTGGCGAGCACCTCCTGCAGACGGACGTGGAACTCGTGCGGGGTGGACTCCAAGATCTCGCGGGCGCGGGGGTTTCGGAAGGTCAGGTTCAGGTTGTGATCCACGCCGACGACGGCGTCCGTCATGCCGTTCAAGATGGCGCTGCCGCGTTCCTTCTCCTGCTCGATCTGCTCGAAGGCGTCCTGCATGGAAGCAGCCATCGCGTTGAACGTTCCGGCCAGTGAACCCAACTCGTCCCCGATGTGGGTGTTTATGCGCTCGTCGAGGTTGCCCGTGGCCAGCCGGTCCGCCGCGACGCCCAGGCGGGTCACGCGGCGCGAGATCAGGACGGCCGCGAAGTACCCGGCGAACCCCGCGATGAGCAACGCCAACGCGCCTGCCAAGAGCGCCAGGCCCTCGATGTTGTTCAATGTTGCTTCGGCGTTCTCTATCTCGCTCTCGGTGTACAACCTGTTGAAGACGATAGCGGTGTTCTCTATCTCGCGGCCTTCGTCTTCCACACCGCTTATCGGGACGGCGTAAGTGCCCTGACGCCAGCCCTCCCGGAAACTCGACTGGACTACGCTCTGCCTGGGCTCTCCAGACTCCACGGCGTTCCGCACCACGCTCGGGAGCGGCTCGACGTCACGATCGCCTAGAACCCTAAAGATGCCATCGTCCTCCACTCTGACTATCCCCCACTGGAGGTTCCTCAGCTCCGCGAAGGCTTCCATGTCTTGCGCACTGGGGCGATCGCCGCTTCGCTCAAGCTGATTCAGTCGCGTCTCCCACTGCTCCCCGACGGGACGAAAGGCGGCTTCGCCGGCCCGTATCAGAGACTGCTCCAGGATAGGCTTTACGATCCCGTAGGCCGCGACCGCGGAGATGGCGGTGACGATCACGAACAGGGCCGTCAGCCACACACGGATGCTGACCCGCGGCGAGATATCCCTGAGCGCCTTCGAGGAGAGCAGCTTCCCACCCCTGCGCCGGAGGTCTAGGCCGGACTTCTTCTTACCGGAAAACATATCCGACACCCCGCGCGGTGTGGATGAACTCGGGGTTGCGGGGGTCGCGTTCGATCTTCTCGCGGAGGTGGCGGATGTGGACGTCGACGGTGCGCTCGTCGCGGAACTCGTCGCCCCAGACCCGCCTGAGAAGCGCGCTGCGCGAGAAGACCCGCCCCGGGCTGGAGGCGAGCGTGACCAGGAGCTCGAACTCCGTGTAGGTCAGGTCGACCTCGGCGCCGTCCGCGGCGACCCGGCGGCTCGGCAGGTTGATACGGAGCCGGTCGTAGGTCAGCTCGTCGGGGCGCTGGCCCGCCGGCACCGCCGCGCGGCGCATGATCGCGCGAACGCGGGCGACGAGCTCCCTGACGGCGAAGGGTTTGGTTACGTAGTCGTCGGCGCCGAGCTCCAGGCCGACGACGCGGTCGATCTCGTCGTCCTTGGCCGTGAGCATGATGACGGGGACCTCGCTCTGAGCCCTGATGCGGCGGATGACCTCCGTGCCGTCGAGCTTGGGGAGCATGATGTCGAGCACGATGAGGTGCGGCTCGTAGCTCTTGAACATCTCCAGCGCCTCCTCGCCGTCGCCGGCGACCTGGATCTGGAACCCCTCGCGCTCCAAAGCGTGCGTGAGCATCTTCTGGAGCGACGGCTCGTCGTCCACCAGAAGTATCTTCCTCGTTACGCCCTGCGTGTCCTGCGCCATAGCCAACCGAACCTTCTCCGCACGAACGAAAACCCGCCCGATTGCCCGAATTTTATCATGATGCGCGAGAAAACTTCCCGTTTACCGGGCCCTACGCCAGCGGGGCCTCGGCCTCCCCGGCCGCCTCGGCGACGCGCTGGACGGCCTTCGCCAGATCCCCCGCCTCCCCCAAACTGACCGCCTCGACCACCGTCGAGCGCCGCTTGAGGTACGCGGCCACGATCCGCGCCTCGTTAGACCCCTCCTTGCCAACCCGCGGCATGTCCTTCTGCCGGACCAGCGCCCGCTCAGCGAAGACCGCCATCGCCACCGCGTCCCCAACCTCGAAGCCGCGGTGGGTCACGAGACGCCCCTCCGACAAGACAAAGACTTCGAAGACGCCGGGCTCCGTCGAGGGCGCCACGACCGCCTGCACGCCCTCGGCGCTCACGACGGCCCGCGCCAGACGCACCCGCTCTATGCCGGCTATAAGGTCCCTGAGCCTCGCCGCCGCCTCGAACTCCAGGGCCCCGGCCAGCCGCTTGCGCTCCATCACCAGGGCGTGCAGGTGCTCCTCGCCCCCCTCGCCGCGCAGGAGCGCCACGACCTCGTCCACGACCTCCCGGCGGTACTGTTCCTCGCTCATCCCGGCGCACGGGCCGCAGCGGCCCATCTGGCCGTAGAAGCAGGGTTCGCCGTCACCCGGGCAGCGCTTGAGCGGGAAGATCCTGCCGAGGGCCTCGACGCACGTGTCGAGCACGCCCGCGCTCCGGTAAGGCCCCAGATGCACGACGCCCTCCTCCGGCGCGTTCTCGGCGACCCGCTCAGGGACCGGGTAGGGTTCGTTGGTGTCCAGTTTGATGAACCAGCTCGCCTTGTCGTCGCGGCCGACGGAGTTGTAGCGGGGGAGGAGGCGTTTGATCTCCCTCGCCTCGAAGATGAGCGCGTGCAGCTCGCTCTCGGTCTCCTTGTACGTGACCTCGGCGACCTCCTCGACGAGCCGCCCGACCTTCCGCCGCCCGTCCCCGCCGCTGAAATACGTCCGCACCCGCGCCTTGAGGTCCTTCGCCTTGCCGACGTAGAGCACCGTCCCGTGCTTGTCCACGAAGTAGTAGACCCCCGGCGTGTTCGGCACGCCCTCGACGAGATGCTGCTTCTGCGGCTTGATGCGACCCTTCCCGCCCCGGATGGTCGCCGCCTCCCCCACGCTCTTCACGCCGGCGGATCGCAGAAGCTTCAAAAGCCTCTGAAAAACCTCCGTGGTCGCCGAGGCGTCGGCGAGGGCGCGGTGGTTAGGCGCCTGGCGCACGCCGAAGTGGTTCACGAGCGCGCTCAGGCGGTAGCGCCGGAGGCCCGGCACGAGGCAGCGCGCGAGCTTCAGGGTGTCGAGGACGGGGTTCGGAAGCGGGATGCCGTCCCTGGCGGCGGCGACGAAGCCGCAGTCGAAGGCGACGTTGTGCCCGACGACGACGGAGCCCTCGACGAACTCCTCGAAGCGGGGCATAACCTCGGAGATGGTCGGGGCGTCGGCGACCATGCGGTCCGTTATGCCGGTCAGGCGGACGACGAACGGGTCTATCGAGCGCTCCGGGTTCACGAGCGTGGCGAACTCGTCGACCACCTGCCCGCGAACGAGCTTGAGAGCCCCGATCTCGGTGATGGCGCCGCCCTTCCCCGCCGCCGCACCCGTGGTCTCCACGTCGAAGATGACGTAGGGAGCCTCCTCGAGCGCGAGCCCCGCGACGTCCGCCGTCCTCACGACGTCGCCGGTCCAGGCGAACCTCGGGTCGTCGCCCGTCAGCTTCTCGACGAGGCCCCTGGCGTCGCCGTTCGCGTCGGGGAAGGAGAGGAAGCCGGTGCAGATGTCCTCCGGACTGACCGGCTCGTGGCCCCTGACGAAGCCGTAGAGGCTAGGAGACACGTACCCCCGCCCGGACCGGACCGCGCCTCTCCATCTCGGCCTTCGCCGCCTCCGAGATGGTGCGGGCCTGGGACTCCGTGACCCCCTCGATGGAGGCCAGGTTCTCGAAGGTGTACTCATGGTCGAGCAGGCCGCTTGCGAGCACCCGCGAGCGGGTCTTCATCCCGACGCCGGTCATCTTGGTCGTGTGGAAGAGCTTGCCGCGCTGGATCCTCAGATCGTCCACCCCGGCCAGCCTCTCGCCGTCAATTAGAACGCGCCTCAACGTGTCGACGAAGTGCTCGATCTGCTCCGGGTAGTACACGCCCCGGCCCATGAGCGAAGGCGTCATCGGGACCGGATACAGAAAGTTGGGGTTCCTGACCGTGGTGTGACCGGGCGGCTCGCTGGCCCCGAGCGGGTCCGGGTCGCCCAGCCTGCGCGCCCGCGCCGCGTGGTCCCAAACCTGCGCCTCCAGGTCCCCTTCCAGGTCCAGCTCCGTCTGCACCGGCGCCCCGCGGAAGCGGTCGTTGCGGTTGGCGGCGTGCAGGAACAGCCGGCCGCTCTCCTCATTGTCGTAGAACTCGACGACCGCGCGGGCCCGCTTCTCGCCCATCCCGGGCAGCCGCGCCAGCGCCTTGGCATCCCGCTCTTCGATGAGGCCCTGCAGATCTCTCAGGTCGATGGCTTCGGCTACCTTCGCGGCGGCGCGGCGGTCCACGCCGCGGACGCGTTCGAGGGTTCCCTGCACGCTCGCCGGGCAGACGCCGCGCCTGAGGTGGTTGATCTTGCGTATGGCCGTGAAGGCGTTGTGCTCCTCCCAGTGCCACACGTACTCCCGCACCCGCTCGACGGCCGCCGCGTCCTCCGGCACAAACTCGATGGTGACGCCGTTCCCGGCGTACCGGCCGTTCGCCCCGGGCATGTGCTCCGCCGGGTACATGACCTGCACCTTGACCGAAGGCGAGTAGAAAGAGAACTGCACCGGAACCCCCGGCGCGACCTCCTTCATCAGCCTTCGACGAAAGACGTTGTCTTCAGAATCTGACTCGAACATATGAGACTTATTCTACCATCAGCCAGAGATTTCCAGCCCTCAAGTTAGGCTTCAGGTTGTGGGTTTCGGGCGCCGGTAGAGAGCCAGAAGCCCGTACCTGTAGTCCTCGATCTCAGAGAAGTTTTTCTTCTCTCAAGATGATTGCCTCGACCGGCTCGCCGGCGCGGACGCCCTCGGATTCGGGGCCGATCAGGGCCAGGGCATCGGCCTTCGTGAGCGAGCTGACGAGGCCCGAGCCCTGGGCGCCGACGGACTCGGCCCTCCAGCCCTTCTCGGTCCTCTCCAGGCTGACTCGCATAGCGTGCATCCGGCCGAACTTGTTGACGACGTCGTGGTCGAAGTGGACCTGGATGTGGGGCCTCTTGAGGTCTTCGCGGCCCGTCATCCGCATCAGGGACGGCCTGACGAACAGGTCGAAGCAGACCATCGCGGAGACGGGATTGCCGGGGAGGCCGAAGAAGCGGGCGTCGTCGCGTTTGCCGTAGAAGAGCGGCTTGCCCGGCTTGAACTTGACGCCCCAGAAGACCTGCTCGACGCCGAGGTCGAGAAGCGTGCTCTTGACGAGGTCCTTCTCCCCCACCGAGACGCCGCCGCTCGTTACCACGACATCCGCCGCTTCGAGCGCCTCTTCCAGGGCAGCGCGGAGGACGTCGGCGTCGTCGGAGGCGGCGTAGAGGCGGCGGGCTTCGGCGCCGGCCTCGCGGGCCTGGGCGACGATGGCGTAGGAGTTGGAGTCGAAGATCTCGCCCGGAGAGAGATCCCGCGTCCCCGGCTCGACGAGCTCGGTTCCTGTGGAGAGCACGACGACCTTCGGCCTACGGTAGACCGGCAATGCTCCGTACCCCTGCGTCGCGGCCAGCGCGATCTCCGGCGCCCCGACCTCGGTCCCCGCGCGCAGGATAACCTCTCCCTCCCGCGTGTCCTGGCCGGCGGCGCGCAGATTGTTGCCCGGCTCGGGGACCTTCTTCAGCTCGAAGCTGTCGCCCCAGCCCGAGGTGTTCTCGACCATGACTATCGCGTCGGAGCCGGCCGGGATGACGCCGCCGGTGAAGATCTTGATCGCCTCTCCTTCGCCCACGCTCTTCCCCGCCGGCCGTCCCGCCGGCGCTTCGTCCACGACCCGGAAGACCCGCCCGACCTCCGCGTCTTCGCTACGGACGGCGTACCCGTCCACGGCGGAGTTGTCGAACGGCGGCGAGTCGACCGTGGCGGTCAGGTCCTCCGCCAGCGCGAGCCCGAAGGCTTCGCCGAGCGGCGTCTCCTCGACGGGCAGAAGAGGCGTGTTTTCGAGCACGAACCTCTCGGCCTCCGGGTACTCTATGAGCTTCTCGAAGAGTTGCATGTCATTACCTCTTTTATGATCGGCCATCCCCGCAGGTAAGCTACCATGCCGGCCGCCGCGGGGGGACGCCTTTCGTCGCGTTGTGCCGGCGTGGGCGAACCTATATTATTGCGTTCGGATATGCATGGCGCGCACGGACACCCGAGTTTGGCCGGAGACCCGAGATCCGCGGCGCCCCGCGAGGAGTTGGATCGGTTCTGGGCCGCCGAAGTGGAACGTCGCAAGATCCGCAGGCGCGGTTGGGTCGCTTCTGCGGTCGGAGGCTCGGGCGTGCTCGGAACGTTGGTGTTGACCGCAGAAGCGGCTTACTCCTTTGCTGTGGCCTATACAAGCAGCCCCGGCGTCATGCTCGCTGCGCTGGCAGCCGGCACCGCCACCGGGGCATCTTCCTTGTGGCTGACCAAGCGCGGTCTGACCGGGCTCTGGAACTCGCGTCCGCCCTCGCCGCCGACCCGCAGGTCCACGCGCGACGCGCTGCGCCGCGGCGATTCGGAGAAAGAGATAGAGCGGCAAGTCCTGGAGATACTCCAGCATCACGGGGAGGTCACGCCGGCCCGCACCGCGCTGGAGACCGCCCTCACCGTCGACGAGGCGCAGCGCAAGCTCTCGGAGCTCGCCGAAAAAGGTCACCTGGACGTGCGCGTCGAGGGCAGCAAGCTCGTCTACTCGCTCTAACCGGGCGACGCCCCTACTTCCCCGAGACCGCTACCGCCTCTATCTCGACGAGCTGACCCTCGTAGCCGAGAAGCGAGACGCCTAGCAGGGTGCTCGCCGCCGCGGCCACGTCGGACTCTTGTACCAGATCCCAGACGGCCAGCAGGTCCGCCCTATCATCGGAGGCCACGTAGACGGTCGTCTTCAGCACGTCCTCGCCCGTCGCGCCCGCGGCTTCGAGTGCTAGCGACAGGTTGGAGAGAACCTGCCTCGTCTGGGCAGCGAGGTCTCCCGCGCCGACGAGGTCGCCTTTCGGGTCGAGCGGCACGGCCCCGGCGGTGAAGACGAGCCGTCCCTCGGGGGCGACGGCGACGTGGGAGTAGCCGGGTGATTGGGCCAGGCCTGGCGCGTTGAACCGCTCGGTCACGGTCCCTCCGGTACCAGCGCCATCGCCCGGCCCGGTCCGCCGGAGGAACCGGAGATCTTGAGCGGTAGGAAGATGAAATACGCCCCGCGCACGGGCAGCTCGGGGAAGTTGGTGAGCAACTCCACGTAGCGCATCCCGCGCCCGAGACCCTCCTGATGGACGGGCACGGGGTCGTGGGCGCCGCCGATGCTCGGCGCGTCGATGCCAACGGTCTTGATGCCTTTTTCGTCGAGGTAGACGACGGTCTCCGGGGAAGGTGCGGGCCAGCCGGGGAACTCCTCCGTCACCAGGGAGCCGGAGAGGTACTTCCCCCCCTCCTCGCCCTCGACGTAGTAGCGGTCCCACCCGGTCCTGAACAGGACGACCTCGCCCGCGCGCAGGTCGCCGTGCTCCTTCTCGAACCGGCGGACGTGCTCGGGCTCGATGAACGGGCTGACGCCAGGCTCCCCCCGACCCGAGAGGAAGCTCACGTCCACGACGACGGCCGGTCCCATGAG
>CAXUFZ010000163.1:0-8257 GCA_964250345.1 uncultured Rubrobacteraceae bacterium
GCCTCGTCGCGGGGCAGTTCGGGGCGGGGCTCGTCCGGGCGCAGGACGTTCGAGAGGTTCAGGGGGTTGGCCGTCGGCGGCGTGTCGGCGAGGTCTAGCTCCCGGATCTTCTCGATGCTGTCCAGGATCGCGTCGAGCTGACCGCCCATCTCCCGGATCTCCCCGTCCGTCAACCCGAGCCGCGCCAAACCGGCGACGTGCCGCACTTGTTCCTCTGAGATCATGGCAACCTCCGTGTTACTCGTGACGTCGTCTTATCTTAGAAGATTTGGGGATAGGGCTTTGAGGTTTTTAGGTTCTGAGGGGCGGGCAAGCGAGACTTCGCCCCGAACCGCAACCCTAAAAGCCTCAAAGCTTTCTCACAAAATTGCCAACAGCACCGGCGCCACCTGCTTCTTGCGGCTCATGACGCCGGGGAGGTCTATCGCGGCGTCCTGTATGGGGGCGTCGAAGGCGCGCTCGACGGGGTCGCAGTCTCCGGCGCAGAGGAGCTGGGTGCTGCCCTGGGTTATGTCGGTGACCATGAGCGCGGAGAACAGGTAGTCGTTCTGCGCGCGCATCTTCTCTAAGGCTTCGAGCAGTTCGTCCTTGCGTTCCAGGAGGGCGGTGCCGACGACCTCGACTTGGGAGACCGTGACCTTCTCGCCCGAGCTCGTCCCGTACTCCTTGGCGTCGCGGTTCACTATCTCTTTCTCCGAGAGGTCCGAGACGTCGGAGGAGGACTCGAACATCTCCCGGCCGAACGCCTCGGCGTCCAGATCTAGGAGGTCTTCGAGGAACTTCACGACCTCGCGGTCGCGGTCCGTCGTCGTCGGCGAGTTCAGGATGACGGTGTCCGAGAGGATGGCGGCGAGGAGCATCGTCGCGGTGGGCTCCTCCGGGCGAAGGCCGGCCGTCTTGAAGCGCTCGATGATGAGGGTGGCGGTCGAGCCCACGGGGTCGAAGGTCGCGGGGATCGGGGACGCCGTCTCGATGTCGCCGACGTGGTGGTGGTCCAGGATCTCCACGACGTCGGCCTTCTCCACGCCCTTGACGCTCTGGCCGACCTCGGCGTGGTCCACCAGCAGCACGCGGCGCGGGTCGGGGTTCAAGAGGTCCGTCCTGGTGACGACGCCGGTGGGGACCCGGTTCTCGTCCACCGCGATGGCCGCGCGGTAGTGGACCTCCATGACCTGGTTGGTGATCTCTGTCAAGAGGTCGTCCGGGTGCACCGTGAGCGGGTTCTCGGTCATCAGCTCCCAGCACGGGACCGAGAGCTGTATCAGGCGGCTCGTCACGTAGGAGTCGAGCGGGGAGCTCACGACGACCGTCCCCCGCTCCCGGGCCAGCTCGAGGACGTCCTTTTCGGGCTTGACGCCGTTCGAGATCACGAGCACCCCGGCCTCGAGCTCGATGGCCCGCCGCTGCCCGGTGCGCCGGTCCCCGATGACCACGACGTCCCCCGGCTGCATGGACTGGCCCATCGAGTCCACGCTCATCGAGATGACCCAGAGCTGCCCGGAGACCTCGCGGTCCTCCCCGACGAGCAGCTCGCCTTCGAGCACCTCTACCATCGCCGCCACGCTCACCGGGCTCTCGCGGAAGGACGACGCCCCGCGGGACTCGCGGACGTACATCCTCGCCATGTTCCGCTCCGTGATGATACCTACCAGCGACCCGTCGTCGTCCACGATGGGCACCTGGCTTATGTTCCGCTTCGCCATCGTGAGGCCGACGTTCCGCAACGGGTCGTCCTTGTGCGACACCGCCACGTCGGGCGCCATGACGTCCTTCACCCGGAGCATGATGTGCTCCAGCATCTTCGGTTCCTCGGCCCCGCTCCTCTTTAGCGCCCAACCCGTCTGCGGGTTTACCTTGCCCAGGCGCGCGGGCGCGTAGCGGTTGTCGGGGTCCACCAGGTTCTTGAACTCCGCGTAGCCGATGGCCGACGCTATCGTGTCGGTGTCGGGGTTTTTGTGTCCGGTCACATAAACGTGGGGCATTACGAGTCTCCTGTAACGCCGCCCTCTTCGGCGGCTTCGTTCATACCTTGCTCAGCGGCGCCATCTCGGGCACGAACGTCCTCTCGTCCGCCCCGAACCTGACGACGACCTTCCCGTCCCCGGCCTGCACGACCTCCCCAACCCCGAACTTGGCGTGCCGGACCTTCTCCCCGGCCCGGTAATCCGCGCCGGCGGACGTCGCCCCCTGGAAACCCCCGCCGCCGCGGCCCTGGCCGAACGAGGCCACACCCCAGCCGCCGCGGCCCGGGGTCGAGACAGAGGGGATCGAACCGCTCTTGAACTCGTCCGGGATCTCGGACAAGAACCGCGACGGCATCCGGTACTCGCGCTCCCCCCAGTTCGACCGCAGCTTGGCGTGCGTGAGCGTCAGCGTCCGCCTGGCCCGCGTGATGCCGACGTAGGCGAGCCTCCGCTCCTCCTCCAAATTGTGCTCGTCGAGCGACCTGGCATGAGGGAAAGTCCCCTCCTCCATCCCGACGACGAAGACATGGTCGAACTCGAGCCCCTTGGCGTTGTGTAGGGTCATCAGGGTGACGCTTCCGCCTTCCGAGGCGAACGAGTCCTGGTCAGAGTAGAGGGCCTGTTCTTGCAGGAAGCCCTCCAGCGTCGCCTCGGGCTCGACGCGCTCGTACTCGCGGGCGGCGTTTATGAGCTCTTCGAGGTTCTCCAGGCGGGACTCGGCCTCGATGGTGTTCTCGTCCTGAAGCTCCTTGCGGTAGCCCGACTCGTCGAGGACAGCCCCGATCAAATCCGTCGGCGGCACCTCCCTTGCGGCGATCCGCCACCCCTCGAAGAGGTTCCTGAGCTCCGCGCACGCCCGCGCTCCCTTGCCCGAGACGCCTGCCTCTGACGCCTCGGCGAGCGCGTCGTACAGGGCGATTTCGTTTCGACGGGCATGGTCCTGGAGTTTAGCCACCGACGTATTTCCCAGGCCCCGCTTCGGGACGTTGATGATGCGTTCCAGCGAGACCGAGTCCGTCGGGTTGGAGACGACGGAGACGTAGGCCATGGCGTCCTTGATCTCGGCCCGCTCGTAGAACCTGACCCCGCCCACGACCTGGTACGGAACCCCCTCCCGCACCAGCACGTCCTCCAGAGCCCGGCTCTGCGCGTTCGTCCGGTAGAAGACCGAGATGTCCCGCGGCGACGTCCCCCGGTCCGTCTGCCCCTCTATCTCCGCCACCACGAACCGCGCCTCCGCGTACTCGTCCGAAGCCGCGAAGACCCGTATCCGTTCCCCCTCGCCACCAGCGGTCCACAACTCCTTCGCCTTCCGCGAAGCGTTGTTCGCCACCACCGCGTTCGCCGCATCCAAAATAGTCTGCGTCGAACGATAGTTCTGCTCCAGCTTCACGACCTTCGCCTCTGGGTAGTCCCGCTCGAAGTCCAGAATGTTCCGAATATCCGCTCCGCGCCACGAATAAACGGAGTTGTGCGTGACAACGCCGTTTGCGACGAAGTTGTGCGTTCCCTCGACGTTCAAGTCGTAGACGCGTCCATCCAGATCCACCCGTGAAACCTTCTCCACGACGTCGTAGCCGCCGTCCTCCGCGAACATCGCCATCCCGGGTCGCACGGCGGAGGCCGCGGTGAACGGCAATG
The DNA here is from genome assembly GCA_964250345.1 of uncultured Rubrobacteraceae bacterium. Classification (GTDB taxonomy): domain Bacteria; phylum Actinomycetota; class Rubrobacteria; order Rubrobacterales; family Rubrobacteraceae; genus Rubrobacter_D. Next base: position 3,606 of record CAXUFZ010000163.1, read on the forward strand.
ACTTGCCTTCGACCATCCCGTCTTCGGGGTCGGTTCCCAAGCGCGCGACCCGCTGCACGGAGACGTCGAGGACGGACCGGATCTTCTCCACGACCTTCATGGCCGCGCCGTAGTCCTTGAAGCACGACTCGTATCGCCAGCTAGACGAACCCTGCTTCGCCTCCCGGACGCTCAGGCCCAGGCTCTCCAACGCCCGGCGTCCCCCGTCGTCGCGCCCGACCATCGAGATTCGGTGCATCGCCGTTCGGCCCCGCCGGTCCCCGCAGAGCGTGACCACCACGTTGCGGCGGCGCCCCGTGAAGCTCTGGGGCATGTAGTGGGGCACATCCGGCGTCAGCCCGGAGTCGTCTAGCAGGCGTTCTCCGCCCTCGTCGCACGCGACGTCGGAGAAGACCCGGTCGATCAGGGCCTGGTTCGCCACGAGCCCGTTGTCCGATCCGGCCCGCGCCACGAACGGCAGCGTCGGCAACCCGTACCTCAAGGACAGCGTCGTCTCCGCGGCCCGCGCCTCGCCTTCCGTGTCGTGTGCCGAGACGACCCACGCCGCGTCGGCATGCTCCTGCCTACAACGCTGCATGAAGCCCATGACGGGCTTCACCCGTCCGTTCGTGTACGTGCGCGACGTGCCGACGCGGAAGCCCTTGTCCCCCCGGCGCATCAGGTACGTGGTGTGCAGTTGCGGCGTGGGGCCAAGCTTGTAGCCCGCGAAATGCACGTGCTCCGGGGTCGAGACGACGCGACGTCCATCCCGCGTCAGGATCTCTACACCCTCCGCCTTTCGCGAGCGCGACACGCCCGTCACCCGCGCCGGCCGGAAGTCGCCGCTGCCATAGTTCGACAGCACCTCGTCTCCGACGCGGACCTTCTCTATCCCCTTCTCCGAGCCGTCGGCCATCCTGACCGGCGTGCCCTCGATCAGGCACTGATCGTCGTCTCCAACGACACATAAGTTACGATGCGCGGCGGCCAGCGTGTTGACGAGGCGGTATTGGGCGTGGTTGGTGTCCTGGTACTCGTCGACGTGGATGTAGCGGAAGCGGGTCTGGTAGCGTTCGCGGACGTCGGGGAAGAGTTCGAGGAGGGCGACAGTCTGCATGATCAGGTCGTCGAAGTCCATCGCGTTGTTCTCGTAGAGGCGGCGCTGGTAGAGGTCGTAGACCTCGGCGACGTTCTCGGCGATGTAGCCTTCCACGTTGCGCAGGAAGTCGTCGGGGGACATAAGGACGTTCTTGGCGGAGCTTATCTGGGACTGGAACGAGCGGGGGTTGAAGCGTTTGGGGTCTTTGCCCAGCTCGACGATGCAGCGGCGGACGAGGCGGACCTGGTCGGCGCCGTCGTAGATCGTGAACTCGCGCTTGTAGCCGAGTTTTTCGGCGTGAACCCTTAGTATCCTGGCGCAGAAGGCGTGGAAGGTGGAGACCCACATCTTGCGCGAATCCGGGCCCACCAGAAGGGCGACGCGGTCCTTCATCTCGCGGGCGGCCTTGTTGGTGAAGGTGATCGCCAGTATCTCATCGGGTGCTGCGAGGCCCTGGTCTATGAGGTGGGCGACCCGGTGCGTGAGCACGCGCGTCTTGCCGCTCCCGGCCCCGGCGAGGATCAAGAGGGGACCTTCTGTCTGCTCCACGGCGTCGAGTTGCGTCGGGTTTAGCGATTCGAGAAGCATTGAGGCGAAAGTATAACAGGGGGCGCTGCCCTATCCCGCCCCCGAAACGCCGACGGGCTTCTCGTAGAGGCTGACCTCCAGACCCCAAACAAAGGCCCGTCCGCGGAACGCGAAACCCGCCCGTTCGTAGTACGCGTTCAGCGCCCGGTTCCCCGCCGCGCAGTCGAGGCGCAGGTACTCCTTGCCGGCCGCCGCCGCGCGGCCCTCGGCCCATCGGAGCAGCTCCCGGCCCAGCCCCCGGCCGGCCGCTTCGCGCCGGATCGCCAGCCCGTGGACGTAGCCGGCGACGTCGGGGACGTCGCCCCAGGTCTCCTCGTCGGACCATTGGAGGACGACGTTCCCGACGGGCCGCCCGTCCAGCACGGCCAGGTAGACCTCGCCCCGCCCGATGCGGTTCTTGATGCGCCCGCGGGGGGAAGAACCCGGCCCCCACTGGTCGATGCCCCTCGAAGCCAGCCAGCGCGCCGCCTCCTCCAGGATGGACAGAACGGCGTCGAGGTCGGAGGGTTCGGCCCGCACCATCTCGACCCGGGTCCGCGGGCCCTCCGCGTCGCCTTTCACGGCGGACCTACCGACGCCGGACGCGGTAGATCACGACCGTCACGGCGCGCTTTTCGTTCTCTACCGTCTCCTTTTTCATGTCGAAGGCGAAGCCGGTCTCCTTCATGAGCTCTCTGAAGAGCGGCTCGTACCGGCGTCCTGGGTCCGCCAGGATCATCTCCCCGTCCGGCGCGAGCAGCGCGGGCACGAGCTCCGCCAGCGCCCGGGCGCTCTGCTCCTCGTAGAGCACGTCGGCGGCGAAGACGAGGTCGAAGGTGTCCGGGCCGGGTTTGCCGGGGGCGCGCCAGTTTAGGATGGCGGTCTCCGGTTCGCGGCCCAGGTTCTCGCGGGCGTTGTGGCGGGTGAAGTCGAGGGCGGCCTCGTAGTAGTCGGTGGCGAGGACCCGGGCGCCGCGGTCCATCGCCGCGACGGTCCCGAGCCCGACGCCGCAACCGAGCTCTACGGCTTTCTTGTGCTTGAGGTCTTCGCGGGAGAGGACACGGGCGAGGGCCTTGGAGCTCGGCCAGATCTCGGCCCAGTACGGCAAACGTTCGTCGCGGTCGAACTCTTCCTCGTCTATGAGGGCGTCGGCGACCGAAGGGTGGAGCAGCCTGTAGGTCTTGCCCTCTACCTCGACGGTGGACTCGGAGAGCTCCGTCAGGCCGCGCAGGTGGGCTTTCAGGTCTTCCAGCGCGGGTTTAGCGGCCGGCGTGGGCGGGCTCGTGGCGGGCGCGGGACTCGCGCTCGGTCTCGGCGAGTTGGGCGATGCTGTAGCGGCCGAAGACGCCTTCGAGGGCGACGCGGGCCTCGTCCCAGACGCCGCTCGTCACGCAGAGGGGGGCGTCGGCGATGTAGCAGACGCCGCCGGCCGAGCAGCGGGCCGGGCGGACCTCGCCGTCCAGGATCTCGACGACGTCGAGCACGGAGATCTCCTCCGTCGGCATCGCGAAGCGGTAGCCGCCGTGGGCCCCGCGCCGGCTCTCGAGCAGGCCTTCCCGGCGGAGCTCGCCCAGGATCTGCTCCAGGAACCTCTCGGGGATGCGCTGCAACCGCGCGATCTCGGCCACACCCAACGGGCTTCCCTGGCCGCTGACGGCCAGCTCGACCAGCGCCCTTACCGCGTATTTGCTCTTCTGCGTCAATCTCATGGGGGTCACCTCCGGGCTTCCGTTCGATTGTAGCAGAGGTACGCAAGACGGCACGCTTCGCGTGCCGTGGAGAGTAGTGAATAGGGAGTAGAGAGTAGAAAGGCAGGCCTGCTGCTCTCGGGTTACCGGGCCTTCTTCTGGATGGAGCGGATCAAAGATCGGAGCATCTTTCCGACGGTTTCGCACCGTTTCAGAGGGCGATTCGTCTCTTCGACCGTTGTCAGTTCTACTCTGGATGCCAGGATCAGATGAGTCTCCAGCTCTTTGAGCGAACCCTGTGCTATCCGCAGGAACTGAACGAACTCACCCGAGTTCTCTCGACCGTAACCCTCGGCCACGTTGGCCGGTATCGACGCCGCGGACCGACGGATCTGCGACGTCATCCCGTAGGTCTCGTCCCTCGGAAAGGCCTTAGTCGCTCGATAGCAGTCTTCGGCGAGACGCATACCGTCTTCCCAAACCCACAGATCCCGGTAAGACCGAAACCCCTCGCCCGAAGTCACCCCTCCGACCCCGAACGTCCCCCACGCTCCGTCGAAAGCACTACTCCCTACTCTCTATTCACTACTCTCTGGGAGGCGCGCAGCGCCGACCTAAACGTCGCGGTCCAAATACTGCCGCATCGCGTCCTCGATGCGCTCGCCGGTCACGAGGAAGACGGTGCTGCCGCCGACGTCGACGCCGTGGTCGGCGATGCGTTCGAGGTAGTGGACCGTGAGGGCCGCCCTCATGCGCCATTCGGGGGCGCCGCCGCCGTCGGAGGGGTTGGCTATGAGGTTCATGGCCTCGGAGTAGAGAAGGTCGACCTTGTCGTCCTTGGCCTGGAGGTCGCGGGCCAGATCTATGTCGCGGTCCCTGAAGATGTCCAGGCCCTCGCGGAAGATGTTGCGGGCGGTCCTGGACATCTCGATCAGGGCGGTCTCGAGGTCGGTGTCCTTCTCGCCCCCCGACGTATCCGCGATGCCCTGGCAGATATGCTCGCAGAGGGTGCCGGAGCGGACGAGGTGGTTCGTCACCGACTGCACGGTGTAGAGGAGCCTGAGATCCCGTGCGACCGGGGCCTGGCGGGCCTGCAGGATGATGCAGTCGCGCTCTATCTCCGCCCCGCGCGCCGTGTAGGGGGCGAGCACCCCCCCCATCCCCCCGGCGCCCCGCGCGGGGGGCGGTGTACCGCTCCCGACCCTGACCCGAGGGGCCGTGCCGTACAGTTGTCCGTACAGGAGGTGTTCACCATGACTGCTGCGTCGGCCCGCTTCGAGTTCCGCTGGCGTCCCGACGTGAAGTCCCTGGTCGACGAG
>CAXUFZ010000164.1:0-8242 GCA_964250345.1 uncultured Rubrobacteraceae bacterium
TGGCTAATCTCCGTCGCCCGCATGAGGCCGTCGCCCATCGCCGTGCCGCCCCCGGCTTCCAGGGAGTCCACGGCGTCCCGGACGGCGGCGTGGTCGGCGGTGGGCAACGAGAGCACCTGTTCCTGGCCCGAGAACGTCACGAGTCCGACCCGCAGATCTTCGGGCAACCGGTCCAGGAAGGCCCCGGCGGCCTCCTTGGCCGCGACGAGCCGGTCGGGCGAGACGTCGGTGGCCTCCATCGAACCGGAGACGTCCATCACCATCACGACGTTGGCCTCCTGCCGCGGCACGAGGACCGTCGCCTGGGGCCTGGCGAAGCCGAGGACCAGGGCGCCCAGGGCCAGTAGCAACAACGCGGGCGGCAGGTGGCGGCGCCAGCCGGGGAAGCGCGGCACGATGTTGGAGAGCAGATCCAGGTTGGTGAACCGCACGACGTGCCGTTTGCGGCGTCTCTGGAGGAGCAGGTAGAGCGCGACGGCCGCGGGCACCAGAAGGAGGGCCCAGAGCGCCACCGGCCACGCGAAGCTCATCTACGGCCTCCCCGGAGCGTCCGGCCCCGCAGGTGGAGGGCGAGGACCTTGAGCCAGTCGCCGCGCGTCGAGAGCACGACGTGGGTCGCGCCGGAGCGCGAGATCTCCCCCGCGGCCTCCCGGCGCTCGGCGGCGGCGGCCGACGCGAAGCGCTCCCTCAAACGGCGGCTCCCGGTGTCGGCCCGAAGCTGCCTTCCCGTCTCGGGGTCTTCCAGAACGAGTTCGCCCACGTCGGGGAGCTCGTCTTCCCGCGGGTCGCGCACCTCGATGGCGAGCGTCTCGTGGCGCGTGGCGAGCCGCGCGAGGGGCCTTCGCCAGTCGCGCGCCCCCCTGAAGTCCGAGACGACAGCAACCAGGCCGCGACGCCGGGCGAGGCGATCCAGGCCGGTCAGGGCGTCGCCGACGGAGGTGGGTCCCACCTCGGCGGCCTCGGGCTCCCGCCGGGCCGCCTCGACGATCCCGATCGCACCGGCGCGTCCCGCGCGGGGCGGAACTGTCAGCGGGTGGGAGCCGCCGAAGGCGAGCAGGCCCACCCGGCCACCGCCACCGGTGGCGAGATGCGCGAGGACTGCAACGACGCCCTCGGCCACGTCCGCCTTGCGCCGGTCGGCGGTGCCGAAGGCCATCGAGGGCGAGCGGTCGAGGACCACCCAGGCGGTGAAAGCCCGCTCTGCGACGAGCTTGCGCACGTGTGGATCGCCGGTCCTGGCGGTCGCGTTCCAGTCGATGCGGCGCACGTCGTCGCCCGGCTCGTACGGCCTTACCTGCGCCAGCTCTGTCCCCTCGCCGAGCAACACCGAGGCGTGCTCCCCGATGGCGAGGTCCTCGATCCTGCGCCACACGACGGGCCGCAGGGCCCGCAAGATGGCGCCGGGCATGGGCCCGGGACCGGGTTTGTCGGGGGAGCGGGGCGTTACGGTTCCCGTACGGGCCGCGCTCACGCGCCGGCCTTCTCGCTGGAGAGTTCGAGTTTGGGGGCCGGCACGGTGCCGAGGACTTCGTCGAGGATCGCGTCGGCATCTACGCCCTCAGCCATCGCCTCGTAGGAGAGCACGAGGCGGTGACGGAGCACGTCTTTGGCGACGATGCGGATGTCCTGGGCCAGGACGTAGTCGCGGTCGCGCAGTAGCGCCACGGCCTGGGCGGCTCGGACGAGGTTGATCGGCCCGCGCGGGCTCGCGCCGAAGTCCAGGTAGGGCGCCAGGTCGCCGAGACCGTGCCGGTGCGGCTCGCGCGTGGCGGCGCACAGGTCCACGGCGTACTCGACGATCAGGCGGTCCACGTAGACCGAGGCAACGGCGTGGCGGAAGCCCGTGAGCTGGTCCGGGGTGACGGTCCTCCTGACCCGGGGGATTTCGCGCATGGAGCGGTCCACGACCATGGCCTCCTCCTCGCGCGACGGGTAGCCGACCAGCACCTTCATCGCGAAGCGGTCGAGCTGGGCCTCCGGGAGCGGGTAGGTTCCCTCGCTCTCTATGGGGTTCTGGGTCGCCATGACCAGGAAGGGGTCGGGCACCTCGAAGGTCTCCTTGCCGATGCTCACCTGATGCTCCTGCATCACCTCGAGCAGGGCCGACTGGACCTTTGCGGGGGCGCGGTTGATCTCGTCGGCCAGAAGAAAGTTGCAAAACACGGGACCTCTCTCGGTCGCGAAGGTCGCCGTGTCGGGGTGGAATACCCTGGTCCCCACCAGGTCCGCGGGGACCAAATCCGGCGTAAACTGCACCCGCGAGAACGTGCCACCGAGCACCGCGGCGGCCGTCTTCACCGTCAGGGTCTTCGCGAGGCCGGGCACGCCCTCGATCAGGAGGTGCCCGTCCGTAAGCAGCGCCACGAGCACCCGCTCCAGCAGCGCCTCCTGGCCCACGATCTCGCGCCTCATCTCGAAGAGCGCCGCCTCCATCGAGACCCTCGCCGCCCGGGCGTCCGTCCGGGCCGCCGTTCCTCCCTGACCGTTGCTGCCTGCTCTCTCCACGCTGTCCTCTCCTGTACGAAGCTTTGTCGCCCCCGGACGACGCGCTCGCCGGGGGTTGATCCGGAGTCTGCGACGGGAGTCTTAGGGTGGTTTCCGGCTTTCTTTAGGATTCTCCGAGGAATCGCTCCAGGACGGCCGGCGGGACGCCGACTGCGCTACTATTGGCCCATCAGATGGCACGCATCCTGCTCATAGAGGACGAAGAGAAGATGGCGCGGGCCCTCGTGAGGATCTTGCGCGAGGAGGGCCACGGCGTCGAGGTGGCCGCCGACGGGCGCGAGGGGCTCTCGCGCGCCCTCGACGACGGCTTCGATCTGCTGGTCGTGGACTGGATGCTCCCGGGGCGCAGCGGCGTCCAGATCGTGCGTGGCCTCCGGGCCGCGGACATACACACCCCGGCCCTCATGCTCACCGCCCGCGGCCAGGTCGAGGACCGGGTCGAGGGCCTCGACGCCGGCGCGGACGACTACCTGCCCAAGCCCTTCGCCCGGCAAGAGCTGTTGGCGCGCGTGAGGGCGCTGCTCCGGAGGCCCCAAAGTCCGCCCGCCGACTCGGCGACCGTGAGGATCGGGGACGTGGCGCTCGACCCGGTGCGCCACGAGGTCCGGCGGGGGGACGAGCGGGTCGAGCTCACGGCCAAAGAGTTCGCCCTGCTGGCGGCGCTCATGCAGAGCCCGGGGCGGGTCTTCTCGCGCTCCCTGCTGCTCGACGCCGTGTGGGGCGTCCCGGGCGAGGTCTCGACCAGCGTGGTCGAGCACTACGTCTCCTACCTGAGAAAGAAGCTGGACCGGAAGGGCGAGCCGTCCCACATACGCACCGTCAGGGGCATCGGCTACACGTTCGAGACACCGCGCAGAACGGCCTAGCGCCTTGCTCGACCGCATCAGGACGCGCCTCACTTTAGGCTACGTGGGCATCCTCGCCCTGATCCTGGTGCTCTTCGGCGCGATCGTCGTGCTTTTCTTCGAGCGCGCGGTCACGTACCAGCAGGACAAGACCTTGATGCAGGAGGCAATTGCCGAGGCGGAAGCGTACACGCACGGTCCTGAAGTGTACGTTGTGTCGGAGGCCAAGACGGCGTACGACGTGGCCACGGTCACGTGCGGGCCCGGCGTCGACGTCGCCACCGAAGGCGACCGGCCCGAAGGCTCGCGCTACTCCCTCGGGCTGCCATACCAGGACGTCGCCAGTCGCGTAGCCCTGGACGACGAGCCGGACTCGAGGACCCTCGAAGGCGGTCCCTGGGGCGACGTGCGGGTCTATAGCAAGCCCCTGACCGACGAGTCGACCGGCGAGGTGGTGGCGGTGGTGCAGGCCGCCCAGTCCCGGTCCGTGGTACTTGAGACCGTCTGGCGTCTGGTCGCGGTGCTGGCCGCTGCGGGGCTCGTGGCGCTGGTCCTGGCAGCGGCGGGAGGTATGTACATGTCCCGGAGCGCGATGCGCCCGGCCAGAGAAGCATTCGCGAGGCAGCGGGGCTTCGTGGCCGACGCCTCGCACGAGCTCAAGACCCCGCTCGCCCTCGTCAAGGTCAACGCGGAGGAGATAGCGCACAATCCGACCTCCCCCGAAAACCGGGAGATCGTGGGCGACCAGCTCTCGGAGATCGAACGCATGGATTTCCTGCTCTCGGACCTGCTGCTGCTCGCCCGCCTCGACTCCGGCAGGCTCGAGGTCGAGAGGAAACCCTTCGACCTGGCGGTGGTCGCGGGCGAGGCGGCCGAGCGGTTCCTCAAGCGGGCCGCGTCCGAGGGGATCGGGCTCGAGATCTCGCTGCCAGAAGAACTACCCGTCCGCGGCGACGCGGCGCGCACGGGTCAGATCCTCGCGGCCCTCCTGGACAACGCCGTGCGCCACACGCCACAGGGCGGCACCGTGACGGTCTCCGGGCGGACGCTGGACAACGCGATCGAGGCCTCCGTCTCGGACACGGGCCCCGGCGTCCCCCCGGAGCACCTGCCGCGCATCTTCGAGCGCTTCTACCGCGCCGAGGAGGCCCGCACGCGCCAGGGCGGCGGCACCGGGCTCGGGCTCACCATAGCCCGCGACCTCGCCCGCGTCCAGCGCGGCGACCTCATCGCGGGGAACAACCCCGGTGGTGGACCCGGAGCGGTGTTCGCCCTCACCCTCCCCACGAACGCCTGAATCGCTCCTGGGCGTTCGTACTTTCCGGCCACCTTCGGGCTCATCACCTCATGTCGGGGTATCTACCCTCCGGGTCTCCCGGCGTCCTGCGATCGTACTGCGCGAGGGCCTGCCGAAGGGCGCCGTCGAGAAGCTCGGCGTCGTGGCGGTAGAGCCTCAGTGCCTCGGCTACCCGGTCTCGCAGCTCGAAGCCGGCCCGGTCACCGAGCTCGCCCGGGCCAAGCCCCGAGATATAGTCGCCATGGGTCGTCGTCTCACCCTCTGTCGTGTGGCGGCTCGACTCTTCGCCGGTGACCTTCCGCAGCGCCTTGCGCGCGGCCTCCAGGCTCCTCGGATCGTCGAGCTTCTCGATCAGGAACCTCGCCAGCCTTCCGCCCAATCTTCCAGCCATTGCTGTTCCTCTCGTTGATGTGTTCTCTTGTTCGCGTGCTATTTGGGTCGTTTGGTCTCACCCGGTCGCGGGGCCCGCGAAGCCGCCGATGAGCGCAAGGAGCAGCCCTCGCGCGATGGAGAGGGCCAGGAGGACGACCATGGGCGAGAGATCGAGGGCGAAGCCTCCCGGGTTCACCGTCGGGACCACGCGCCTCATAGGGCGCATTGGGCCCGGCGGCACGATCCACGAGGTCGTAGACCTTCTGGAGAACCGGATTGGACGGATAGGTGGGGGACCAGGAGATCAAGATCCACGCCACAGCGACCGCGAGCAGCGCATAGTAGGCGTAATCCACCAGGTTTGCCAGCAGCGCGGCCACGCTCACCCGGCCTCCCTGAAGTGTCCCGCCCTCTCGGGGGCCGCGACGTCCACGACCACCGCGGTGACGTCGTCGCGTCCGCGGGCCTCGAAGGCCGCGCGGACGAGGGCGCGCGCGGCCTCCCTCGGGCCGCCCCGGGCTGGTAGGCCCAACGACTCGGCGATCGCGTGCTCGGAGACGGCGTCGTGGAGCCCGTCGGAGCAGAGGAGCACCCGGTCGCCGGGCAGGGCCTCGAAGTAGGCCAGGTCCGGGCGGGCGTCACCCGTGCCGAGCGCGCGGTTGAGGATGTTGCGCCGGGGATGGCGCGAGGCCTCCTCCCGGTCGATGATGCCGCCCGTCACGAGGGCGTTCACGAACGAATGGTCCTCCGTGAGCGGCAGGAGCAGGCCGTCCCTGAAGAGGTAGGCCCGCGAGTCGCCAACGTGGGCCACCTCGGCGGCTAGCCCGCCGGCTAGCCCGGCTTTCGTGCGCGAAAAGCGCAGGGCGACGACGGTGGTGCCCATGCCGGACAGATCACCTCCCTCTGGCCTCCCGTCCTGGACCTCAAAGATGCGGCTGTTCGACACGCGAATGGCCTTGGCGAGCGCCACGGCGGCCGGCAGCGTGCCCAGCTCCTCGACCGCGATGCGGCTGGCTACCTCGCCGGCCGCGTGGCCGCCCATGCCGTCGGCGACGGCGAAGAGCGCGCCGTCCGCGCCCCCGCCGGCGAGCATCGAGTCTTCGTTGCCCTCGCGGGCGAGGCCCACCCGGGAAAGGCCGAAGCCCTCGATGCCGAGCGCCGCCGCTATGCCACCCGAGACGGCCGTCTGCCGTCCGACCGCAACGGCTTCGAGGCGCCTCACGCCTCCCCCGCAAGGGCACTGTTCTGGTCCCGGTGCCGTATCCCGTGGATGTCCCTCTTCTCCATGCTCTTACCTCCGTTGGTCCCGCCCTTCGCGAGGCCTCGAACTGCCACTACCGTTGAGAGTCTGGACCCCGGACCTGACGGGTGCCTGTGGCAATCCTCCGAATTTTGATAGGAACGGCGTCGTTGTGGGTGCGGGTCGAGGCGGATCCACGCGGGTTTACCGAAAGTCCCGGAAAGCAAAAGCCCCATAGAACGGGGACTAAGCGGGGACGCCAGACCAGGATTCGAACCTGGACCAAGTGATCAAAGGTTGAGGGTTAGCGTCTCGGACGAAGCATAGGAACACGCAACCCATCCTTCCGCGGCCCGGGGATCCGGCCTCGCCGCGGGGGGATGGTAGCGCGACACGATGCATCGCTGCCGAGGATCAGCCGGGGCGGTCAACGAGCCTGTCAAGCCACCCGGAGAGCACGTGGGATCTTCGGGCGGGTCGGATGCGGCGGGTGTGCGCGGTTCGGGGCTTCACGTCGACACCGGCGGACCGCCCTCCCGCACGAGCCCCCGCAGCTGCCCGCCCGGGTCCTCGTCCACGACCCCGCCGTGGTAGCAGACGATCCGCCTCACGTCCAGCCCCGCGAGCCTGCCCACCGACCGCCACGCCGTCGCCGCGTCCAGGGTCATCGGCGGCGGCGGGGGGCCCATCAGCCGCCCGTCTTCCGCGGTCAGGGCGTCCCCGGCGATCAGGGTCTTCTGGCGCCGCAGGTACAGGCTGACGTGGCCGGGCGTGTGGCCCGGGGTGGAGATCACGCTCACGCCGCCCGCCGGTTCCAAGAGGTCGCCGTCCCCGACGTGCTCGTCCACCGGGGTGGGCGCGAGGCGTTCGAAGACCTCGCGCATCCGCGGGCTCCCTTCCAGCTCTTCGGGGGAGGGCTTGATCGGCCGCAGCCTGCCGTCTATGTGGGGCGCCTCCGCCGGATGCGCCGCGACCCGCGCGCCGCTTCGCCGCGCCAGCGCGCGGAGAGACCCCACGTGGTCGAGGTCCTGGTGGGTGAGGACGATGCGCGCCAGGTCCGCGACCCGCACCCCGGCCTCGGCCATCGCCTCCGCGATGGCTTCCTCCTGGTCCGGCAGGCCGGTATCGACCAGGGTGTGCCCTTCTGCCTCGTCCACGATGAGGGTGGGGTGGATGGGTGCGCTAATTCCGCCGAAGTCCATCGGCAGGCCGAGGACGTAGGTGTGATCGTCGAGCTTCACAGGCAAAACCTCCAACGAGCGTCGCAATGATCCGCCGCGAAGTGGTCCACGAGGAGTCAGTCCTTCGCGGCTATCTAGCAGCGTTGCGGGTGCGGTGCCAAGCGCGGCCGGGTGCACGTCCGCGGGCCGTTGATAGTAGAAGACGCCGCAGTCTCCCGGGGCTCCGGGTCGTCGCCGACCGCCAGCCGGACCCGGGGCGGGTGCGCCTGGTCGAGGTCGTCCGGCGCGCCCGCCCCGCTCATACAGGTCTGCACCCGGCCCGGAGAGACCGCGTTCGACCCCACCCCGGGCCGGCGGCGCGCGGTGCCGAAGGCGAGTAGCAGGTCGTGGAACTTGGAGTCGGAATAGGCCCGGCTGCCGCTCCAGCGGCGCACGGAGAACTGCGGGTCGTCCAGGCCCGGGTCGCCGCGCACGTAAGGCGCTGGCACATTGACGGCCCGCAGTTGGGAGAGGCCGTCGGCGGTTTCGACGCGGCGGGGCTCGCGGTAGCCGATCCCGACGTTGTGGACTACCGCGTCGAACCCTCCCAGCCCGTCGGCCTGATGCGCGGCGTCGCGCGTGGTCGCGAACTTCGAGATGTCGCCGGTCATCAGGCCGAGCCCTCGCGAAGACCCGGTTACGAAAACCTTTGCTATCTCGTCCTCCGGTGTTCGCGTCTTCGGGGAAAGGGGTCTTCAGATCAGCTTATCGAGCGTGATGGGCAAGTCGCGCACGCGTTTGCCGGTGGCGTTGTAGACCGCGT
>CAXUFZ010000165.1:0-8242 GCA_964250345.1 uncultured Rubrobacteraceae bacterium
GTTCCAGCAGAGGGGTAGGTCGTCCCTGGCGGCCAGGTGGGCGGCGCCCAGCCAGAGGCTCGGGTAGGCGACGAAGGGGGAGAGGCCGCCCTTGTCGTAGATGCCCAAGGGCGTGGGGGAGGCGCGCAGGATCTGACCGCCCCCGACCACGACGCCGTCCACCTCCGGTCCCTCCCTCAAGAACTCGTCGAAGCCGACCGTCGGCGCGCAGTCACCCCAGTCCGGGGCCCCGCCCGCCGGCGAGATGTGGACGAACCCGTCGCATACATCCGAGAGCCGCCGCTCCAGAACCAGGGGGAACAGCAGGTCCCCGTAGTTCTCGACGTCGAAGGTTCCGAAGTGGGCTATCTTCAAGGTCCCGATCTCTCCTGAAGCACTTTCACCGCGCGTACACTACCACCGGGCCGGGCGCCTTGCGCGCCGGTCCTGCCCGCGGTGTATCGATAGCCGCGTACCGTGCCCCGATGCCGCGCGGGAGGCGGCTCAAAGCTCCTCGATACGTACCTCTCCGCCCGGCCGAGCTTCCACCGTCAGCCGGCTGCCGCGCAGCAGGGACATGCCGACCAATGCCCCACCATCGGCTTGGCTGACGGGTATTCGCAGCCCCCTCCCATGCCAGAGCACCTCGCCGCGGTAGACGGGAAGGACGGCTTCGCTGCCGTCCGCGAGCACGAACGTCTCGGAACCCCGCTCCGGCAGGCCCAGAGAGGCCGCCGCGTCGGATGGGAGGGTGAGATACCCGGTGAAGCCCGTATCTACCACCGCCTCGATCCGTCGCTCCCGTCCCCCGCGATCCAGCACGTCGAGGGCGACGACGGCCTCGCGGCCATCGAGGGCAACCCGCCCGGTTACCACCGCGTTCCGAGGCGGTGAGCGGCCCGGTACCCTACGCGCATGAAGTAGAACAGACCCTCAGGGTTCTTGTCTTCGGCCCGATCGAAGGCCTCGGCCTCGTCGGGGTCGATCTCGTACGCGCCCGTCGTGACGTCCACCGCCATAAACTCGCCCTTGTGCTCGCGGTCGAACTCCTCAGAACGTATTTCCCGCTCGTAGATCTCCCGCCCCCGGCGGGCTATCTCTTCCGCTTGAGATTTCGCGTCTCCGCCACCGTCCATGCCGCCTCCCGCTCTCGCCGACCCGTCACCCGCCGTACTCTGGGTCTGTCCTCGCACCCTACATTCTATAGCCTGTTCTCGTCATGCCGTGTGAGGCGCTATAGTCTGCCAGGTCTTCGACCGCCGCCCGTGCTCGCGCCAAGGAGCGGCCGGGATCGGGTACGATGCGTGGCGGCGTTGGAACTCTTTGCGGGGGGGGGGGGGGGCGGCTCTACGGGGTGTCGATGGTCCGCAACGAGGAGGACGTCGTGCGCGCCAACGTCCTCTACCACCTCGCGGCGGGCTTCGACAATATCCTGATCGTGGACAACGCCTCGACCGACGGGACCCGCAAGGCCTTGAGAAGGCTCGGCAGGGACCCCCGCGTGCGTTGGACGCGCGACCGGGGCGCCTTCCGCCAGGGCGAGGTCTTCACGGAGCTCGCCCGCGAAGCCTTCGCCGAGGGCGCCGACTGGGTAGCCCCGATAGACGCCGACGACTTCTGGCACGCGCCCGGCCCGTCCATAAAAGACGTCCTGGCAAACTCCGGCGCCTCCGCCCTCAAGGTGCGCCACCTGGACTTCGTCCAGCGCCGCGAACAAACAAAGTCCGACCCCGACGAGCTGCTGACGATGACCCGCCGCGTCCCCGAGCCCGTGGACCGCGCCCTCGCCCCCGACCTGCTGGCCGCGGGCAAGGTCTCCTACATCCAGATGGCCCGGCTCCCCAAGGTCGTCAGCCGGGCTTCGGAGGCCATGAAAATGGTGAAAGGGGCCCACTCCCTCGCCGGCGTCGAGGGCCCGGTCCTTGAAACCGATGACCTCGTCCTCCTGCACGCGCCCCTGCGCTCCCTGGCCCACCTCGAAGCCCGCGCCGCCTCCGCCGACCGCCGCACCGGCACCGGCAAATCCCTCGGCCCCGGCTGGCACGCCCGCCGCTGGCAGAAGCTAAGAGAAGAAGGCGTCCTGGAAGAAGAGTGGGCCGCCAACAGCTACGACCCGGAAGGCCGCCTCGACGTCTACGGCGCCCCGCGGGAGACCGTCTTCGATCCCACGCTCCGCGACGCCGTCGCACCCTTTCTAGAGGAACCCGCGCCGTCGCTGTGGGGACGGCTCACCGGGAGACCCTGATCCGGGGTTCCCGAAAGACCCGGAGAGGCGCCCGCGGCGACTACGCCGGCCCCGACTCCGCCGGCAGGGAAGACAGGTCCGTCTTCTTCGAGCAGACGAACGCCCTCCTGGCCCCGCGTTCGTAGTCCGGGGCTCCGGTCCACGAGGGGTTGCCGGCCTCGTCGCGGAAGTCCGGTTCGAGCGTCGACACCGAGTAGCCGAAGAGCTCGACCAGCTCTCGCATGGCTTGCCCGGACGGTTTCATCGCCAGGTTGTAGTCGAGGGCGCTCAGGTTGTTGTCCACGTCCTGGCGGTCGATCTCCAGCACGGAGCCGGGCAGCGTCGAGAGGAGGGTGTCCACGACGAGGATGTCGGTGTTCAGATCGGAGATCTTCTCCAGAAGCTCCACGTGCTTGCTTATGTGGTACATGAGCCCCAGACACAGCACCACGTCGAAACGCCCGAACTGCCGGAGGTCCGTCTCGAAGATGTCGCCCTCGATAAAGTCGTGGCGATCCCCGTCGATCCCGTTGGCTTCGAAGACCAGGTTGGCCTGGTCTATGTGCATCTGCCGCCCGTCGATGCCGAGCACGTAGTCGCAGCCGGCGTGGACCGAGTTGAGAGACCAGAACCCCGCGTTGCAGGCGAGGTCGAGGACCCGCTTGCCCTCCAGGGAACCCCCGCAGAGCTGCACGAGGGGGTCGAAGAAGTACGCCTTTCTCTGCCCGTGGCGTGAGACCTTCTCCTTCTTGCGGATGGGCGTGACGCTGGCCCCGAGATCGAACTCGTAGTGCCACGGTTTTAGGTTTGCTACCTTTTGTTTGATCTCCTCGTCCAGCACGACCCTTCTACCCCCGGGATAAACGTTACGACGGCGCCAACGCTACCACAGCGGCTTTTCGGCGTCAGCCGCGCCCGCCCTCCCGTTCTACTCCTGGGCCGACTCTACCTTTGCGGGCAGCAAAGAGAGGTCCGATCTCTTCGAGCAGAAAAAGACCCTCCTGGCCCCGCGTTTGTAGTCACGGGCGCCGGTCCACGAGGGCTCGTCGTTCTCGTCGCGGAAGTCCGGCTCCAGGATCGACACCGCGTAGCCGAAGAGCTCGACCATGTCGCGCATGGCCCGTTTGGTCGGCCTCATCGCCAGGGCGTGGTCCACCGCGCTCATGGGGCTCTCCGGCTTCTGGCTTACGAGCTCGAGTACGGAGCCTGGCAGCGTGGAGAGGTGGGTGTCGATGACGAGCAGGTCGGTGTTGGCCCGGGAGATCCTCTCCAGCAGGTTGACGTGCTTGCTGACGTGGTACATCAGCCCCAAACACAGCACCACGTCGAACTCGCCAAACGCCGTAAAATCAGTCTGGGTGACGTCGCCCACGACGAAGTCGTAACGGTCTCTCTCTACCTCTTTTACCTCGAAGACCAGGTTGGCCTGGTCCACGTGCATCTGCCGCCCTTCGACGCCGAGCACGTAGTCGCAGCCGGCCTCGACGGCGTTGAGGGACCAGAACCCGGCATTGGAGGCGAGGTCCAGGACCCGTTTGCCGGCCAGGGAACCCCCGTAAAGTTGGACCAGGGGCTCAAAGAAATGCCTCTTACGCTGCTCGTGGCGCTCGACCCTCTGTTTGTTGTGGATGGGGGTCAGGTTCCCCCTGAGGTCGAACTGGTAATGCCACCTGTCGAAGCTGGCGATCTTCTGTTTTATCTCCTCGTCTTGCACGGTCCTCCCTCTTTACTGTGATGGCACGGAACGCCAATTCACACGCTACCACAAGCACGATCTGGCATCACCCCGCCGGCCCGCGGGCTGCCCGGAGCCGTTACCAGCCGAAGTCCCTGCCGAGGAAATCGTAGAGCCGTCGGTTGTGCGGCTCGAAGAACTCCTCCAGCCGCCGCCTCGTGGCGGGGTACATCGGCTCGTAACGGGCGCCCGCTCCGCGGAGGTGCGCCGCGAGGTCGTGGCGCGGCAGACCGAGGAAATCCTGAACCTGCTCCAGGGTCCCCACCAGGTCCCCGAAGAAGTCCTCGGTCCTTACTATGAGCATCTGCTCTTCGGGGAAGAACTCCCGCCACCGCGCCAGCTGGTCCACGTAGATGCCGCGGGCTATCAGGCCGGCCTCGACCCCCTTGCGGACGCCGGGGTCGCTCCGTTCGTCGGGGACCCAGCCGTGCTCGGCGCCCCACGCCAGCTCCTCCTCGATGGCCCGTTCGAAGCCGCGGTCTTCGTTGCCGCGCCTCGCCAGGTGATGGTAGTGGGAGTAGGCCCGGTCCACGGGGTTCCTGAGCAGCGAGATCAGGCGCGCCCCGGGAAGCACCCGCGCCATCCTCCCGGGGACGTTCGGTTCGAACAGGTAGCTCGGGGTCTTCTCGCCGGTGATGGTCCTCCGCCCGCCTTCGGACTCCGGTTTGACGAAGAGGCCGCGGTACCACCGGATGCCCCTCTCGTACCGCTCGGGCCTGTCGAAGTAGTGCGCCTCCTTGCGGGCGCCGGGCTCGACGTTCGGGTGCTCGGCCAGAAGCTCGATGAGGCGGCCGGTGCCGCACTTCTGCGCCCCCACGATGACGAAGTCCGGCAGCGCGCCTATCTCTTCGTCCGACCCCCGGAGGGCCGAAGGGTCCGGCCGGACGCCTTCCGCAAGCCTCTTCATCGCTTCCAGCTCGTTCCGCAGCAGGAAGAGGTCCTCCCGCTGGTTCTTGACCTTCTTCGCGAGCTTGCTGACCCGCCGGTCTTTCCTCGCGAGCGCGTTCGACGGGTTCCGTCTCCAGGGGTCCGGGACAGAACCGCGCGTAGCGCCGGCCTGCAGGTTCAAGAACACCCGCACGCCCCGCCCCACGTCGAAGACTTTTCTTAGCCCGAATCTCGGCACTACACGCCCCTTTTTACGCTCCGCCGGTCATCCCGGGTTAGAAAAAAGCTACAGACGCCGCGCGCCGTGTCAACGAACCCGTCGGGTCGACGCTACCAGCCGAAGTCCCTGCCGAGGTACTCGTAGAGGCGCCGGTTGTGCGGCTCGAAGAACCCCTCCAACCGTTCCCGGAGTGCCGGGTCCATCGGCCCGTATTCGTAGTTCGTCGGGCGCGTCGTCTTGCGGGTGGGGAGCGTAAGCTCCCGCCGCGGCAGACCGAGGAAATCCTGGGCCGTCTCCAGGATGCCGGTGACGTCCTCGAAGAAGTCCTCGCTCCTTATGATCAGCATCTGCCCTTCGGGGAAGAACTCCCGCCACCGCGCCAGCTGGTCCACGTAGATGCCGCGCGCCAGTTGGCTGTAGGTTTCCTTCTCGATGGTGGCGGGGAGAAGCCCGCGGCCCGAGGATTCCGCGGCGGCCAGCGCCGCCAGCTCTTGCTCCACGGTCTCAAGGAAGCTCCTGTCCTCCTGCCCGTTTCTCACCGAACGGTGGTACTGGGAGTAGGCCCGGTCCACGGGGTTCCTGAGCAGCACGATCAGGCGCACGTCCGGGAGGACCTGCGCCATCCTCTCGGGCACGTTCGATTCGAACAGGTACCTCGGCGTCGCCTCCCCGGTGATGGTCCTGTGCCCGTCCTGCCACTCCGGCGGCGGGAAGTGCTCCCTGTACCACTCGATGCCGTTCTCGAAGCGACCGGGCCGGTCGAAGTAGTGCAGCTCCTTGGCGGCGGCGCGCTTGATGTAGGGGTGCTCGGTAAGCGTGCCGTAGAACCTGGATGTCCCGCACCTCATCGCGCCGATGATCACGTAATCGGGCAACGCGCCGACCGGTCCGTCGGACGCCTGAATGGGCGACGGCGCGCCTTGCCCCTCGCCCGAGATCTCTTCCGCCGCCGCAAGCCTGTTCCTCAACTGGAAGAGCTCCTCCCGGTGTTTCTTGAGATTCCTCCTGAGCTTGTAGATCTGCTTGTCTTTCCTCTTGAGCGCGTTGGCCGGGTTCCGGTGCCACGGGTCGGGCACCTCGCCGCGGGTAGTGCCGGTTTGCAGGTTCAAGAACGCCTTTACGCCCCGCCCCACGTTGAAAGATTTTCTTAGTCCAAATCTCGGCACTATATGCCCCTTCTTGCGGTCCATTGATCCCGTGGTTCGGATGCAAGGCTACCGACGCCCCCGTAGGTTGTCAATAACGGTGCTTACGGACGCTGCCAGGTCCCCTGAGCCGCCCGTGGCGCCCGGTTCTCAGCCAGGTCCACGAACCACCCTATGGTCTTTTGGAGGCCTTCGCGGGCCGGGACGCGTGGTTCCCAGCCCAGCGATTCCCTGGCGCGGGTTATGTCCGGGCAGCGCCGCCCGGGGTCGTCCTCCGGCAGCGGCTCGAAGACGAGTTTGCTCCCGCTTTGGGAGAGCTCGATCACGGTCTCCGCCACCTCCAGCACCGAACGCTCCACGGGGTTGCCGAGGTTCACCGGACGGTTCTCGTCGCTTCGCATGAGGCGGACGATGCCTTCCACGAGGTCGTCCACGTACTGGAGGCTCCTCGTCTGGCGCCCGTCGCCGTAGACGGTGAGCGCTTCGCCGGCGAGGGCCTGGCGGATAAAGTTCGGCACCATCCTGCCGTCGTCGGGCCTCATCCGGGGTCCGTAACTATTAAAGATGCGCGCGATGCGGGTGTCCACGCCGCGGTGGCGGTGGTAGGCCATCGTCATCGACTCGGCGTAACGTTTGGCCTCGTCGTAGACGCCGCGGACGCCGATGGGGTTGACGTTGCCCCTGTAGCCCTCGTGCTGCGGGTGGACGAGCGGGTCGCCGTAGACCTCGCTCGTCGAGGCGAGAAGAAAGCGGGCACCCCTGGCGCGGGCGAGGCCCAGGGCGTTATGCGTCCCCATCGCGCCGACCTTGAGAATCTGAACCGGAATGCGCCCGAAGTCCGCCGGGCTCGCCGGGGAGGCGAGGTGGTAGACCTCGTCCAGGGACCCTGGGACGCTTGTGTAGGCCGTGACGTCGTGCTCGACGAACTCGAAGGCCGGGTCCCTACGCAGGTGGGCGACGTTCTCCGGGGAGCCGGTGCTCAGGTCGTCCACGCAGACCACCCGGCAGCCGTCCCGGAGCAGCCGCTCGCACAGGTGGCTGCCCACGAACCCAGCCCCGCCCGTCACGAGCGCCCGCCGCTCCTTGCTCCTACCCACGCCCGAAGCCCCTGTACGCGAGGCCGGCCTCACGGGCCGCCCTGGGGTCGATGGCGTTGCGGCCATCCACCAGGAGCTTCGGGTCCTCCATCAGCGCGGCGGCCCGCGCGAGGTCGAGGCCGCGCACCTCGTCCCACTCCGTGACCAGGACGGCGGCGTGCGCGCCGGCGAGGGCCTCGTAGGGATCGAAGACCACCTCCAACGGGGCCGGCATCGGCCTCTTGCCCGCGACGGGGTCGTAGCCGACGATGCGCGCGCCGAGATCGCTCAAAGCTTCGGCTATCTTCAGGCTCGGGGCCTCGCGCAGGTCGTCGGTGTCCGGCTTGAAGGCGAGGCCGAGGAGGGCCACGCGCTTGCCCTTGAGGGTGCGCAGGTCGGTCTGGAGTTTGGAGATCACGCGCCCTCGCTGGCGTTCGTTGACGGCGACGGTGGCGTCGAGGAGGACGGGGTCGTACCCGTGACCGCGGGCGATGGAGCGGAGGGCTGAGACGTCTTTGGGGAGGCACGAGCCGCCCCAGCCCACGCCGGCGTTCAAGAAACGGGGGTCGATGCGTTCGTCGAGGCCGATGCCGGCCGCCACGCTGCCCGAGTCCGCGCCGGTGAGTTCGCAGAGGTTCGAGACCTCGTTTATAAAGCTCACCTTCGTCGCCAGGAAGGCGTTTGCGGCGTACTTGATCATCTCGGCGCTCGCGAGATCGGTGACCACGAAGGGCACGGCGTCTTTGGGTCGCGGGTCCAACGTCGTCGGAAAGCTCTGCGCGATTATGGGCTCGTAGAGCGCCCTCAACGTGTCCGACGCCCCGCCGGGCTCCGCCCCGACCACGATCCGGTCGGGGAAGAGCGAGTCGTAAAGCGCGGTCCCTTCCCGGAGAAACTCCGGGTTCGACACGACCCCGAACTCCCTGTCCCCGCCGCCGGCCTCGTCGATGCCTTCCCGGATCAGGCCGGAGACGT
>CAXUFZ010000166.1:0-8225 GCA_964250345.1 uncultured Rubrobacteraceae bacterium
GTCGAGTCCACCGCGGAGGCCGCCCGGCGTGCGGCCCTGGAGCCCGGGGTCGCGGCGGTCGGGAGCGCGTTGGCGGCCGAGGCGCACGGCCTTCGGGTGCTGGCGCGCGGCATCCAGGAGGCCAGGACGAACACGACGCGCTTTATCGTGCTCGGCCGATCGTGGGCCGCCCGGACGGGGAAGGACAAGACGAGCGTCGTCTTTTCGGTCAAGGACCGGCCTGGAGTTCTGGCCGACGCGCTTTCGGCGTTTTCGGCGGAGGGGATCAACCTGACCCGCATCGAGAGCCGCCCGAGCCGCAAGCGGGCCTGGACCTACGTGTTCTTCGCGGACTTCCGCGGCCACCCGGATGAGGAGCGGGTCGGCCGGGCCCTCGAAGGCTTGGAGGACCACTGTCCTTACGTCAGCCTGATCGGGGCCTACCCGGAGGTCCCGCCGGAGGTCTCCTGACCCCGGTATGGACTTCAAGGCGGCGGCCAGGGAGGTGCTCCGGGAGGTCGGGCACCCCTTGCACTACGAGGACATCACGGAGATAGCGCTCGAGTCCGGCTACCTGCAGAGCGCCGGCCGCACGCCCCAGAACACGATGCGCGCTCGGCTGTCGGTGGACGTCAGGGACAACCCGCAGACGCCGTTCTTCCAGACGGCCCCCGGCGTTTACGGCCTGAAGGGTACGGATTAGGGCCGACCGAGATGCTATATTTGCCCCGGAAAGACTTTCTTTACGTCGAGGAGATCCCATGGTGGAGGTAGCGGAGAGGGCCGTCGAGGCCGCCTGGAAGGTAAGAAACCTTGAAGACTTCGACCGCCGGCTGTCCCGGGCAGCCCGCGCGCTGGACGAGCGCTCGGGCGAGGGCAACCTGGCGGCCATGATCGTCTACGAGACCGCCCTGACCAAGAGCGGCCGCCCTCGCGAGGAGATCCGGGACATGATCCGCTCCTTCCGCGAGACCTTCGAGGACGACGAGGAGCCCCTCACCATCGCCCACGCGAGCGGCATCATGAACGTCGAGGGCGACGACTGGTTCTTCGGCGACGGCGACCTGCGCGTCCTCACGGGAAAGCTCCTCGGCCAGTTCCAGCACAGGGTCGCCCAGTACAACTACGTGGACGAGAAAGAGGTCCTCCGCCGCTGGGCCGACGGCTACGACACCCGCCTCTTCGTCCGGCGGCGCATCTTCGAGACGGAGCCCGTCGTCGGCGTCGTGGGCGGCCTCGACCTGACGCTCCTGCAGCACCTGCGCGTCGCCGCGGGCGGCAACACGCTCGTGCCGACGGCCAACGTAGCCGCGGCCCTGGAGGCTCTGGACTATGCGACCGGCGCCGACGGCTACGAGACGCTGGCCCGCGCCGAGTCGCTCGCCCTGCACCTCGACCTCCCCGCGCCCGTCGTGGGGGAGATGCTCGACGAGCTCGGCCGCGAGGGCTTCAGCGACTACGCTGAGCCGCCGCGCGAAGAGGCGCCCGCCACGCCGGAAGAGCCCGAGGAGGGCGCCGTCGCCTCCGAGGGAGGAGCGGTAACTGGCGGGGCCGCCAGCGAGCCCGGGGAGCAGAAGCCCGCCCCGGCAGAGAGGGCCGCGCGGGAGGCGGTAAGCGGGGACCCCGCGAGCGGGGAGGAGCCGTCGCGGGTTCAGGACCCGCAGGCCAAGGACGCGCCGGGCGTGTCCGAGGAGGTTGGCGGGAAGCAGGAGCCGGCCTCGCCCCGGTCTGGCAGGGACGATGCGCCAGGGACCTCCGGGGAGAAGAACTCGTAGGAGGCTTCGGAGATGATAGAATGCCGGGCGGAATCATCAGAAGATCAGCGTAGATCACCGTTCAAACGAAGCATCTTTCGGAACGAATGTTAAGGCAAGAAGGAGCGGGCGGTAGCATGGCGGACTCCAGGAAGCGCATAGCGTTGAAACCTCATATGGATCGGATCCGGGAGTGGGTCGAGGCGGGCAAGGCGGACGAGTGGATCGCGGACGCCCTCGGCACGAGCGCCTCTTCGGTGCAGTCTTTCCGCTCCCGCAACGACATCTACCGCCGCGAGCGCGGCCCCCGCGAACCGGAGTCCGTCTTCGAGGGCGTCCTCGACCACGGCGAGCAGGACGGCTTTGGCCTCTGGCTCGACCCGGCGGTCGCCGAGGACCCCATCTGGAAGGAGTACTGGACGGGCGTCGAAGCGGTGGTCGTGAAGGTCGCCGAAGACTCCATAGTCCTCGAACCCGACAGCGCGGAGTCCGCGGGCGGCGACGCGGACGTCCCCGTCTTCGTCGCCCCCGCGGCGTCCACCAACGGCCAGTCGGAGTCGACGGAACCGCCGCCTTCCCCTGTCTCCGACGAGCTGCCGCGCGAGCGGGGCAGGGTCAAGTGGTTCGACCCGGAGAAGGGCTACGGTTTCCTCGTGCGGCCCACGGGGGAGGACCTGTTCGTCCACCACTCAGAGGTCCAGGGTGACCCCTCGGCGCTCTCCCCGAACGGCGACGTCGAGTACGACGTCGGCCGCAACGACCGCGGCCCCAACGCCCGCCGCGTCCAAGCCCTCGGGTAGGAAACCCCTCTAAGTAACCCGGGCTCTTTCGTCGGACTCTTCCCGATCGGCGAACGCGAACCCTTCGTACCCGTTCGCCGCGACCTCGTCGCACTTCTCGCGGTAGGGTCCGAGGCCGCCGAGGTAGGGGAGGAACACTTGGGGCTTGCCGGGGACGTTCGCCCCCATGTACCAGGTGGCGGACTCGGGGAACAGCGTGGCGTGCGCCACCTCTTGCGAGTGGTCCACCCACGCGTCCTCCGCCTCGCGGGTCGGCTCGACGACGCCGAGGCCGCCTTCGCGCATGTGTTGGATGATCTCCGAGATCCATTCCACGTGCTGCTCGATGGCGACCGGCACGTTCGTGAGCACCGAAGGGCTCTGCGGCCCGGTGATGGCGAACATGTTGGGGTAGTCCGCGCTCATGATGCCGAGGTAGGTGCGCGGCCCCTCCGCCCACTTCTCGCGCAGCCGCCGCCCGCCGCGGCCCCTGATGTCGATCTTGTTGTACGGGCCGGTCATGGCGTCGAAGCCGGTGGCGAACACCAGGGCGTCGAGCTCGTGCTCGCCTTCGCCGGTTCGCACCCCGGTCGCGGTGATCTCCTCGATCGGCGTCTCTTTGACGTCCACGAGCTCGACGTTGGCGCGGTTGAAGATCTCGTAGTAGCCGTTCTCCAAGGGAACCCGCTTGGTGCCGAACGCGTGGTCGCGGGGGATGAGCTTCTCGGCGGTCTCGGGGTCGTCGATCCGCTCGGCGATCCTCGCCCGAACCCACTCGGAGACGGCGCCGTTGGCCTCCCTGTCCTCCAGGATGTCGTCGTAGTTGCCCAGCCACAGGCCGAAGCCGCCGCGGTCGTAGCGATCCCGGAACGTGCGCTCGCGCTCCTCCGGCGTCGACTCCTCAAGATTCTTCCCGATGGGTTCGTAGTCGTGGCCGGAGAAGTTGTGACGGACCTGGTCCCAGATCTCGCCGTAATTCTCCTTGTACCGGCGCCGGGACTCGGCGTCCAGAGCATGATTGCCGAGCGGGACGGCGTAGTTGGGAGTACGCTGGAAGACGGTGAGGTGATCCGCCTGCCCGGCGACCTCCGTGGCGACCTGGATGCCGGTGGCCCCCGTACCTATGACCCCGACCCTCTGTCCGACGAAGTCCACGCCCTCATGGGGCCACTCGGCCGTGTGGTAACGATCTCCGGCAAAGTTCTCCAGGCCGGGGATGTCCGGCAGGTTCGCCGCCGAGAGGGCACCCAGGGCGGCGACGAGGAAGCGCGCCGAGAAAACTTCGCCGGTATCCGTGCGCACCTCCCACCGCCCCGACGCCTCGTCGAAGGCCGCCGCCGTTACGCGCGTCTCCAGTTGGATGTCCCGGTTGAGGTCGAACCGTTCGGAGACATGCTCCAGGTAGTCCAGGACCTCCCGCTGCCCGGGGTAGCGTTCGTTCCACCGCCACTCCTGGAGGAGCTCCTCGTCGAACGAGTAGCAGTAGATCCAGGAAGACGTATCGCTGCGCGCGCCCGGATACCGGTTCCAGTACCACGTCCCGCCGATGCCGCCGCCGGCCTCCAGAACCCGCGCCGAGAGCCCCAACTCGTTGCGCAGCTTGTGGAGCATGTACAGCCCCGCGAACCCGGCGCCGATTATGACCGCGTCGAAACCCGTGCCCCGCTCTTCTCCGTCTGCTTGCCGCTGATCTCGCTGGGTGTCAGACATACTTTCCTCCCTACCTCGATCCCAGATAGGAAGTATGGAAGCATCCGAATCCTCGCGCAATCTCCGATGCCGCCGCGATCTGGTGGTGCTACTCCACGCGGGTGGTGTCCGGGCCGCTCTGGCCCGTGAGGTGTTTCGTCGAGGCAAGTTCCACGAGGTCCGGGGCGGAGCCGTTCGGGTTCCAGCGGATGCGGGTGATCGAGGCGTTCGCCGCGCGTTGGGTGTCGGGGAGCACGTCGGGGCCGAAGCGGTCCCTGAGGAAGGCCCGCATGGACCCGCCGTGGGAGATGACGACAGAGCGCGAGCCGTCGGGTTGCCGGTTCAGGATGTGGTCTATGGCGTCTTCGAAGCGCGCCATCACCTGCTCGTCGGTCTCGGCCCCGACGACCGCCCACCGTTCTTCTTCCGGCAGGGAGAGGAGCTTCTGTACGAGCTCGGGGTCGCGTCTCTCCTGGTCGGACCACGTGAGGCCTTGCAGGATGCCGCCGTGGCGCTCCTTGAGGCCGTCGACGGGGATCACGCCGCCCGCGCCGGCCTCCCGGGCGATGATCTCGGCGGTCTCGAAGGCGCGGGCGAGCGGGCTGGAGTAGACGGCTTCGAAGGGCTCGCGCGCGAGGGCGCGGCCGGCGAGGAGCGCTTGGCGGCGTCCTTCGTCCGAGAGGGAGAACTCCATCTGGCCTTGCCAGACGCCCCTCACGTTGGCCGTGGACTGTCCGTGGCGCACCAGTAGTAGCTCTTTGAACTCGGGCATGGGGTTAGATTAATGCAACGGGACGTCGCCGGCAAACCCGCGCCGATGCTAAACTGCGCGGGTTCGTGGATCGACGCTGGAGGCTTCGTCGGAGTGTTCTGGAGGGGCGAAGAAGAGGAGCGGGACGCGCTCGATGAGGGCGTGGAACAAGCGCGTTCGGCTCCTATAGAGATCGAGCGCGACGCGCCGCGTCCGGCGACGATCCTGCGCGTGGCGGGCGAGTTGGAGGAGCGGGGCGGTCGCATCCTGGAATTGTTCAAGGAGATCCACTCCCCCAAAGGGCGGACGGTTCTGCCGATCCACCTTCTGCAGGACGAAGAGACCTTCTTCGTGGAGGTCGCGACCGGGTCGTGGGACGGGACCAGCGTCCGCGAGGTGGCCGAGCGCGCCGCGGTGCTGCGCGCCTCGGAGCACTCGGACGCGAACCTGGAGTTGCTGAGCGCCTACCCGGTACCGGACGAGTTGGCGCTGCTGTGCGGGCGCTCGCCGGCCGCCCTGCTCCAGCTCGACCTGCTCGACCTCAGGCTGGACCGGCCCGAGGACTCGGCCGCGCTCTTCCGCGACGTGGCAAGCCGCCACTGGGGCGTCGATCTCGACTTCGAGCCCGACTACCTGCCGCTCGTCGAGGAGCTGCTCATGGCCGCCCTCGCGGGCGACGAGGACGAGGCGCGGACCCCGATCTCACCGGAGCTGGTCGGGGGCGTGGGATACTTCCTCGGGGAGACCATCCGCAAGAACGCGACCGCCGCGAGCGTCTGGCAGCCCGCCGAAGAGTGGGGGGAAGGCCCGGTTGTCGAGGTCGAAGGCTTCGTGCTCGACCCGGTCGGCCGGGCCCGCGCCTTTCTAGACGAGGGCTCGGAAGAGTCGCTGGCGTTCTACGCGACCTACGTGCTGGAGCTCCTGGGGGACGACGGCGGGGAGCCGACGCCCGACGCGGACGAAGCTCAGGCGTAGCGCCTGCGGAGCTCGCGGATGATGTGCGAGGAGTCCACGAGCACTTCATCGCCGATGGTCAGGATCGGGATCGCGCGCTGCCCCGAGAGCCGGATGACCGCGTCGCGGCCGTCCGCGTCGGCGTCCACCGCCTCGTAGTCGAGGTCGAGCCGGTCGAGCTCCTGCTTGACCCGGCGGCAGTAAGGGCAGTAGCTGCCCGTGTACAACTTTATGCTCGTCTTCTCTCTCGTCACACCCAAAATGGGCCTCCAATCCAAACGTATTCGATAGAACGGATTATATCCCGGCGGGTGGGGCTTTCGGTGTGTCCGTGCACCGGGTGGGGTCAGGTGGTGGAATCGGCGCTGACCACGATCTCGACCTCGACCGGCGCGTCGAGCGGCAGCTCGGCGACGCCGACGGCGGAGCGGGCGTGGAGGCCGGCCTCGCCGAAGATGTCGCCCAGGAGGTCGGAGGCCCCGTTCAGGACCTCGGGCTGGCCGTTGAAGCCGGGGGCCGACGCCACGAAGCCGGTCACCTTGACGATCTCACGGATGTTGCCCAAGCCCCCGGCCGCTTCGGCGGCGGCGGCCACGGCGTTCAGGGCGCAGACGCGGGCGGCGTCCTTGGCCTCTTCGACCGTTACCGCGTCGCCGACTTTTCCGGTCAGGCGTAGTTCGCCGTTCACGAATGGGACCTGGCCGGCCGTGAAGATCAGGGTTCCCGACCGCGTGGCGGGGACGTAGGAGCCGGCGGGCGCGGGGACTGGGGGAAGTTCGAGGCCGAGGTCGCGCAGGTTGCTTTCGGGGTCGGGAGACATCTAGCGGAGGGCCCCTTCGTACTCGCTCGGGTCGTAGATGAGCGGGTAGCTGTGGTCGAGGGTCTCGCCGGCGACGACCTCTCCGACGAGGACCGTGTGGTCGCCGGCGCGGGCGCGGTCCATTACGCGGCAGTCGAGGTAGGCCAGGCAGTCGAGGAGGTAGGGGGAGCCGCCGGGGGTCAGGCCGTAGGGGACGCCGCGCAGCTTCTCGTCGTACTCGCCGCTCGTATCGCCGAAGTGGGCGGCGACGTTTGTCTGGTCGTCACGTAGGACGCTCAGGGCGAAGGTCTCGCTCTCCAGGATCATGTCGTGGGTGTAGCGGTCGTCGCGGACGGCCACGGCCACGCACGGGGGGCGTTCGGAAGTCTGCATCACCCACGAGGCGGACATCGCGTTGGACTGGCGGCCCCGGCGGGTTCCCAGCACGTAGACCCCGTGGGTCAGGTGGCGCAGGGCGCCGAGGACGGAAACGCGATCGTAGGAGTCGTTGTCCAAATCTATCCTCTCGGCTCTGATGAAGGTATTTTACCAAGAGTGGGTATACTTGCGGCCCATGTTGCGGACTGTGATCTTTTTCGGAAGGATTTAGGGTGAGCTTGAGCGCCTCGCTCGTCGGTATCGGCATCGTGCAGGCGCTGGTTTACCTGTTCTTCATCCGCGCGGTGGATCTCTACGAGCGCGAGTCGCTGCGGTACGTGATCCCGGTCTTTATCTGGGGCTTCGCGGTGGCGACCACGCTCTCGCTCGTGCTCAACACCATCGCCTCCATCACGCTCGCCAGCCTCGCCGGCCAGCAGGCCGCCAGCTTCCTCACCGCCGTGCTCGTGGCGCCGCCGGTCGAGGAGACGACGAAGGGGCTGGCCCTTCTCATCGCGTTCCTGGTCGCGTATCTGGCGGCGCGGCGGCGGGGGCTCGTGGAGTTCGCGGGCGTTATGGACGGCATCGTGTACGGCTGCGCCGTGGGGTTCGGGTTCGCGCTTGCGGAGGATATCTTGTACGGGTTGCAGTACGGCTCGGAGACGTTCGTGGTGCGCAGGATCTTCGGCGGGTTCGCCCACGCGTCGTTCACGTCGCTCACGGGCATCGGCATCGGGCTCATACCGTGGGTCCGGAACCCCGCGCTCAAGGTGCTCTTCCCGCTGCTCGGGCTGCTCGGGGCCATCCTGCTGCACGCCGCGTTCAACTTTTTGGCCTCCACGTTGGGGCCGGTGGCTTACGGGATCATGTTCGTCGTCTTCCTCGTGTACGTGGCGCTCATCATCGTGTGGCTCTCCTCCGAGCGGCGCATGATCCGGAACGAGCTCCGCGAGGAGGTCGAGGCCGGCACGATCACGCCGGAGGAGTACGCGATCCTCCCGAGCTACTTCCGCAAGACGGGCTACTACCTGAAGCTGCTCTTCACGGGCCAACTCGGTACCTGGTCGCGCGCCCGCAAGGTCCACGGGGCCGCCGTGGACCTCGCCGTCTCCAAGCGCCTCGCGCGCCGCGCCGATACCGCC
>CAXUFZ010000167.1:0-4179 GCA_964250345.1 uncultured Rubrobacteraceae bacterium
CTAAGCCCCGCGTCCCACCCACGCCCCGCCGCCAGGTGTGGACGGCCAGCCACGCGGCCACGAGCGCCGCGAAGACCAGCACCACCGTGTAAGGCGTATACCTCAACCCAGAGCTCTCTACCCCTCGCCCGCCACAACCGCCCCCGAGTACCCCGATCATGCTCGCACATCCGCACACCCACCACCACCGGCCCCGGATGAACCCAAAGGCTACCCGGATGCTTGCGCGAGGTTTTGCTTGCTGCTAACGTTTTGCAGGTGGGAGCGAAAGGTCATTCCGTCGATGCGTTGCAGGAGCGCGGCGTGCGCGTCACGCCGCAGCGGGCGCTCGTGTGGCGGGCGCTGGTCGAGTCGGGCGGGCACTTCACGGCGGACGAGCTGTGGGAGAAGGTCCGCGGCTCGTTGCCGGGGCTGGAGCTCTCGACCGTCTACAGGTCTCTGGAGGCCTTGCGGGCGGCGGGTCTCGTCGCCGACAGCCGGTTGCCGGAGGGGCCACGGGTCTTCGAGGCCAGGCCGGCGTTGCACCCGCATCTGGTGTGCGACGTCTGCGGCGGCATCTCCCACCCCGACCCGGAGGTCGGTAGGCAACTGTTCGAGGCGTTGGAGGCCGGCTCGCGCGGCTTCGGGGTGAGGGAGCTGCACGTGGTCGCCCGGGGGGTGTGCGCCGAATGTTCCGGCGGAGAAGGGGACGGTTCTTGAGAGACGGAGGGGAGCATTAGATGGGCGTCGCGCTCATGCACGTTCCAGATGGGCTCATCAACGCCGGGACGGCCGTGGTTACGTGGATCGTCGCCGCCGCCATCGTCGGGTACGCGCTCAGGAGGGCCCAGGCGGAGCTCGACGACCGGAGCGTGCCCATCGTCGGGCTGACCGCGGCGTTCATCTTCGCGGCGCAGATGGTGACGATACCCGTCGCCGGGGGGACCAGCGCGCACTTGCTCGGGGGGGCCATGGCCGGGATCCTGCTAGGCCCCTGGGTCGGGACGCTGGTCGTGAGCGTCGTCTACATCGTCCAGGCCATAGGCTTCGCCGACGGCGGCATAACCGCCCTCGGGGCGAACGTCCTGGCGATGGGCGTGCTCGCGGCGGTCGGGGGATATTACTTGTTCCGCGTCCTGACCGCGGTTCTGCCGCGTGCTCGCTGGGCCTACCTCGGGTCGGTGGCGGTCGTCTCTTGGGTGACCATCGTCGCGGCGGCGGCACTGGTGTCGGTTTTTATCGTGTTCGGCGGGCCGTTGCCGCTCGCGGCCTTTCCGGTCATGATCGGGGTCCACATGGCCGTGGGCGTCCTGGAGGCCATCATCTCGACCAGCGTCGTCGCGGCCGTCCTGGTTACGCGCCCGGACCTGCTCGCCAACAAGGACCGGCTGCCGGTGACGGTCCCGATCCATGAGGGGGTGGCGTAGTGGCGTCTCGCGGGGGCCGTTCCGTCGTCCCGTTCGTCCTCGTCGGCCTCGCGGTCGCGTTGCTCGTCGGGATGGTCGTCTCCAACTTCGCCGCGAGCACGCCGGACGCGTTGCAGCGGGCCGTCATCGACAGCGCCTGCGAGGACGCGTCGGACGAGGAGGCCTGCCTGGCGGAGCAGGAGGGTGAGCCGGTGCTCGGTATTCAGCCAAGCTTCTTGTTCGATTACGGCGTGACCTGGCTCTCCGGGCTCGTCGGCGTCGGCGTCTGCTTCGCCCTGGGCGCGGGCGTCGTGTTTTTGCTGCGCCGCGGCGGGGGGTCGTCCGGCGGCGCGTCCCCGCGCGTCAGGTAGCGTCTTTGGGCGGGGGTCGTCTCGGCGACGTCGAGGCGGTGGCGGCCGGGAACTCGCCGGTGCACCGGCTCGACCCGCGGGTGAAGATAATCGGCCTGATCGGGCTCGTCGTCGTCTCCGTCTCGCTGCCGCCCGGGGCCTGGTCCGCGTTCGCGGCCGTCGCCTTTATCCTGATCGGGCTGGTCGTCGCGGCCCGGCTGCGTCCGGGGCACGTCCTGCGCCGCATGACCATCGAGATACCGTTCTTGCTGGCCGCGGCCGTTCTGCCCTTCACGGCGGAGGACGGGGTCGTGCTCGGGGCGACGGTCGGCGCGAAGGTGACCATCGGCGTGCTCGCGATGGTCGTCTTGAGTTCTACGACGCCGTTTCCGAAGCTGCTTCGGGGCTTCGAGCTGCTTCGGGCGCCGCGGTTGATCGTCGTGATCGTGGCGCTCATGTGGCGCTACCTGCACGTGCTCGCCGAACAGGTCTCGCGGATGCAGACGGCCCGGGCCGCGCGCGGCTACTCCGCCGGCCGGCTCCGCCAGGCCGTCCCGTCCACCGGCCCGCTGATCGCCTCGCTGTTCGTGCGGTCGCTGGAGCGCGGCGAGCGCGTCCACCTCGCCATGACGAGCCGCGGCTACGACGGCGGGATGCCGGCCGGGGCCGTGGAACGCCTCGCGCCGCGGCCGGTCGACTTCCTCTTTCTGGCCGCGCTCGGCGGCGCGCTCGTCTGCATCAGGGCTCTGTTGCCGTGACGGGGGCCTCGCCCGGGCGACCGCCGGCCGTCGAGCTGGCGGACGTGCGCTACGCCTACCCCGACGGGCACGAGGCGCTGCGCGGGATCTCGCTGAAGATAGAGGCCGGCGAGCGCGTGGCGGTCCTGGGGCCGAACGGGGCCGGCAAGTCCACGCTCTGCCTGCACCTGAACGGCATCCTGGAGCCGACGGGCGGCTCCGTCTCGGTGGGCGGCCTGCCGGTGGTCGGCAAGAACCTCAAGGAGGTCCGCCGGCGCGTCGGCCTCGTCTTCCAGGACCCGGACGACATGCTGTTCATGCCGACGGTCGAACAGGACGTCGCCTTCGGGCCCTCGAACCTGGGGCTTTCGGAGGACGAGGTTCGGCTGCGGGTAAGACGGGCGCTCGCGGCGGTTGGGATGGAGGGCGTTGAGGGACGTCCGCCGCACCACCTCTCGTTCGGGCAGAGGAAGCGGGTGGCGACGGCGGCGGTCTTGAGCATGGAGCCCGGGGTGCTCGTGCTCGACGAGCCATCCAGCAACCTCGACCCGCGGGCGCGGCGGGAGTTCGGCGGTATTCTGGCCGGCCTCCCCCAGACCATCGTGCTCGTCACGCACGACCTGCCTTACGCGCACGAGATCTGCGCCCGCGCCGTCATCCTCGACGGCGGACGCATAGCGGCCGACGGCCCGACGGACGAAATCCTCGGCGATCCCGATCTCCTCGCCGCCCACGACCTCGAACTCCCCCACGGCTTCGTCATGTACCACCATCACCGGAGGGGAGCCGGCCAACACCCCGAGGGGAGGCGGGCATGAACATCGCGCTGCGGCCCATCGGGTTCGTGAGGACGGAGGTCGAGAAGATGCCCCGGAGCTTCCGCGTCTCAGACGTGGAGGGGACGCTGGAGATGGAGGAGGCGTACCGCGAGGGCCTCGCGGACATCGAGCCGGGGCAACGGATCGTCGTGATCTTCCTCTTCCACGAGAGCCCCGCCTTCACCGAGGACCTTCTGCGGCAGACGCCCCCCCATCGGCGCCACTTGTCCTCGCGGGAGGACGGGAGCATGGGCGTCTTCAGCATCTGCTCGCCGGTCAGGCCCAACCCGGTCGGCATGTCCATCCTCGAGGTGCTCGGCGTGGATGGAACGGTTTTGCGTGTCAGAGGACTGGACATGAGGGACGGCACCCCGGTACTTGATATCAAGCCGTGGTTGGGGGACGGCCTGGCTGGCGGAGGACGGTAGGGCGCTCCGGCCGGTGGGCGCGTCGCCCGGGATTTTGGCGACTGCTACACTGCCGGTCGGGGAAAACCGACCAAGGAGGAAAGTATGCCGAAGTACGTAATCGAGCGCGAGGTTCCGGGGGCCGGAGGCATGTCCGCCGAGGAGTTGCGGGACATGTCGCAGACCTCTTGCAACGTGCTTAGCGACATGGGGCCGCAGATCCAATGGGTCGAGAGCCAGGTGACGGACGACAAGATCTACTGCACCTACATCGCCCCCGACGAGCAGGCCGTCCGCGACCACGCCGAACAGGGCGGCTTCCCCGCCAACAACGTCTCCGTCGTCCGCTCCACCATAGACCCCACCACCGCCGAAGCGTAAGAACCGGGAGCCCCCGAAGGCTCTCCCGAAAGGCGGGGGCCCGGGGTTGGGGCCCGGCCGGAGGGGGGGTGGGGGGGCGGCGGGGGCGGTGTAGGTGGGTC
>CAXUFZ010000167.1:4189-8174 GCA_964250345.1 uncultured Rubrobacteraceae bacterium
CCTTCGCGGCGCGTTGGCGGCGGGGGGGGTTTGCGGCCCCCCGCCTTTCTGTGCTGTCGGAGGCCGCGGGGGACAGTATCATTGGCACGAGCGCGGGTCGAGATGTCGGAGATCGGGGTTCTTTTATGACCGTCGGGTCCCGGCCGATAACGGCAGGGGAACTTCTGGAGAGGCCGGACGATGGTCTCCGGTCCGAGCTGGTGGGTGGAGAGCTACGCGAGATGGCGCCGGCAGGGAGCGAACACGGAGCGGTAGCCTTCAACCTCGGCAGGTTACCCGGAAATCACGTGGCGGAAGAAGGGCTCGGTCAGGTCTATGCCGCCGAGACAGGCTTCAAGATAGCCTCGGCGCCCGATACCGTCCGTGCCCCAGACGTGGCGTTCGTCGGCCGCGAGCGTGTCGAGGCCACGGGCAAGGTCACGGGCTACTGGCCCGGCGCGCCCGACCTCGCCGTCGAGGTGGTCTCGCCTAACGACATTCATACGGAGGTCACGGAGAAGTCGCTCTCCTGGCTGAATGCCGGCTGCCGCATGGTATTGGTCGTGGACCCCGGGCAGCGCACGGTGACCGTCTACCGCTCGTTGGAGGACATCCGCATCTTGCGCGCGGAGGCCGTAGATGTCATCGATGGCGGGGACGTGGTGCCGGGATGGAGGCTCGCCCTGGCGGAGTTATTCGCCTGACGGGTCCGGGGGCGGCGTTTTGGGATCTGGCAAGAGAAACGTATGTGCGCGGGCGGGTTTGAAACCCGCCCCTACAATGGGTTGGGGGTTGGACCGGCGGTTTGGGTTGGCGGGTTATCCGCGGAGGGGCAGCCGGATCTGGGCGTAGGTGCCTTCGCCGGGCTCGCTCTCGATGCCGAAACGACCGCCGTGTTGCTCGATGACGGCCTTGGTGAGGGTGAGGCCGGTGCGGGGCCGGCCTCCCTCGTCGTAGCCGGCGGGGTCGAAGGCGCGGTCGATGATGGACTGCTCGGCGCCGGCCCCGTCGTCGGCCACCTCTACCAGAAGCTCGGTACCTTCGTCGGAGAGGCGGGAGCGGAGGCCGAGGTGGCCGCCGTTTTCGGGGAGGGCGTCTAGGGCGTTGCGGAGAAGCTCGGCGACGGCCTCGCGTAGCTTTAGCTTGTCCACGACGGCGTGGCCGACCTCCGGGGCTATCTCCAGGTCGAGGCTTACGGCCCGCTCGGCGAACTCGTCCTGGAAGCGCATGAAGACCCGGTAGAGCAGCGCCCGCACGTCGGTGCGCGAGAGGTCGAGGTCTAGCGGGAAGCCGAACTCGGTGACCCTCGCCACGGCCTGGGAGAGCCCGTCGAGCTGGGAGACGAGCTCGCGCTGCTCGCCGTTTGTCTCCCCGCTCTCGTTCAACTGGGCGACCCTGGAGCGCAGTTGGGAGACGAGCCGGTGCAGCGTCACCCGCGAGGGCGCGCTGCGCCACGCCGAACCGTCCCCGCCGTTGGCGCCGTCCCCGTTGCCGGCCAGGTCGGAGGCGAGGCCGCCCAGGCGCTCGCGCTCGGAGAAGCTCTCGATCAGGGCGTTGAAGGCCCGGTTCACGGAGCCCAGCTCGTCCGAGCGGTCGGCCTCCAGGCGGCGGTTCAGGTCGCCCCGCTCCGCGTCGCGGAGGGCGTCCTCGACTTCTTTCAGGGGGCGGAAGAGGTCGGAGACCAGGTAGGCGGCCAGGAGGAAGAGCAGGGAGACCGTGCCGAAGGCGGCGATGACGAGGACGAGCTCCGCCGTGCGCCGGACGCCCGCGTCGCGGGCCTGGACCCTGTCGCGCTTCTCGCGGTCGGAGGCTATGGCCGCCTCCGTGGCCCGCTTAAAGTCGTCGAAGTTCTCCTCCTCGATCACGTCGTCCGACAGGTCCGCGGCCTCGGCGCGCCGCCCGCCCTCCAGGAGGTCGAAGAACCTGCGCGAGTTGCCGACGATCTGCTCGTAGGCGGCGCGGACCTCCCTGACCTGCCGCTCCTCGGCCTCCGTCTCGGCCAGGTTCGACCATAGCTCGAACTCCCGATCCACGTCCCGCAGCGCGGCTTCGAACTCCTCGCGGGCGTCCGTATCCTCGTCGCCCAGGGCGTCGGGGACCTCGCGGGTGGCCTCCAGGGTGGCCGCGCGGATGCGCTGCACCTCCAAACTGCGGAGGTAGTGGCCGTTCAGGTCGCCGGAGGAGGCGTTCCACTGCAGGATCACCCAGAACGTCACCCCGACGATGGTAAGGCCGAGCACGGTCAGTACGCCGAAGGTCGTCAGCAGCTTTCTTCGCAGGCTCATGCGTTTCCCCTGAAAGATCTCCCGGTCACAGCGCCAGCCCGGTCCACTGCCAGTAACCGTAGTAGAAGACCACGATCATGACGACGTGCACCGGCAGCAGCACCGCGCTCAACCGCAAAAGGTCCGAGGTCTCGAACGCCCCGCCCTCGGCCTCCTGGAAGAGCAGCGTCGCCTTCGAGCTCACGGGGAACGTCAGGCAGAAGTCCATCCCGACCGTGCCGATGAACATTACCGCCGTCGGGTTGACGTCCATGCTGCTCGCCAGGTACAGGAGCGGCGGCACCAGGGCGACGGCGCGGGCCGTGTGCGAGGTCATGTAGATGTGCGACGTCAGGGAGATGAAGGCCAGGATCAGGAGCACGAGCAATAGGGATTCCGTGCCCCGCACGCCCGTCGCCCGGAAGAGGTTATCTATGATCCACTCGGCCGCCCCGGAGTCTATGAGTGCCCGCCCGAGCGCGAGCGAGGCGCCGACGAAGACGATCAAGTTCCACGACACGGACCCGAGACCGTCCTTCCACCGCATGACGCCGACGGCCGGCAGCGTCAACGCCAGGGCGCCTACCATCGTGACGATGGCTATCTCCAGGCCGTGAAACGGCTCCGTCAACCACAGGCCGACCATGACGACGAGGATCGCGAGCGTGCCCCGCTCGGCCCGGGAGAGCGAACGGCGTTCGCTGGAGCCGTCCGCCCGAGACACCTCCAGGCGGCGGTTCAGGCGCTCTTTGTCGAGGAAGAGCTTCATGACGATCCAGCAGGAGATGTAGCTCGCGGCGACCCCGAAGGGCAGGCCCCAGAGCGCCCACTGGAGGAACGAGACGTTCCGGTCGGAGATCTCGCCGAGCAGGTCCACGGCTATGAGGTGCGACCCGGCCCCGATCAGGGTGCAGATGGTCGCCACGAGGATGACGGTCGGCATCAGGAGTGCCAACGCCCGGGTGATCTTGCGGTCGTCGGCCGCCTCCGAGAGGCTGCGAAAGACGGGTAGCGCCACCGCCGCCCGCCCCGAGGTCGACGGGATAAAGAACGAGAGCGGCAACAGAACCGTCGTGACCATCCAGAGCGTGCCGCGCACGGAGCGGGCGCGGCCTGTGACGAGGCCCGTCAGGCGTCCGGCGAGACCCGTCAGGCGCATAGCGCCCCCGAGGACAAACGCCCCGATCATGAGCCATATAACGTCCGAGTTGAGCGACTCGTAGAGTGCCTCCTGCTCCGTCCCGCCGGCCAGGATGGTGAACATCACCGCCCCGAGCGCCACGTAGGCGGCGTTGAGCTTCGTCGTGGACCACAAAATGGTCGCCAGCGCGAACCCGAAGAGCGCCACCCGCGCCTCCGCCGGCAACGTCGCCGGCAGCAGCACCGCGACCCCGGCCACGACGATGAGCGCGAGCGGCAGCATGGCGTCCGCCACCCACCGGAACCTGCGCCGCGGCCCGGTCGGGGGCGCGTCTCTGGCGACGGCGGGTTCGCCCCGGCGGGCGTCCACCCGCTCCCAGAGGCTGGTGCCGGGGGGGCTAGCCAAGGGCGGCGTCCCCGGTCCGTCCGACCATCACGAGCCGCGTCGCCTCCTCGGCGCACGACGTCAAGAGCTCGCCGGCGTTCTCGATGGCTTCATCCAGGGTGACGGGGGCCTGTAGCATACTGAGATATGCGTCTATGCCGTGGTCGTGGTTGACGCCGGCGTCCTCGCCGACGGTCCCCGCCAGGGCGACGACCGG
>CAXUFZ010000168.1:0-8140 GCA_964250345.1 uncultured Rubrobacteraceae bacterium
GGGGGGCGGTGCGGGGGGCGGGGGTGGTGTTGGGGGGGGTGGGGCGGGGGGTTTGCGGCGGGTATCCGCTTATGGGGCACTCCTACGAGACGCCGGAGGGGGAGGAGTTGCCGGGCGTCGGGATCTTCGACCTTCGCACCGAGCCCAGGAAGCCGGAGGAGGCGCGCCTGATCGGGAACGTCCTGGTCCGCGTCCGAGCCCCAGAGACCGGCGAGGAGCGCGAGGTCGTCGGCTTCGAGAACCACGGCGGCCGGACCTACCTCGGCGACACGGAACCCCTGGGACGGGTCGTCGCCGGCTTCGGCAACAACGGGACGGACGGGACCGAGGGCGCGCGCCGGCTGAACGCCTACGGGACGTACCTGCACGGCTCGCTGCTCCCGAAGAACCCGTGGCTAACGGATCAACTCATCCTGAGCGCCCTGCGCCGCGCGGAC
Source organism: uncultured Rubrobacteraceae bacterium (assembly GCA_964250345.1). Classification (GTDB taxonomy): domain Bacteria; phylum Actinomycetota; class Rubrobacteria; order Rubrobacterales; family Rubrobacteraceae; genus Rubrobacter_D. Next base: position 438 of record CAXUFZ010000168.1, read on the forward strand.
GACGCCTTCGAGCTGGAGCCGCTCGAAGACGCGGCGGAGAGGGACGCGTTCGCGTCGATGGCGGGCCGGCTCTCGGGGAGGCTCTCGGGGAGGTAGGGGCGTGATGAGCGGGCGACGTTTGTCGCTCCGGCGTGTCGAGCGGGCTACGCAGGTCATAGACCCCGTGTTCCTGAGTACGCCGCAGTTCGTGTGCGAGCCGCTCGGCGAAGAGCTCGGGGCGCGGGTGGCGATCAAGGTCGAGACCCTCAACCCGATCCGCTGCTTCAAGGGCCGCGGCACGGACTTTTTGGTGTCCGAAGCAGAGGACAACGTCTCCCTGGTCTGCGCGAGCGCCGGCAACTTCGGCCAGGCGATGGCCTTCTCCTGCCGCAAACGCGGCCTGGACCTGACGGTCTACGCCAGCCTGAATGCCAACCCGCTCAAGGTCGGGCGGATGCGGGCGCTGGGAGCCGACGTGCCCTTGCACGGCTCAGACTTTGACGAGGCCAAAGACGAGGCCCGACGCGTTGCCCGCGAACGGGGCGCCCGGTTCGTCGAGGACGGTTTCGACGCGGAGACCCTGGAGGGCGCCGCGACGATGGCCCTGGAGTGGCTCCGGTTCCCCGAACCGCTCGACGCGCTGCTCGTCCCGCTCGGCAACGGGGCCATGTTCAACGGCGTGGCCGGGGTCATCAAGCAGCGAAGCCCCGGCACGAGGATGGTCGCCGTCCAGGCCGCCGGCGCCCCGGCGATGGTCGAGTCGTGGAGGACGGGCCGCCTCGTCTCCCACGACCGCGTAGACACCGTCGCCGACGGCATCGGCGTCCGCGTGCCCGTCCCCCAGGCCCTGGAGGACATGGACGGCCTGGCGGACGACGCCGCGCTCGTAAGCGAGGACGCCCTCTTCGAGGCGATGCGGCTGCTGCACCGCCACGCCGGCGTCGTCGCCGAGCCCTCCGGCGTGGCCGGCCTCGCCGCGCTCGTGGAGCACCCAAGTTTGTTCCGTGACGGCCTCGTCGGCACCGTTATCTGCGGCGGCAACCTGACCGCGGACCAGATGCGCGAGTGGTTGTGAAGAGGTCCCGAAGGCCTGAGACACCAATGTTTCTCGGATATGTCGTCGGTCTTCGGGTCGGGCGGATCAACCGGAGGCGGGGAGACGGCGCGACGGCGCCCCGCTTCTCGGCACGACCCTGAACACGGGGAACCGGCCCGCCACCCGCTCGAACTCGACCAGCGGCGCGTCTTTGTCGACGGGCACGTGCGCCCTGGCGCCGGGGGCCCGCTTCAAGTAGGCCTTGAGCAACCCGGCGCGGCGATCAGGCCCGACCTCTTCCAGCCGCACCTCCTCGCGGCGGCCGTGACGCAGGACGGCATCGCCCCCCGCCGCCCTCACGTTGCGCACCCAGTTCGCACGCTCCCCCAGCATCGACACGACGTAGCGCTCGCCCCCGACAACGGCCATTACAAGCGGCAGGGCGACGGTCCGACCGGAACGCCGCCCCCGCACCTCGAGGGCGACCAGGTAGTCCGGGGCGACCCCGCGTCCGTACAGCGCGGCCGTGCCCCGGTCGACGGCGCGGGCCAGGCGATTGGGGCGCCCGCCACGGTAGTACCATCTCCTCAGGCTCACCAGCGTCCTCCTTTCCTCCGCGCAACAGACGAAGACGCCCGCGCACGAACCTCCTACGTGCTACTTGTACAGCGTACAGGTAGCAGGATAACCTGTACGCTGTACAATAGTCAAGCGATGGCTCGAAAAGACCGCCAGGACGGTTCCGGCAGGACCACCCTCACGTCTCGGAGGGTGGTTGCGGGGGCGCTCGCGCTCGCCGACGCAGAAGGGCTCGGGGCAGTCACTATCCGGAGGTTGGCCGGGGAGCTCGGCGTGACGCCCATGGCCCTGTACTGGCACTTTCGCAGCAAGGACGATCTGCTGGATGGCATGGCCGCCAGCGTCTTTGAGGGGATCGACCCGTCGACGGACGCCTCCGCGGCGTGGCAGGAGCAGCTGAGGGTGCTGTTGGGCTCGGTGCTCGGCGCGCTGCGCGCCCATCCCTCCGCCGCGATCCTCGTCTCGACCCGCACCGTCAACTCCGAGGGCGGCCTCCGCGCGACGGAGGCCGCTCTGGACATCCTCAGGCGCGGGGGGTTCTCGCCGGCGGAGGCGACGCAGGCCGCCCGCCACGCGTTGAGCGGCGTCACCAACCTCGTCAGCGGCGAGCCCGGGGTGGTTGTCAGGGACGAATCCCGGGCATCGCCCGACGCCCGGCGGCGCGCCAGAGTCCTTTTGGAGTCTCTGCCACCCGAACGTTACCCGCGGCTCGTGGAGGCCGCGGCGCCCCTGAGCGAGGGCGTGGACCCCGATGATTACTTCGCCTTCGGCCTCGACCTGCTCATAGCCGGTATCGAGGCGATGGCGGCGCGTGAGCGCTAGGGGCCGGATCCGCCCCCAGGCAGCAGGGACACCCAACCGGGGCGCCATTCCACGATTCGGCGATCCTACATCAAACGCCTCAGAAGCTCTCCACGGCGGGGCGCAGATCCATCTCCAGCGTCCAGGCTGTCGGGTCCTGGACGTGCAGTTGCCAGTAGGCCTCGGCGATGGCGTCGGGGGAGAGCATGGTGTGGTCTTCGCGGTCGCCGGTCATCTCGCGAACCCTCGGGGTGTTGATCTGGCCGTCTACGATGACGTGCGCGACGTGCACGCCTTGCGGTCCGAACTCGCGGGCCATGCTCTGGGCGAGCGCCCGCAGGCCGAACTTGCCGACCGCGAGCGCCGAGAAGCTGGCCGACCCGCGCAAGGATGCCGTGGCCCCGGTGAGTAGGACCGTGCCGCTTCCCTTCTCGACCATCGCGGGGAGCGCGTGCCGGGCGGCGTAGAAGGCGCCGGCGCAGTTGGCCTTGAAGCACTCGTCGAACTCCTCCGGCGAGAGGTCCAGGATGCCGCCCATCTGGAAGGCGCCGGCGTTGTAGACGAAGACCCCCGGGTCGCCGAGCTCGGACCGCGTCTTCTCGAAGGCCGCGGCGACGGAGGCGGGATCCGTTGCGTCGGTAGCGATCGGCAGCGCCGTACCGCCGACGCCCTCTATCTCTTTCCGCACCCCGGCGACGCTCTCTTCGCGACGGGCCATGAGCGCCACGGCGAAGCCCTCGCGGGCGAAGCGTCGCGCCACCGCGGCACCGAGGCCGGGTCCTACTCCGAGTATTGCGACCGTTTTGCCGTTCATGCGCGGCCCCTTTCGTCTATTTGTCTACCATGAGGTTTGGGATCTTTTGGTGGCGAGGTATTGCTCGACCACGCGGTCGTAGCCGGACTCGACCAGCTTGCGGTGTTCGTCTCTCACCGGGCGGTGACGCCGCCGTCGACGACCATGCAGGCGCCGACGCAGGAGGCCGACTCGTCGGAGGCCAGGTAGGCGGCCATCGCGGCGATCTCCTCCGGCGTGACGAGCCGGCCGTGGGGCTGGCGGGCCCGCATGTTGGCCCTGGCCGCCTCGGGGTCGTCGTAGTTCGCGGTAATGCGCGCGACCCAGGGCGTGTCCACGGTTCCGGGCGCTATGCAGTTGACCCTTACGCCCTCGCCCACGTGGTCGATGGCGGCGGCCCGCGTCATGGCGAGGATGGCGCCCTTGGCCGCCGAGTAGACGGCCCGGTCCGGGATGCCGACCAGGGCCGCCACGGAGGACATGTTGATGACAGATCCCCCACCCGAATCCCCGATGGCTGGTATGGCGTGCTTCATCCCGAGAAACGTTCCCCGCACGCACACGTCCATCACGCGCCCGTACTCATCCTCCGTCGTGGAGACGGCCGTCCCCGCCACGCCGACGCCGGCGTTGTTGACCATCACGTCGAGGCCGCCCCATTCCGAGACGGCGCGACCGACCAGGGCCTCTACGTCGTCATCCCGCGTCACGTCGGCCCCCTGGACGCTGGCCCCGCCGTCCATCTCGGCGGCGACGGCCCCCGCGTCGTCCCCGTCCAGGTCGGCGAGGATGACGCGGGCGCCTTCGGCGGCGAGGCGGAGGGCGATGGCCCGGCCAATGCCGCTGGCCGCGCCGGTGACTATGGTCCTCTTGCCCGCGAGACGTTGCATGGCACCCCCGGTCGGCCCCTGATACGGCGTGGGCGGCCAGTATAATGACGCCCGCGCCGGCGGCGCAAACGGTTTTGGCCCATGGGAAAGGAGCCGCGATGAACCCTTATGCCGGTTGGATCCAGGCGTTGCCCCAGGTTGATACGCCGTTCGAGGGGTTGGAGGGGCGCATGATCTCCGGCCCCCACGGCCAGGCGGTCTTCTTCCACGCCGAAGAGGAGTTCGAGGTGCCGACCCACGCCCACGGCGGCCAGTGGGGCGTCGTCGTGACCGGCGTCCTCCACCTCACGATCGACGGCGAGGAGAAGACCTACCGGCCCGGCGACCCCTACGACATCCCGGCCGGCGCGGAGCACGCCGCCCGCCTCGAAACCGGCACCGCCGTCATAGACGTCTTCCAGGACCCGGACCGCTACGCCGCGAAGTAGCAGCGAGTTTACTCTAGCGGATGGAGGCGCACCGGGAGCCCGGCGTACCCTGGCGGGTGTACGTGGACGGACCGGTCCACGCGGAGGCCATGACCCTGCTTCGGGAGGCGGCGGAGGTCGTCCAGGGGTCCGCTCCGGGGTCGGCCGCGATGGAGGATGCGCTGCCCGACGTTCACGCGGTCCTGCTGCGCACGGCGAGGCTGGGGGTGGATGAAATCGGTCGGGCGGGGTCGCTGCGGGTCATCGCGCGTCACGGGGTGGGCGTGGACAACGTGGACGTGGAGGCGGCCGGGCGGCGGGGGATACCGGTCCTGATCACGCCGCGCGCCAACCTGCGCTCGGTGGCCGAGCACGTCTTCGCCCTGGCGCTGGCCGTGAACCGCAACCTGCCGGCGTCCGACCGCTCCGTCCGGGAGGGCCGCTTCGCCGACCGCGACCGCCTCGTGGGACGCGAGCTGTTCGGGGGGACCCTCGGGATCGTCGGCCTCGGGCGCGTCGGGGCCGAGGTCGCCCGCATCGCCACCGGAGGCTTCGGCATGAACGTCCTCGGCCACGATCCCGCCCTCCCGCCAGGCGAGGTACGGGAGAGGGGAGCGGAGCCGGTGGAGGCGCTAGCCGACCTTCTCGGCGCGTGCGACCTCGTCACGGTGCACGTTCCGCTCTCGGGGGGGACGCGCGGTCTGATCGGCCGCGAAGAGCTCGCCTCGATGCGCCCGGGATCGGTCCTGATCCAGACCTCCCGCGGTGGCGTGGTCGACGAAGAAGCCCTGGCGGACGCGCTCTCCTCAAACCACCTCGCCGGCGCCGGCATCGACGTATACGGGACCGAACCACCGCCCGAAGACCACCCATTCTTCCACCTGGAGAACGTCGTCCTGACGCCGCACGCGGCTGCCCTGACGGAGCAGGCGATGCGCCGCATGGCGCTGGACGCCGCCAGGGGCATCGTCGACGTCCTCGGGGGGACCGACCCCTCCGACCCGCCGGAAGACGCGGGCTGGCGGGCCGTAGACCCGGAGTCCTAGCCCCCCGCCGGACGCCCGTCCGGGGCGATTGCCGCGGGATACGGTTCTGGGTATAGTTCGTGCGGGCGAGCGTGGGGCTTCGCCGTCTCTTGTGGGATGGGCCGAGGCACGCGCGGGCCCGGGGAGGAGTCTTTTGGCGAACGACGTCGGTTCGGGCGGCGGGGGTCTGGCGGCGCGCAGGTACGTTCCGCGGGGGCATCCGGTCTCGTGGTTGATGCTCGTGGTGACCACCGGGGCCATACTTATCAACTCCATAGACCGCGCGATCCTGCCGGCCGTCCTCCCCGGCATCCTTAGCGAGTTCAACCTCAGCGAGAGCGCCGGCGGCTTCCTCGTCGGCCTGAGCTTCGCCGGCACGGCCGTTGGCGGCCTGATCCTCGGCATCTTCGGCGACTCGTTGGGCAAGGGCGTGCAGCGCGCCTGGGGCTGGGCCGTCGCGGTGGCGATAGTCGTGGTTTCGTCGGTGCTGACGGCCTTCTCGCAGACCCTGGGACAGCTCCAGGTGTTGCGGGTCGCGATGGGGATCGGCACGGGCGGGATGGAGCCGGTCAACGTGGCGATGGTCGGGGAGTGGTGGCAGAAGGAGAACCGCGGGTTCGCCGTCGGGACGCACCACACGGGCTTTCCCATAGGACAGTTCGCAGGTACGGTGCTCATCGGGGCCGTCGTCGCCGCGTACACGTGGCGAGAGGCGTTCCTGTTCATACCGCTCATAGCGTTGCCGATCGTGGTGTTGCAGATAGTCCTGGCCCGCAGGGAGAACCTGCGCCGGGTGAACGCCTGGATCGTCGAGAACGGTATGACCCCGTCCCTTACCGAGGAAGACCTCGACGGGGAGAACCGGGAGAGGCCGTTGCCGGCGGCCTGGAGGGCCGTGCGGCTCGCGCTCGCCGAGCGGAACGTCAGGCTCTCCGTGATCGCCAACTTCCTGTTCCTGTGGGCCGAGGCTGCCGTGGTAGCCTTCCTGACCGTGCAGCTCACCAGGGAGGCCGGGCTCTCGCTGGCGGCGGCGGTTACCATCTCGGGGGCTTCCGGGATAACGGGTTGGATCGGGCAGATCTTCTGGGGAACCGTCTCAGACTACCGCGGGCGCAAGTTCTCCCTGAGCATCCTGGCCGTGGGTTGGGCGGCGACCGTCTTGACCATGATCTTCATCAGCAGCGGGGCCCTGGCCTGGATCATCCTGATCGGCTGGGGCGTCTTCCGCAACTCGCCGTTTCCCGTGATGTACGCCTCGATCATAGACGCGGTGCCCGAAGGCGCCTCCTCCGGCCTCGGGCTCATGATCGGCATAGGCCTCGGCCTCTCCGGCCTCGTGGCCGCCCCGGTCGCGGGACTCCTGATCCAGAACTTCGGCTTCACGGTCCACTACATTTTCATCGCCGCGATCTGCCTGCTGGCCCTCATCCCCATCGCCATGATCCGGGAGACCGCGACCCTGGCCCAGGAGTAGAACGATGACGCCTTCCCCGTTCGACGGCTTCGAGTGGATCGACCTCTCCCACACGCTGGAGGAGAACATCCCCGCCTGGCCGACCCACGCCCGCTTCGGCCGCGCCCTCTACGAGTCTCAAGCGATGGGCGACATCGCCACCCACTACGGCCTCACCATCAGCGAGCACACCGGGACCCACATAGACGCCCCGCTCCACTTCGTCCCCGAAGGCCCGGCGAGCTACGGCACGGACGGGATCCCCCTGGACCGCCTCGCCGGCCGCGCCGCCACGGTGGACGCCACGCACCTCGGGCCGAAGGGCCTTCTGGAGGTCGACCACGTCGAGGCGTGGGAGCGGGAGCACGGTCCCCTGGAGCCGCGGGACCGCGTCCTGATCCGGTACGGCTGGGACGAGCGCTGGTCCATCGGGCCGGAGGGCAGACGCTTTCTGGAAGACTGGCCGGGCCTGAGCGGAGGGGCGGCCGAGTACCTGGTCGAGAAGGGCGTCTCGCTCGTCGGGTGCGACACGATGGCGGTGGACGTGGCCGAGACGGTTGAGAACCCGGCGCACCACGCGCTGCTAGGCAACGAGGTCTACGTCGTGGAGAACCTGAAGAATTTGGATCGGCTGCCGCCCTTCTCGTATTTCATGGCGCTGCCGTTGAAGATCCAGGGCGGGTCTGGCTCGCCGGTGCGGGCCGTGGCGCTGGTGCGCCGGTAATTCGCCGGGTTTGGTG
>CAXUFZ010000169.1:0-8043 GCA_964250345.1 uncultured Rubrobacteraceae bacterium
TTCTCTTACGACGGGTTGCGGGCGGGGATGGTGGGGCGGCTGGTCAGCCCGATCACGCCTACGGACGAGTTCTACGTGGTCACGAAGAACGTGGTGGACCCGAGCGTGAGCCGCGCGGCCTGGCGGCTGACGGTGGACGGCCTGGTGGACAGCCCGCGCACCTACGACTTCGGGGACATCTCGTCTCTAGAAAGCGTGCACCAGGAGACGACGCTCTCGTGCATCAGCAACCCCGTGGGCGGGCGCCTGATGAGCAACGCCATGTGGAAGGGCGTCCCGCTGCGGACGCTGCTGGAAGAGGCCGGTCCGCAAGACGGCGTGGTTGAGATAGTCTTCCACGGCGCCGACGGCTACACGGACACGTTCGCCTTCTCGAAGGCGATGGACCCGACCACGCTCGTGGCCTACGAGATGAACGGGGAGCCGCTCCCCGAGCGCCACGGCTTCCCCGCGCGCATCATAGTCCCGGGCCTGTACGGCGAGAAGAACGTCAAGTGGGTCACGCGCCTCGAGCTCGTGGATTACGACGCCAAGGGCTTCTACGAGACCCAAGGGTGGGGACCGAACTTCGTGCAGCCGACCCGCTCGCGCTTCGACGCCCCGGACTTCACCCAACCCCTCCGGGCCGGCCGCACGGTCGCCCTGGAGGGCATAGCCTACGCCGGCGACCGCGGCATAGACAACGTCGAGGTCACGACCGACGACGGACAGAGTTGGCAGGAGGCGCGGCTGACGTACCGGGGCAACCGTCTCAGTTGGTCGCTGTGGAGCTTCGATTGGACGCCGGAGGAGCCGGGGGAATACGCCCTCATCGTGCGCGCCACCGACGGGACCGGGGAGCCCCAAATAACCGCGGTGAGGCCGGCGGGCTCCGGCAAGGGCGCGACGGGCCTGCACCGCGAGACCGTCCGCGTCGAGGCTTGAGGAGCATCCGCGGAGCCGGCTGGATCGTAAAGAACCCTGAAATGACCGCTCTCAAAAAAGGTACGATGCGGCGATGACACGCGGGAAAAAGCTGGCATTAGTAACAGGAGGAGCAGGCTTGATCGGCTCCCACCTCTCCGACCTGCTCCTCGAAGAAGGCTACGGCGTCCGCATCCTCGACAACCTCGAACCCCAGACCCACCGCGACGGCAGGCCGGCCTGGCTTCCCGAAGCCGCGGACTTCCTCGAAGCCGACATCCGCGACCGCGACGCCGTCCGTGGGGCGCTCGAAGGCGTGGACATAGTCTTCCACCAGGCCGCATACGGCGGCTACATGCCCGAGATCTCCAAATACCTCCACGTTAACAGCTTCGGAACCGGCCAGCTGCTCGAAATAATCCGCGACGAGAACCTCCCCGTCGAGAAGGTCGTCGTGGCCTCCTCCCAGGCCGTCTACCGCGAGGGCGCCGGCGAATGCCCAAAGCACGGCCTCGTTTACCCGGACACCCGTCCGTTAGAGCAGCTCGCCGCCGGTGACTACAGCGTCCGCTGCCCTGTCTGCGGCGCACCGACGGCCACGGTCCCGACCCCCGAAGAGGCCCCGATGGGCGGCGAGACCGTCTACGCCATCACCAAGTCCGATCAGGAGCGTCTGGTGCTGACGTGGGGGCGGCAGACGGGCATCCCGACCGTGGCTTTGCGCTACTCGTGTACCTACGGGCCGCGGCAGTCCATCTTCAACCCTTATACGGGAGTTATCGCGATCTTCGCCACCCGCCTCCTCAACGACCAGCCGCCCGTTCTCTACGAGGACGGCGAGCAGACGCGCGACATGTGCTTCGTCGGCGACGTAGCCCGGGCGAACCTGCTGGCCGCGGAGAGCGACGCGCTCGACGGGATGCCGGTCAACGTCGGCAGCGGCCAGACGACGACCATCCGGGAGATTGCGGGCTTCGTCTCGGGCGCCTTGGGCAAAGAGATCGAGCCCGTCGCCAGAGGCGAGTTTCGCCCCGGCGAGATGCGTCATTTGACCTCGGACGTCTCGCGCATCGCCCCTGTCGGCTACGCGCCGGAGGTAGACCTTGAGGACGGCATCGGGCGTTACCTGGATTGGATCCGCACGCAGGGCGACGTCCGGGACTACTTCGCCGCGGCGGAGAAGACCTTGCAGGAGAAGCGCATCGTGCAGGGCGGCGGCCGGTGACGCACACCCGCCTACCGGAGCTCGGGTCCCAGGAGCAGGACGAGAGCCTCTTCGAGCGCTACCCCTGGCTCTACGCGTTCTGCCGCGACCACCTGTTCCGCGACGACACCGAGAAGATGGCGCTGGCCCTCTTCCCCGCCGGGGTTCCGCCTGACGGCGGCGACCTGCTGGAGCTCGGCTGCGGCCACGGCTTCTACGCCCGCCGCCTGGCCGGGACCTTCGACCGGCTGCGCGTGGTCGGCGTGGACCGCGCCAAACAACTGCTCGACCGGGCCGTTCGTCTCACGACGGCGAGCGAGTTGGAGAACTGCCGCTTCGTAAACGCGGACGCGCGCGCCCTGCCGATGGCGGACGGGTCGTTCGACGCCGTGGTCGTCTCGCGGCTGTTTACGATCCTGCCCGAGCACGGGCAGGTGCTCGCGGAGATGCACCGCGTCCTCAAGCCCGGCGGGCGATGCTTTATAGCCGAGCCGCGCTCGGCGCTGCGCGCGGCCATCCCCCTGCGCGCGATGCAGGCGCTCGCGGGGGTGGCGCTGCTGCGCGGACGCCCCTGGGACTACCGCGAGCCCGCCGGGGTCTCCGTTCTGGATACGGAAGGGTTCCGGGCGCTCGTGGAGTCGCAACCCTGGCGGGTGGTCCGCCGCTGGCAGGACGTCTGGTATCAGTACGCCGTCTGCGAGAAGGGCCCGCCGCCCGGAGAGGAAACCGAAGGGCCGGACGCGTGAACCGGGAGGCCGGTCTGCTTCCCGACGGCGCCGCCCGGCGCTCGTTCCTCCGCCGGCACCGCAGGAAGCTGGCGGCGCTCGCGCTGTGGGCCGCGGCGATCCTCGGCTACCAACTGTACGCCTGGCGCGACGGGTTCTCGCCGATCGAGGCCACGCGGCAGCTCTCGGACCTCGCGTCGTCGGGCGCGCTGGGCGGGTTCGTCTTCGTCGCGGTCTTCGCCTCGACCACCCTGATCCTCTTCCCGCCCACCCTACTAACGATCGCCTCCGGGTTCGTCTTCGGCCCGATCGAGGGTGCGCTTCTCGCCGCCCTCGGCAGCAACTTCGCCGGGAGCGTCTCCTACCTCATGGGGAGATATTTCGGGCGGGGCTCGGACGTGCCCGGGATCTCACCCGGCATCGTAGGCCGCTGCGCCGGGTGGATGGAGAAGAACGGCTTCACATCCGTGCTGGTCATGCGCCTCGCCTACATGCCCTTCGATCCGGTCGGCCTGCTGGCGGGCTTTCTCCGCATAGACTGGAAGCGTTTCGCCCTGGCGACCATGCTGGGCTCCCTTCCATGCACCATCTCCCTCGTCTTGCTGGGGGCCTCCCTCCAATCGGGGCTCTCAGGCGCCTTCGAGATCGACCCACGGGCCCTGATCGCCTCGGCGCTTCTGCTTGCCGGAACCCTCGCGCTCTCTTACTACCTGAGACGAAGAAACCTCCGTCCGAGAGGCGTCCGGTGAGCCGGCCCCTCGCCGCCACGGTGAAGAGGCTGCGCTTCGACCGTTCATCCAGCGACGAACGATCGACCGACCGTGAGCGGTATCTGGACCTCGCGGCGCTGCTGTTTCTTCTGGTCGTCTCGGTCGTCTCGCAGTGGAACCTCTTGCGCGGGGGGACCATCGTCGGGATAGACAGCGCGACGCAGTTCCATCCCTGGTACTCCTACCTGGGCGAGAGCTTGCGGTCCGGGGACGTGCCGGGGTGGAACCCGCACCTGTTCTCGGGGGCTCCGTTCGCGGCTGACCCGCTCTCGGGCTGGAGCTACCTTCCCGCGATGCTGCTCTACACGCTGCTGCCGCTCGCCGCCGCGGCCAAGGCGTACATGTTCGTCCACCCGCTGATGGCCGGGCTGTTCACCTACGGGCTCGCACGGGCGCTCAGGATGGACGCGGCGGGCGCGCTGCTGGCGGCCGTGGCCTACCAGATGTCCGGCTACCTCTACGTGCGGAACACTTGCTGCTTCGCCTACGCCAGCGTGGTCGTTTGGCTGCCGCTGACTATCCTGGGCGCCGAGGTGGCGATCCGGAGCACGCGCTGGCGCGACCGTGGGCTGTGGTGGGGCGTGTCGGGGTTGGGACTCAGCCAGATCCTGGCCTCCTGGCTGGGCCAGGGCTCCCTCTACGCCCTCCTCGCCCTCGGCGGCTACGTCGCATACCGCACGCTTATCTCGCCGCCAGAGAACATTCAGGGTATCTTCGGGAGGCTGCTGGCGGCCCCTTTGCACGGGGCGGCCGTTCTCGTCTTCGGGTTCGGGCTGGCCGCGGCCGGCGTCCTGCCGCGGCTGGAGTACAACGCGCTCTCCAACCTGGCGGGCGGCTACGCCGAGCCCATCAGTGGGTGGGACCTCGAGGACTGGCAGAGCCTGTTCGTGCTCTCCGACTGGAACTATATCGGGGCGGCCGTCCTCTCCCTGGCCCTCGCGGCGCCGCTGGTCGCGGGGAGACGGTACGCCGCTCCCTTCTTCGCCGTCCTCTGCCTGGCGGCGCTCACCCTAACCGGCAAGGGACAGACCCTGCTCCACTCGGCCCTCTACCTCTTGCCCCTCTCCGAGAACATCCACGAGCACTTCCCCCAGCGGGCGATGACCGTCTTCCAGCTCGGCGCCGCCCTGCTCGCCGGCGCCACCCTGACGGGGCTCGGCCGGTGGGGTCCGAGGGCCCGCTACCTGGCCGCCGTCCCCGTGCTGGCGGCCGTCTTTCTGGCGACCAGGAGCACCCTGGACTCGTCTCAGATGGAACCAAAAGGCACTCCCGGCTCCGGTCTGTGGGACGGTCAGGCTCCGGCGCTTCTCGAGAACGGCGTCTCGCTCGTGCCGGGGGCCCTGATCTCGCTGGTCGCCGTCCTGCTCTTCGCGGCGTCCTACGCGCTGCTGCCGCGGCGGGCCGCGGTCCTGCGCGCCCTCTGCGCGTTGGCGGTCGTCGTCACCGTCTTCGTGGACCTGTTTGGGGCTGGCACGGCCTCCCTGGAGCGGCGAGCGTCCGCCGAGTCGCGGGACCGGATCGAGAAGAAAGACCTCGAAGCCTACTACGCGCCCTCCTCCACAACCCGCTTCCTACAGTCCGTCGGCGGGGAGCCGTCCCGGTACGTCGGCTTCTACCCCGGGATGCCCTACAACGTGAGCTTCACCGAGCCGGGCGTCCGCACGCTAGAAGCCGAAAACCGCGCCATCCTGCGGGACGATACCTACGGCGTGCAGGGCTACAACGCGGTCAAGCTAGCGCGCTACGACGCGTACGTGCGGGCCATGAACGGCGGCGAGGAGCAGAAGTACCACGGCGCCAACGTCCTCTCCGAAGGCCCCGAGTCCCCGCTCTTCGACCTCCTCAACGTACGCCACGTCGTCGTCCCCACCATCATCGGCGCGAACGCCCCTGAGAGCCTGAGACGGGTGGACCAGAACCTCCCCACCGTCTACCGGGGCTACGTGGCGAAGGTGTTGGAGAACCCGGAAGTTTTCCCCCGGTCCTGGATCGTCCACTCCGCCCGCCAGACGGAGCCGGCCGAAGCCCTCGAACTTCTCGACTCCGGCGAGGTGGACGCAAGGGAGACGGCGCTCCTCGAAAGGCCTGCCCCCGAGCTCGCCGAGCCCGAGAACGCCTCCGAGGACCGAGCGTCGATCACGAACTACGGGGCCGACGAGATCCAGCTCCAGACCTCGACCGGTGCGAAGGGCCTGCTCGTGCTAAGCGAGGTCTACTACCCGGCCTGGAAGGCCTACGTGGACGGCGAGCCCGTCCCGATTCGCCGCGCCGACCACCTGTTCCGCGCCGTCCCGGTGCCGGCCGGCGAGCACGACGTGGAGCTGCGCTACGAATCGTCGACGCTGACGGCGGGGATCTGGATCTCCCTCCTCTTCTCCCTGGCACTCGGCGTACTTCTCGTCCTCCGCCTGCGACACCCGGCCACAGACCCGCCCGAGAGAGACCGGAAGGACACACCTTGAGGACCCGCCCGCTTCGCCACACGCTGATTCCCTTCGCGCTCGCGGCCATCCTGCTAACAGGCTGCGGCCCCGAGCAAGACGCCCGGCAGCAAGAACAAGCCGATCGGGGAAACGGGGGGAATGCCGGCCAGGCGAGCGGTTCCGAAGCCGCCTCCTCCCGGGCAAGCACGCCCGAGAATACGGTTCGGGAGAGCACCGTCGTCACGGGTTACACGCCGCCGGAGGAGCCGCTCTCTGCCCCGGAGCCGGCGGTGGCGCCGCCGGTCGAGGAGGAGCCCGCGGGCGAGGTGATACAGCTCGACGCCGAGCCGGAGGGGCTCGTCGCGGACGCGGAGACCGGCCTGATCGCGGTCGGCATCCGCGACCCGAAGGGTCTGGCGCTGGTGGACGCCGAGAGCGGCGAGGTGGTCCGCACGACCGAGCAGCTCCCCGGGGCGCCCCGGCACCTCGGTCTGGCCGGCCCCGGTGGGCCCGTGCTCGTGCCGGCGGAGGGGGCCGATACCCTCTTCCAGATCGGGCTGCCCGACGGCGAGATCGTGGAGGAGACGCGGGTCGGCGACCTCCCGCACCACGCCGACGGGGCGCCCGGCGGCAGGGTCTTCGTCATAAACGAGAAGGCCAGCACGGCGTCGGTGATCGAGGCCGGCGAGGTGGTGGAGACGTTCGAGACCCCGATGAACCCCGGCGGCGTCACGGTCACGGAAGGGGGCCTCCTCGGCATCGTCGGCGTGAAGGGCCTGGCACTCGAAGTCTTCGAGGCGGACACCCTGGAATCCCTGGGACGGGTGGACGCGGGCGAGGGCCCGACCCACGTCCAGGCCGGCCCCGACGAGCGCTTCTACGTCGCCGACACGCGCGGCGACGCCGTCCTCGTCTACCGGCCCCGACCGGAGCCGGGGCGCATCGCCCGCGTACCGCTCCCGGACGGCTCCCCCTACGGCCTCGACGTGGACCCCGAGCGCGAGCACCTCTGGGTAACGCTGACCGGCCAGAACCGCCTCGTCCATTACGACATAAGCGGGGACGCGCCGCGCGAGATCTCGCGCTACCCCACGGTCCGCCAGCCGAACGACGTGGCCGTCAACCCGGCGGACGGCCGCGTCTTCGTCGCCGGGCGCGCGAACTCGGAGCTGCAAGTGATCGACCCGGGGTCAGAGGGCTCGTGATCGACGTAGGAATCATCACCGGCTCCGGCATCTACGAGCTGCCCGGAGACCCCGAAATGCGGACCGTCGAGACCCGCTTCGGGACGGCCGAGGTGGCCGTCACCCGGGTCGGCCCGTGGGCGATCGGGAGCATCGCGCGCCACGGCAAGGGGCACCACCACCTCTCCCACACCGTCCCCCACCGGACAAACCTCGCGGCCCTCGAAAAGCTCGGCGCCCGCGCGGTCCTCGCCACGACCGCTGTTGGCGCCGTGGACCCGGGGCTGCCGCTAGGTCGACCCGTGGTCTTCGACGACCTGTACTTCCCGGGCAACCATCTGCCGGACGGGAAGGCGTGCAGCGTCTTCGACGAGCCTGGGGCTCCGGATCGGGGTCATCTCGTCTGGACCGAGCCCTTCGCGCCGCGCCTGCGAAGAAAGCTGATCTTCGCGGCCGAGAGCCTGGACCTGGACGCGGTCCCCGGCGGGGTCTACGGGCACACCAACGGCCCGCGGTTCGAGACGCGGGCGGAGATCCGGGCCCTCGCCTCGGCGGACGTGGCGGCCGTGAGCCAGACGTGCGGCCCCGAAACCGTCCTGGCCGGCGAGCTCGGCCTCGCCTACGGGCTCGTGGGCTTCCCGGTCAACTACGCGACCGGCGTGGCAGAGCCCGAGCCGCGGGAGGAGCTGGACCGGCTGCTAGCGCTCTCGGCCAACGTATTGCCCCGGGTGGTTCTGCGGGCGGTCGGGATGCTCGAAGAAGGGGACCTGCGCGTCGAGGGCGGGTACGTTTACAGGGTCGAGGGAGGGATCGGCTGATGCGGGGGCGGTTGGC
>CAXUFZ010000170.1:0-927 GCA_964250345.1 uncultured Rubrobacteraceae bacterium
GGGTTAGCCCGTTTGGGCGGGTTGTCGGGGCGTTAGACCGGGCGGGATCTGTGCGATAATATCCCGGCGTCAGCGCGGCGTCCGCGCCGGGTTTCGGGCGGGGCAAGACCACCTATCACGAGGCGTCTCGAAGGGGGACTTCGGGGATGATATCCACCAACCAGTTCAAGAACGGTACCGCCATCCGCGTGGACGGCAAACGGTTCACCATACTCTTCTTCCAGCACGTAAAGCCCGGCAAGGGCGGGGCCTTCGTCAGGACGCGGCTGCGGAACATCGACACGGGGTCCGTCGTCGAGAAGACCTTCAGGGCCGGCGAGAAGCTGGAGAACGTGCGCACGGAGTCGCGCCCGATGACCTACCTGTACAAAGACGGCGACGTCTTCCACTTCATGGACTCCGACACCTACGATCAGGTGCCCGTCCCAGATGAGGTCGTTGGGGAGGCGTCCGGCTACGTCACCGAGGGGGGCACGGTCAGCGTGCTCTCCGCCGACGGCGAGGTCGTCAGCGTCGAGCCGCCGGCGCACGTCGACCTCGAGGTTTCGCACACCGACCCGGGGCTCAAGGGCGACACCGCGACGGGCGCGGTCAAGCCGGCCACGCTGGAGACCGGGGTCACCGTGCAGGTGCCGCTCTTCGTGAACATCGGCGACCGGGTGCGGGTTGATACGCGATCCAACGAGTACCTCACGAGGGTTTAGGCCCGATGGAAAGGCGACACCTTTGAGCCGGCGGACGGCGCGCAAGCAGGCGTTCTTGATCTCCTACCAGAACGACGTGAACGGCGGGCCGGCCGGCGCCGCCGTCAGCCGCTGGCGGGACTACCGCGGCGACCCTGAAGCCTACGCCGTAGAACTCGTCCGCGGCCTCGAAGAGAGACGTACCGAGCTCGACGCCTTGCTCTCCGAGGTCTCCGTCGGCTGG
>CAXUFZ010000170.1:937-8030 GCA_964250345.1 uncultured Rubrobacteraceae bacterium
CCCTCTCTCCCCCCTGTGTGTCGGGGCGGGGGGTCCCCCCGCGGGCCCCCCCCCCCCCCCCCACGCCCTGCTCTCGGAGGTCTCCGTCGGCTGGCCCGTCCACCGCATGAGCGCCGTGGACCGCTCCATCCTGCGCCTCGCCCTCTACGAGATGCTCCACGTCGACGACGTCCCTCCCGACGTGGCCGTCAACGAGGCCGTAGAGCTTGCGAAGGGCTTCTCCAGCGACGAGGCGCCGGCGTTCGTGGGCGGCGTACTGCGGGGGGCCGAGGGCAGGACCTTCGGCGGGGTCGGCCGTGCCTAGCGCGACCCAGGTCCGGTGGGAGTCCCACAGGCAAGGCTTCGAGGCGTACCTGCACGGCCTGAGCTTCACCGACGAGCCGCGCCTCGCCGGGCTCGAGGAGGCGATGCGGTACTCGATGCTCGCCGGGGGCAAGCGGGTGCGGCCGACGCTGTGCATGGAGACGGCCTGGATCTTCGGCTCCGAGCCGGCCCGCGTGCTCCCTTCCGCCGCGGCGATAGAGCTCATCCACACCTACTCCCTCATTCACGACGACCTGCCCGCCATGGACGACGACGACTTCCGCCGCGGCAGGCCGACCGCCCACAAAAAGTACGGCGAGGCCATGGCGATCCTGGCCGGCGACGCCTTCTTCGGCGAGGCGCTCGCCCTTATCACGATCCACCAGAAGGCCGGCTGCGAGCAGGTCCTGGAGGTCGTCCGCGAGCTCGCCGGCTCGACGGGGGTAAACGGGATGGTCGGCGGCCAAGTCGTGGACATGGAGCAGACTGGCTACGGCGACGAGACCGACCCCGAGACCCTGCACCTCATCCACAAGTTCAAGACCGGCGCCCTCATAAAATCCTCCGTCCGCATCGGCGCGCTATTGGCCGGGGCCGGGGGCGACGAGCAGGACGCCGTCAGCGACTACGCCTCCGAGCTCGGGCTGTGCTTCCAGATCGTGGACGATCTCTTGAACGTCACCGCCACGCGCGAGGAGCTCGGCAAGAGGGGGGGCTGGGCGGCGGTGCAGGGCAGGGCCCCTTGCGGCGGGGTCTTGGGCCTCGACGGCGCGAGGCGGGAGGCCGACGCCTCCGTAGAGCGGGCGCTGGCGGCGCTGGCGCGGGTGGACGGGGACACCTCCGGGCTCGAGGAGATGGCCCTCTTCGTGCGCCACCGGGGGAGCTAGCCGGCCCGCATGAGCGCCCCTCCGCAGCGGTTGGACGCCCTGCTCGTCGAGCGGGGCCTCGCCGAGACCCGCAGCCGGGCGCAGGGCATGATCCTGGCCGGCGCCGTCCGCGTGAACGACCGCGTCGTCACCAAAGCCGGTTCGAGATTCTCATCAGACGAATCCCTCTCCGTCGCCGCCCGCGACCGCTTCGTCTCCCGCGCCGGCGAGAAGCTCGACGCCGCTTTCGAGGAGTTCGGTGTAGCGGTAGAAGGGAGATCGTGCCTCGACGCCGGCGCCTCCACCGGCGGCTTCACCGACGTTCTCCTCCAGCGCGGGGCGCGGCGCGTGATCTCCGCGGACGTCGGCTACGGCCAACTCGCCTGGTCCCTCCGTCAAGACCCACGCGTAACCGTCATGGAACGGACCAACGTCCGGCACCTCACGCGGGACGACCTGCCCTTCGAGCCCGACTTGCTCGTCGCCGACCTCTCCTTTATCTCGCTGCGCGTCGCTTTGACAGGCCTTCTATCGACCACGCCCTCCCTGCGCGAGGCGGTCGTGCTCGTCAAGCCGCAGTTCGAGGCCGGGCCCGAGTTGGTCGGTCGCGGCGGGCTGGTGCGGGACCCGGAGGTCAAGGCCGGCGTCGTATTGGAGGTCGCTGACGCCTTCGCCGCCCTGGGCTTCGGCGCGACGGGCGTGGCGCGGGCCGCGGTCGCCGGGCGCCGATCCGGCAACCGGGAGTATCCGCTACATCTGCTTCAGGGCGCGCCGGTTGCCCTGGACGAAGAACGCGTGCGGGAGGTGGTGGCGGATGCCTGAGCGGTCGCGGCCTGGCGAGGTGCGGCGGGTCGCCATTGTCGCGAACCCGAAGGTGGACGACGGGCACTCGGGGCGGCTGGTGTCGCTTCTGGAGAAGCGCGGGGTCGAGGTCGCGGACGTGAGGCCGCAGGGGGAGCCCGACGGGGCTGTGGACGCGGATCTGGTCTTCGTGCTCGGCGGGGACGGGACGATGCTCAAGGCGGCGAGGATGTACCCGGAGAACACCCTGATCGGGGTGAACCTCGGCAAGGTCGGGTTCATGTCCGGGATGCTCCCGGAAGAGATGGAGGCCGGCGTCGAGAAGGTTCTGAACGGCGGGATGAACGTCCAGGAATACAAGATGCTCGAGGTCTCCGGGGTGGGGGGGGACGGCCCCCTGCTCGCCGCCAACGACGCCGTCCTCATAAAGAAACTCCCGCACCAGCTCGTCTCCGTCGACGTCTCCATCGGCGGGGAGAAGCTGTTCGCGTTTCGGTGCGACGGGTTTATCGCGGCGACGCCCTTGGGCTCGACGGCGTACGCGCTCTCCGCGGGAGGCCCGATCATCTCGGGCGACGCCGGCTGCTACGTGCTCGTCCCCATAGCCCCCCACGCCCTCGTCAGCCGCCCGCTGGTCCTGGGCGAAGACCAGGTCGTCGAGCTCACGGTCGTCGGCCGCGAGGCCCTGCTCTCCGTGGACGGCGCGGAGCCGGTCGAGGTGCCGGAGGGCGGGAGGCTCGACGTCAGGCTCTCGCGGTCGAGCGTTAGAATAGGGCGGACGGACGACTGGAGTTGGTGGCGGGCGGTTCGGAGGACCTTCCTGTAATGCTCACGGAGATCTCCGTGGAGAACGTGGCCCTGATAGAACGCGCCACCCTCGAACTCTCCCCCGGCCTGAACGCCATTACCGGCGAGACCGGCGCCGGCAAGACGCTGCTAGCGACGGCCCTGCAACTCCTCCTTGGTGGCCGCGCCCGCTCCGAAGCCGTCCGCGCCGGCGCGAGCAAGGCCACCATCGAAGGCACCTTCGTCCTCCCCGACGACACCGGCCCCGACCTCCTCTCCGAAGCCCTCGGCGACCTCGCCGAAGAGGTGGACGCCGAAGACGGCCTGGTCCTCCGCCGCACCCTGACGGACGAGGGCCGCTCCCGCTGCTTCGTCGGCGGCGTCTCCGTTCCCGTCCGCGCCCTCGGCGCCCTCGGCGAACGCCTCGTCTCCTACCACGGCCAACGCGAGCAGGCCCGCCTGACGGAACCGTCGGAACAACTCGCCATCCTCGACGACTTTCTGGACAAAAAAGTCCTCCGGGCCCGCCGCGAACGCGAACAGTTGTGGCGCGCGGTCGAGCGCGACCGGCGGGAGCTCTCGGAGGTCCGGGCCTCCGGCGAGGCCCGCCTGCGCGAGGCGGACTTCCTGCGCTTCCAGGTCTCCGAGCTCGAAGCCGCGGACTACAGCACCCAGGAGGCCGACGACCTCGCCCGCGAGCGCGACCGCCTCCGCAACGTCACCGACTTGATGCAGGCCGCCGCCGCCGCGACCTCGGCCCTCTCCTCGGACGAGGGCGCGGGAGCCCTGGACTCCGTCGCGCGCGCCTCGGGCGAGTTGGAGACGGCGCTCCGCCACGACGAGGGCCTCTCCGGGCTGGTGCAGCGCCTGGGCGGCCTCTCCGCCGAGCTCGAAGACGTCCTCTACGAGCTCCGCTCCTACGTCGAGGAACTGGAAGCGGACCCGAACCGCCTGGAGGTTGTGGAGGACCGCATAGCCGCCCTGCGCGCCCTGGAGCGCAAGTACGGCGACGTCGAAAGCTACCTCGAAGACGCCCGCTCGCGCCTTCACCGCCTCGAAAACCTCGACGAGGAGACCGCCGACCTGGAGAACCGATTGTCCGACGGCGAGCGTCGCCTCGGGGAGCTGGCCGGCGGGATCTCGACCGGAAGACAGAAGGCCGCCAGAAAGCTCGCCGCCAAGGTCCAGAAGCACCTCGCGGGCCTGAACCTCGGCCGGACGGAGTTCGGGGCAAAGCTGGTCGCCGCCGAACCGGGGCCGACGGGCGTCGAGCGGGTGGAGTTCGTGATCCGCCCGAACCCCGGCGAGCCGGAACTGCCCGTACGCCGCTACGCCTCGGGCGGCGAGCTCTCCCGCGTCATGCTCGCCATCCGCCTCGCCCAGGAACGCGTCGAGCCGGGCGCCACCTACGTCTTCGACGAGGTCGACGCCGGCATCGGCGGCGAGACGGCGACCGCCGTCGGCGCCAAACTCCGGCAGCTCGGGGAGCGCAACCAGGTGCTCACCATAACCCACCTGCCCCAGATCGCCTCCGAAGCCGCCTCCCACGTCGTCGTCGCCAAAGAAGAGTCCGCCGGCCGCACCATCACCCGCATAACCCAGGTGAGCGGCGAAGACCGCCTAAAAGAGATGGCCCGGATGCTCTCCGGCCGCATAGACGACGCCTCCCTCGCCCACGCCTCCGAACTCCTCACCCACTCGTAATTTGCATAATACAACAAACGTTTGGTAAGAGCGTTCCGCGAAGACCAACTGGCATTTTCTCGCCTTTTATCTCAAAATCTGCTGCTAAAACATGATCCAGAGTGGAGACGGGAGGAGAGCATGAACGCGGTGGGCCAGGCGGTTGGCGAGACGATACGGTTCCACAGGGGGGGGCGGGGATGGAGTCAGGAGAAGTTGGCGGAGATGTCCGGCATTGCGGCGACCGGCGTCGTCCGCTTGGAGAAGGGTGAGATCTCGCGTCCCCGCATCGGCACCCTCACGAAGATAGCCGGCGCATTGGGGATAGATCCACGCGAGCTCACCAGCTTTATCGTCAACAACCCTGCTGCGACCTCCGCGGGAGCGAACCCGGGGCCGTTCACGGCCGTCTACCAGCAGGATGAGGGTTGGTGGACGGGTGACGTCGAGGAGCTGCCCGGCGCAAACGCCCAGGAGCGCACTCTTGAGGAGGCTCGTGAGAGAGCCTGAGAGAGGCCGTCGCCGACGTCCTGGATGCGAACAGGGAACTGACCCGGACCGAGTTCGGTAGCGGCGACATCGTGCGCGAGCCGATAGGGATGTGAAGCGCCGGCAGCTCCTCGACCACCTCAAGGACCGGGGCTGCGAGTTTCTTCGGGAGGTGGGACGGCACACCATGTACGTGAACCGGGCGGCCGGAAGGAGCGCCGCGGTGCCCCGGCACTCCGAGATCACGAACAACCTGGCACGCAAAATCTGCAAGGATCTTGGCGTTCCGCCGCCGTAAACGACGGTGATCTCATGAGGGCTTTCGGGGCCGTCCAGCCGTTTGCGGTCGTGGCTATTTAACTTTCCGTGCGGGGACGGTAGTATGGTGTTCCGTGATGTTGAAACGTTCGATCGCGGATTCTACGGTCGCCGTTCGGCGGCGTGCGCGCGTCGCTCCGGGGCGCGGTTCTTTTTTCCGCCTGTTCAGGGGAGGTAGGGGCTATACGTTGGTTGCGTTTTCGGGAGCGTGGTGTGAGTGAGTGAGACCAAGTACATCTTCGTCACGGGCGGGGTCGTGTCGTCCATCGGCAAGGGGACGACGGCGGCGGCGCTCGGGATGCTGCTCAAGAGCCGGGGCTACAGGGTAGTGCTGCAGAAGTTCGACCCGTACATCAACGTGGACCCGGGGACGATGAACCCCTACCAGCACGGCGAGGTCTTCGTCACCGAGGACGGGGCCGAGACGGACCTCGACCTCGGGCACTACGAGCGGTTTTTGGACGAGAACCTGGGGCGGCTCTCGAACGTCACGACGGGGAGCGTGTACTGGGAGGTCATAAGCCGGGAGCGGCGGGGGGACTACCTCGGGGCCACCGTGCAGGTCATCCCGCACATCACGAACGAGATCAAGAACAGGATAGGGAGGCTCGGTCACGACAACGACGTCGTGATCACCGAGATCGGCGGCACCGTTGGCGACATCGAGAGCCAGCCGTTCCTCGAGGCCATCAGGCAGTTCCGTAACGACGTCGGACGCCGGAACGTGCTCTACGTCCACGTCTCCTACGTGCCCTACATCGAGGCGGCCGGCGAGCTCAAGACCAAGCCGACCCAGCACTCGGCCCAGCGCCTGCGGGAGATCGGCATAAGCCCCGACGTCCTCGTCTGCCGCGCGGACCGCCCGATGAGCGAAGATATAAGGAAGAAGATAGCCCTCTTCGCCGACACCGAGTTCGACTCCGTCATCCCCGCCGAGGACGCCCCGACCCTGTACGCCATCCCCCTGAACCTCCACGACCAGGGTCTGGACGCCCTCGTCCTTGAGAAGCTCGGCCTCGACGCGCCGCCGGCCCGCCTGGACGAGTGGCGGACGCTGGTCGCGCGGACGCTGGAGGCGGAGCGGGCCGTCAGGATCGCCATCATCGGCAAGTACATCAAGCTCCAGGACGCCTACCTCTCCGTCGTGGAAGCCCTCGGCCACGCCGCCGGTGCGCACGGCCTGAAGGTGGACCTGGACTGGGTGGACTCCGAGACGCTGGAGGATTCCGGGAGCGCGGAGACGCGGCTGGCCGCGGCGGACGGCGTGCTGGTGCTGCCCGGCTTCGGGGACCGGGGTTCGGAGGGCAAGATCGAGGCAGCCAGGTACGCCCGGGAGACGGGGACTCCCTACCTCGGGCTGTGTCTCGGGATGCAGATAGAGGTCATCGAGTTCGCCCGGCACGCGGCGGGGCTTGAGATGGCGAACTCCACCGAGTTCGAGCAGGACACGCCGCACCCGGTCATAGACATCATGCCGGACCAGGTCGGGGTGGACATGGGCGGGACGATGCGCCTCGGGCGCTGGCCGTGCAAGATCGCCCCGGGAACCCTGGCCTCCCGGGTCTACGACGCCGACGAGGTCCACGAGCGCCACCGCCACCGCTACGAGGTCAACAACGCCTACCGCGACGCGCTGGAGGAGGCCGGCATGGTCTTCAGCGGCACCTCGCCGGACGGGCGCCTGGTCGAGATCGCCGAGCTCAAGGACCACCCGTTCTTTATAGGCAGCCAGTTCCACCCCGAGTTCAAGAGCCGGCCCCTCCGCCCGCACCCGCTCTTCGACGGCTTCGTCGGCGCCTGCGGCCGGTCGAAAAAGCCCGCGACCGCGAGGCCCGATGCCGCGGAGC
>CAXUFZ010000171.1:0-8014 GCA_964250345.1 uncultured Rubrobacteraceae bacterium
GTCCCCTACCCCTGTGTAGGGGCGGGTTTCAAACCCGCCCGCGCCCCGGGACCCGCCAAATCGGGCCGACGCGCGACCGCCGCGGGCGGCGCCGAACCCCCGACTCCCGACTCCCGAAGCGAGCGGAGCGAGCGCCTCCCGACTCCCGGGAGCGCAGCGAAGCGGAGCGACTACCCCGCCAGCACCTCCGGGTTGCGCTCGCGGTAGTCGTCGCGCCAGGCGACGAGCTCTCGCAGGTGGCCCAGGTTGTAGTCCGGGCCGGTGGAGCCGACCATGAGGTGAGTGATGCCGTTCTCGACGTAGGCGTCGGCGTTGGGGATCTGATCCGCGTTGATAAGGGTGGAGCGTTCGATCTGCGAGGGGTCCCGACCCACCTTCTCGCACCAGTCGTCGAGGATGCCGTTCTTGCGCCCGATCTCCTCCGGGCTCCCGAAATAGTTCCAGATGTGCGCGTGTTCGGCGACGATGCGCAGCGTCACCTTCTCGCCACCGCCCCCGATCATGACCGGCACGTCTCGCGTCGGTGGCGGGTTGAGCACGCCGAGCCGCTCCTCGATGACCGGCATCGCCGCGTCGAGGTCCCGCAGCCGGTCGGGCGCCGTCTTGAAGTCGTAGCCGTAGCTGTCGTAGTCCTTCTGGAACCAGCCCGAGCCGATCCCGAGGATGAGCCGCCCGCCGGAGATGTGGTCCACGGTCCTCGCCATGTCCGCGAGCAGGTTCGCGTTCCGGTACGAGTTGCACGTCACCAGCGCCCCGAACTCGACCCTCTCCGTCGCCTCGGCCATCGCCGCCAGGAGCGTCCAGCACTCGAAATGCTTGCCCTCCGGCTCGCCGTAGAGCGGGTAGAAGTGGTCCCAGGTGAACAGCGTGTCGGCCCCGGCCTCCTCCACCCCCAGCCACGCCTCGCGCATCTGCCGGTACTCCGCGTGCTGCGGCTGGATCTGCGCCCCAACCCTTATCGTCGCCACTTTTGGCCTCCTCGTACGTATCCCAACCCGGCCAATTATGTACCCGCCCGGCGCCAGGGTCACCCCGAGCCGGGCGCCCCTCAGTCGAGGCGGAAGAAGACGTCGTCCAGGGTTCCGTGGAACTGGTCGTTGATCTGGCGCCTCTTGGGCTCTCCGGGCGCCGGGAGCCACTTGGCGCCGACGCTTACCGGGGCGCTGTTGCCGATCGCGCCGATCTCCGCGTAGTCTTTGTAGTTGTTCGTCTGGCCGTCGATGAGGATAGATAGGCGGTCCTGCAGACGGCCGCTGGTCTCCTTGTCTTCGATCTTGCAGACGATCCTGTGCCACTTCCCGTCGGCGATACCGTCAACCTCGGGGGTGGTGGGGTCAACGTCCTTCGCCGTGACCAGGCGGTACACGGTGGTACTTTGGCCTGCGGGCTTGTCGCGTACCGCGCAACCCGGCAGGGCCGTGTCGGGCGTCGGGCCGTCGACCTGCAGCTTCCATTGACCGTCCGGGTCGGAGATCAAGCCCTTCTGCACGACGTTCATCCCGCCGCCGTTGAGCGTGAGCTGGTCCTGGCCCCTGATCAGCACGGCCGCCCCGAACGAGAACGGCCTGAGCCCCGGGTTGAGATCGTCCGGGTTCGCCTTCACGGCCTGAATCATCGCCTTGGGGCAGGTGCTGACGTTCGGGTCGCACCGGCGGGGGAACCTCAGCGCCTTGCCCGCCCCGCCGTAACCGGGCGCGACCACCGCGACGCCACCGCCGTTGGCGCCCTTGACGTAACCCTCATGGCCGAGGCCGGTCGCGTCGGGCACGAACCGGCGTCCCTCCGCGTCCGTCTCGATCCCCTGCTCGACGTCGTACAGCAGCCTGCTCTCCGTCACGGCCCAGGTCACGGCGTCGAACGCGAGCGCCAAGACCACCGCAACGGCCGCGGTGGCGACAAACATTTTGCGCATCGACACCGCGTCGGCTCCTCGGGTCCGGGGTTACAAGGCCGTTAACTCTACCAACCGCAGAACCGAAGGATAAGTGGCCGGCCTTACACTTCCCGGCGTTCGGCCCGGTTCGGTTTCGGGGTTGAGCGATCTAGGCCGCCAGGGCCCAGGCGGCCGTCGCCACGCCCAGGACGCCGGTAAAGATGACGAGGCCGAGGCTGATCGCCCGAAAAGCCTTTTCGGAGACCCGCTTCAACGCGGCCGTTCCCAAAGCTTTCCCCGCCAGGGCGGCGGGGACCAGGACCGCCGCGAGCGGGAGGTGCCCGACCTCGACGACGCCGCGCAGGGCGAGCACGGCGATGCCGACGACGCTCATCGGGAGGAAGAAGAGGGCGCTCGTGCTCCTGAACTCGTGCTTCGACAGGCCGCGCGAGGCCAGGAGCAGCACGATCGGGGGGGCGGCGAGGCCCGTGGACGTCGAGAGCGCGCCGCTCGTCGAGCCCGCCACCACGGGCCCCCACCGCGTGTTCGCGCCCGGCAGGCGGACGTCCCTGATGAGGAGTCCCGCCGACAGCACCACCACAACCCCCACCGCCAGCCGCACGTAGTCCTGGTTCACAGCCCGCAGAACCTCCACCCCGGCCACGACCCCGAAGATACCCGGGATGAGGAGCGCCAACGACAACCGCCGCCGCGCCTCGCGCCAGGAATCCCAGACGATGGCGACGCTGATGACCACCGAGAAGACCGCCGTTAGCACCACCACGGTCCGCGGCTCGTAGACGAAGAGTAGAAGCGGCGTGCTAACAAGCGCCAATCCGAACCCGGTCAGCCCCGTGACGATACCGGCGAGCAACGCCGCGAGCAGCGCCACCAGGAGGGCCCAGGTCAACAAAGCGACTCCCGATCGGCACATCGGTCGTTGGGGGAAGAAGGCTTTGAGGTTCTTGGGTTCTCAAGAGAGGTGGAAAGAGGCCACCTTGACCGCGACGCCTGACGGCCGATACGGGTTACGATTGCGGACCCCGGGCCGCGCACCGCTTAGTGCCCCAAAACCTGAAAGCCTGAGAACCTCTATCTCAGCACGCCGGCGTAGAGGCGTTCCCAGGCCTCCATCTCCGGCGTGAAGTACCGCACGCGCGTCTTCTTGTACTCGCGGGTGGAGTAGAGGGAGTCGCGCTCGGCGATACCCGTCTCCTCGGCCATCGCGTCGAGCACGTTCTCGCACTCCTCGACGCTGCGGCCGTGGACCATCGAAAAGACGGAGTAGGGCCAGTCCTCGTAGGTCGGGCGCTCGTAGCAGTGGCTGACGGCCTGGTACTGGGCGAAGGCGTTGCCGACGTCCTCGATGCGCTCTTCGGGCACTTTCCAGACGCCCATCGCGTTGGCGCGGAAGCCCGCCTTGCGATGGTAGAGCACGGCCGAGAAGCGGCGCATGATCCCGCGCTCCTTCAGGTCGTGGGCCCGCTCCAGAAGCTCCTCGTAGGAGAGCCCGACCTGCCGCCCCCAAAGGTCGAAAGGCCGCGGCGTCAGCGGCACGTCCTCCTGCAGCGCCCGGATGGCGGCCTTGTCGTCCTCGGAGACGTTCCGGTCGGCCTTCTGGCGGTCGGCCTCGCCGTACTGCGGGGCCTCCTTCTTCGCCGTAGCACCCTTGTTCATGTCGAGCGTGACGCCGATCTTGAACAGCTTCAAGGTCGGGAGGATGCGCGTCTTCTCGGCGCCGCTTATGTGGTGCAGGACGTCGACGGTCCCTTCGAGGCCGAGGCGCGAGTCCGGCGGGACGGCGACCGTGTACCAGAGGTTGAAATCGTTGTTGCGCTCGTAGTTGTGGGTGACGCCGGGGTGGGAGTTCACGGCCTTCGCGCCCTCGTTCAGTTTGTCGGCCGGGATCGTGGCGGCTACGAGCGTCGACTGGTAGCCCAGGACGCGCGTGTCGAAGATCGCGCTGATCTGGCGGATGACCCGCGCCCGCTTGAGCGCCTCGATGCGCCGGATCACCTCGTCCCCCGCGATCCCGAGCTCGCGCCCGATGGCCGCGAAGGGCTCCCGCTCCAGCGGCACCTCGCGCTGGATGCGGTTCAGAATATCCTTGTCCATGCTGTCCATCATTCGGCTGCCGGAGACTGTGCTTACCACGTTACGCAGGGCCCTTCCACGACGGTTTAAGACTACTGTTGCAGCCATAATAACAGGCAAGGTCAGATCCGGGTATGAGAATCTTTACGGCTTTCGGAAGAGGACCCCGGCCGGCCCGGCCGGCACTCCAGGCCTTTCTCAGTACGTCAGCGGGTTGTTCAGGTGGGCGCGGACGATCATGCGTATAAGCGTCGTGTACCCGACCCCGCTCTTCGCCGCCCGCCGCCGAAGCGCGTCGAGGTCCTCCTTCGGTAGCCGGATGGAGATCTGCTCCAGCTCGGGCCCCAGGATCACGTCGTCGACCGGCTCCCACGGCAGGTCTCCGGTGTCCGTGCGATCGTAGAAGTCGGCGATCTCGTTTATGTCGCCGCGCTCCAGCACCCGCTGCTCTTCCGCTGCGAGGTCTTCGATGCGCTTTTTCTCGCTCGGCGCCGGCTTCGCCTCACTCATCTCGCGTACCTCCTCCGCTCGACGTCTGTCATGTCTCTCGCCGTCAACGGTAGCGCTTCGGACCCCAGTCCAAACTTCGGATCACCGCCGCAAAGCCCCCTGCCAACCCAATGTATCACAAAAGATCACAACGCCCATCGGAACGATCCCCTGACCGTTCGGCGCGCTATAGGGTTGTCGACGGTTGGGTCGGAGGGCTTTAGACGGGCGGCGCAGTTATCCCCGCTCCTCCATCGCCTTCTGGTATTCGGCGTAGACGTTCTGGATATCTTTCCAGACGAGGCGTTTGGTGTTGTCGAGGTCGTCGCCGCGCTGGCGGAGGACGTAGGCCGGGTGGAAGGTCGCCATGGCGCGGGCGCCGTTGTCGAGGTCGTACCACTTGCCGCGGTCCTTGGTTATGCGGAAGTCTTTGTCTATGAGGGTTTTGGCGGCGGGGCCACCGAGGCAGAGGACGAGTTGCGGTTTCACCGCCTCCATCTGGCCCTGGAGGTAGGGGTTGCAGGCCCGGATCTCGCCGGTCTTGGGCGGGCGGTTGCGCATCCGGCCGCCCTCCTCGACGGCGGCGCGGCACTTGACGGTGTTGGTTAGGTAGACCTGGTCGCGGGTCAGGTCCACCGCAGACAGGATGTCGTCGAGCAGCTTGCCGGCCCGGCCGACGAAGGGCAGGCCCGTGGCGTCCTCGTTCTCGCCGGGCCCCTCGCCGACGAGCATCAGCGGCGAGTGGGGGTCTCCGGTCCCGAAGACCGTGTTCGTCCGGCTCATCGCCAGGTCGCACTTGGTGCAGACCGAGACCTGGCGGGCCAGCTCCCCAAGCCTTTTCTCGCGGTCCTCGCCGCCCTCCGCGGCGTCGAAGAGACTGTCCAAGATACCCCCTGATGGATTTCGCGTTCCCTTGCGCTATTCTACACCGCACGTTACACGATCCGGGGGCGCCGTGAGCATCATCGAGTTCCGCAACGTGGACAAGTTCTTCGGAGACTTCCAGGTCCTCGGAGACATAGACTTCACCGTGGACGAAGGTGAGGTCGTCGTCGTCATCGGGCCTTCGGGGTCCGGCAAGAGCACGCTGCTCCGCTGCATAAACGCCTTGGAGGAGGTCTCCTCAGGCGAGCTCACGGTGGACGGCTTCCCGGTCCACGACCCGAAGACCGACATCAACAAGCTGCGCTCGGAGATCGGGATGGTCTTCCAGCAGTTCAACCTCTACCCGCACATGACCGTCGCCCAGAACATCAAGCTCGCCCCGGTTCGCGTCAAAAGCGTCTCGCGGGGGGACGCGGACGAGCGTTGCTCGCGGCTGCTCGAACGCGTCGGCATCCCGGAGCAGGCAGACAAGTACCCCGAGAGCCTCTCAGGCGGGCAGCAGCAGCGCGTCGCCATAGCCCGCGGCCTTGCCATGGAGCCGAAGATAATGCTCTTCGACGAGCCGACCAGCGCCCTGGACCCGGAGATGATCAACGAGGTTTTGGAGGCGATGGCCGACCTCGCCCGCGGCGGCATGACGATGGTCATCGTCACCCACGAGATGGGCTTCGCCCGCCGCGTCGCCGACAAGGTCGTCTTCATGGACGGGGGCCGCATCGTCGAGGTCGGCCCCCCCGAGCACTTCTTCGTCAACCCCGAGCACGACCGCACCAAACGCTTCCTGAACCAAATTCTTCATTAAAATCGTCCCCACGGCGCGTTGCGGTACGCGAGATTGGGGGCTATCTTTCGGGTGTTCGTCGTTTCTAGTTGGATCGGAGATCTTATGAGGTTCAGGTCGGTTCTCGACGCCATGCGCCCGTTCGACCCGCCGCGGCTGCGCGAAGAGATCTCGGTGGACCGCGGCTCGGACGCGTACGTGAAGCTGACGATGAACGAGCTCTCCTTCGGCCCGCTCCCAGAGGCCAAGCAGGCGATAGTCGAATCTTTGTCGCGCGCCGGGCGCTACCCCGACCGCGACTCGGGCCCGCTGCGCGAGGCCATAGCCCGCGCAAATCCGGGCGTTGGGGTGCAGAACGTCGTCGTCGGCAACGGCTCCAGCGAGACGCTGGTGGACCTGATGCAGGTTCTCGAACGCCCGGGCGACGTCGTGATACCGTGGCCTTCTTTTCCGTTCTACGTCTCGTCGGCCAAAGTCGTCGGCCTGGACGTCCGCAAGGTCGAGCTGGACGGGGACCACCGGGCCGACCTGGACGCGCTGCTCGCGGCCGTCACGCCGGAGACGCGGGCCGTCGTCCTGTGCAACCCGAACAACCCGAGCGGCACGTACCACCCGCTCTCGGAGGTGCGCCGATTCGCCGAGGCGTTGCCGGAAGGAGTGCTCCTGATCCTGGACGAGGCCTACTACGAGTTCGTGGACGACCCGATGTACGTAGGCTCCCACGACCTGGTGCTCGAATCGGAGAACGTCGTCGCCACCAGGACGTTCTCGAAGGTGCATGGGCTTGCCGCGTTTCGGGTCGGCTACGGCATAGCGCCGGAGACGCTGGCGGATTACGTCTGGCGCGCTCACGTCCCGTTCTCTGTGAACCAGGCCGGTCAGGCCGCGGCGACGGCCTCTCTGGGCCAGCCAAAGGCCATCGCGGAGAGGTCGCACCTGATGAGGCGCGAACGCGAGCGCGTGCAGAAGGCTTTTGGGGCCGCAGACCTGGAGTACGTCCCCTCCCACACCAACTTCGTCATGGTCGGCGCGAAGCCGGCGCTCTTCGAGAAGACCGGCGTGCTCGTACGCGAGGGCGAGGCTTTGGGTTATCCGGTCGGCTGGAGCCGGGTCACCATCGGCGGACCTAAAGAGAACGATAGGCTGCTCGCGGCGCTCCCCGGTTAGGCGCTTCGTTCCCTACCGCATGACCAGCACGGGGCAGGGGGCGTGGTGGAGGACGCGGTAGGCGACGCTGCCGAGGACTATGGCCTCCATGGCGCCCTTGCCGCGGCCACCGATGACTATGAGGTCGGCTTCGAGCTCGTCGGCGGCGCGGATGATCTGGTCGGCCGGCGTGCCGGCGCGGACGGTGGTCTCGACGTTCTCGGTCATGTCCCCCACCTCCCGGGCCACGCGGTCCACGGCCTCGCGGGCGGCCCGCTGGAACGAGTAGCCGGTCGGGTCCACCTCCGCCTGCTGGGCGGCGTGATCCTCCTCGCCGAAGTCGCTCGCGAACGGGACGGCGGCCAGGGGGCGGACCACGGCTATGATGCTGATCTTCTCCACCGAGGCCGGGTCGAGGAGGTCCCGCAGGTAGCGGGCGGCCTTGAGGGACTGCTCCGAGCCGTCCGTGGCGACGAGAACGTGGGTCATTACTCTCCTCCCTGCCCGCCGCTCCCCCGCGACGGGTCGAGCCTGCGCTGGGCCAGGTTGTTCACGAAGTAGAGCGCGAGCCCTACCAGCAGCATCAGGATACAGACCACGACCACGCTCGACCTGAACGTGGCTTCTCCGGCGGCCAGGTCCTGGAGGTCGGTGACCAGGACGTAGAGCAGGAGCGCCACGTTCACGAAGACCCCGAGGCCCAGGATGGCGGTGGGGGCCGTGTGGTGCTCGTGGTGGACGTCGTG
>CAXUFZ010000172.1:0-7992 GCA_964250345.1 uncultured Rubrobacteraceae bacterium
GGCCCGCTCCCACAACTGGTCAACCCCGAACCGCGTCGGGACCGTATAGAACTTCGCTCCGATGTACGGTATCTCCGAGAATGGGCCCGTGTCCCTGACGGTGAGCTCGTAGCAGATCATGGCAAGGGCCCCGGCCGCCGCCGAGAGACCAGCCGCCAGGGGCCGCATGAGCGCCCCGAAGAGCAACGGCAGCCCGGCGCCTAGCCCCGCGAAGGCCGTGACCAGCACGGCGAGCGCCGGCCCCAGCGGCAGCCTCCTGACGTCCCCGCTCGCGGCGCCGGCCCCGGCTATCCAGAGGCCGCCAAGGACCGGCACGAGCATCGAGAGCCCGAGGCTCGCGTTGCTCTGCAGCAGGATCACGGCCAGCGCCACGATGACGCCCAAAGCCCCCAGACGCGGCAGCAGGTACGCGAGAACCCCGAGGCCGGCCGCGATCCCGACCGCCGACCCGCTGTCCATGAGCAGCGACGACCCGAGCATGTACCCGAGGGCTCCAGCGGTCAGGCCGTTCACGAGGCGCAGCGCCCCGTCCTTGAAGTTTTCGGACAGCCTGACCGGGGCCTTGGTTCCCGTCCGGGAGAGGCCTCCGGCGGACATTTTCCTGCCCGTCAGGAGCTTCATGGCGGCCCAGGCGCTCTGCGGGCGGTGGGCCGGGTTCGGGGACGTCGCCCGGTCCACGAACTCGCGCAGCCGGCGCGGCGGCTCGTGGGGCTGGCGGGCGAGCAAGGTCCTCGCGGTGGCGCCGACGGCGTAGATGTCCGTAAGCGCGGTTGGATCGGCGCCGTCCAGGATCTCGGGCGCTATGTAGCCCGGCGTGCCGACGGCGAAGCCGACCCGCGTCAGCCGCGTGTCCCCGGCCCGGAAGGCGACGCCGAAGTCCGTGAGCTTCACGCGGCCGTTGTTGTCCACCAGGGCGTTTTGGGGTTTTATGTCGCGGTGGATGATGCCCTCGCCGTGGGCGTAGACGAGGGCTTCCAGGATCTGGGTGAGGCAGTCCGTGATCTCGTCGGTGTCGTAGGCCCGGGCCGCCTCGTCGAGCGGGAGACCGGGGACGTACTCGGTTACAAGATAAATTTCGTGGTCGCCTGGGATGACCTCGACGGTGCGGACGATGTTTTTGTGCTTGAGGTTCTCGGCGATCTGGCCTTCGCGCAGGGCGCGCGACCGTTCGCCGGCGTTGTAGACAGGGATGACCTTGACGGCGACGTCGCGGTTGCGCCACCGGCCGGCCAGGGTGCGGGCCCGCCAGACGGTCGCGAAACCGCCGCGCCCGATCATCTCCGCCAGCGCGTAACGTCCATGTCCCTCGATGTAACGGGTCTCGGTCACGCTCCGGGCATTGTATAGCCTTTGGCACGCCCATGATACGAAAACCGCCGCAAAAGCCCGTTAGCTTTGGGGGATGGGTCCTGATACAATCCCCCGCGTCCGGGAGAGATCCCGGCCAGGTATCCCGAGAAGGGCCTGCGGGCGAGTGGCGGAATTGGTAGACGCGCTAGGTTCAGGGTCTAGTGGCCGAGAGGCCGTGGGGGTTCGAGTCCCCCCTCGCCCACGACTTTTCCCGAGGTGTTCGTATAGAACGTAGATCCCACAGGGCCGCCCCCAAGTCCCGCCGCCAGAGGCCGTCCGGGCGTCCCAGGAGCAGGCCCAAGAAGCGCGGCGGCGGACGGTCACTCCCGGCTTGGATCACCCTGATCGGCTCGCTCCTGATCCTCGCCGTCGCCTTCGGCTTCATCTTCTTCGTGGCCCGCGGCTGCGTCGCCACCCAGGAATCCACCCAGGTCCGCAAGTACGTCACCAGCGCCGACAGCCTCCTCTCCGACTCCTCCAACGCCGGCAGGGGCGAGCTCCAGGGCGTGCTTCGGAATTCGGGCGGCGACGTCGGGATGGTCGACGAAGAGGCCCTCGGCCGCGTCTCCAACCTCTCCGAGCGGCTCTACACCCAAGCACTCCAGAACGACGAGGTTCCCATCGAGTTCGAGGACGCACAGCCGTACCTGATCTCCGCGCTAGGCGTCCGCAAGGAGGCCACGGAGAACCTGGCCGGCGCGACCTCCGGCAGCGGCAGCGGCTTCAACGACGCGCTTGCAACGGCCGTCGAGGACTTCAGGACGAGCGACTCCATCATCGCCAACCACTACATCCCGGCCGTGAGGGAGTCCCTGGAGCAGGCGGGCCAGTCCTCCGACGGCGCCTACCTCGAAGAGCCGCAGCCGTTCATGGACTACGCGCAGATCGGCTTCGACACCGCCTCCGCCTCCGGCGGCGCCCGCAGCGATCCGAGCGCGGTCCACGGCGTCCAGATCAACAGCGTGACCGTGGCCGGCCAGCGCCTGCCCCCGGACGGTAACGTCGTCCTCACCGGGGACGACGAGGCGGAGTTCGCCGTCACCGTCGGCAACGGCGGCGAGGCGGCGGAGTCCGCGGTGGACGTGGAGGTCATCCTCAACACCAACGCCGAGCGACAATCCAAGACCGCGACCATCCCCCGTATCGACCCGCGGCGGGCGGCGACCGTGGAGATCGGGGGCTTCATCCCCGGCGAGCTCGACGAGGCCGTCGAGGCCACCGTCGAGGCCGGCCCGGTCGAGTACGAGCGGACGATGGACAACAACAGGCTCCAGGGTACGGTAACGTTTGGCCTGTAGCGGGACGGACGCATGGTAACGGCCATCGTGCTCGTCACGACGGAGCGGGAGCGCGTGCAGGAGGCGGCCCAGGCGATGCTCGGCATCGACGGCGTCACCGAGGCGTACTCCGTCACGGGTCCGCACGACCTCGTCGTCATCGTCCGCATCCCGGACTTCGAGCGGCTCGCGGACATTGTGCCGGAGAGGATCGCGCAGGTCCCCGGCGTCGCCCGCACCGAGACGATGGTCGCCTTCCGCGCCTACTCCAACTACGACCTCGACCGCGCCTGGAGCCTGGGTTTTGAGGAGTAGCGAGACCAAGGCGGGGGAGATACGGGTCGTGGAGAAGTTCCAGGAAGCCAATAAACGGGCGGCGTCGGTGCGTTTGGGCCGGTCGGCTTGTGGGAGCTGAGGTACCGTGAGCGGTAGAGGTGTTCGGAAAGTATTCCTGCACGCTCTGCTGACGGCCCTGCTGGCGGCGCTCCTTGCCGCACCGGCGGCGGCGCAGGGGTCCGAGGACGGGCCCATCTACACCGCGAGGGTAGACGGCGAGCCGTTCAAGCTGTACGCCGACGGCGCCATCGTCACCGGCGGCGACGTGGTCGGCGGCTGCGAAGCGTTGGTCCGGGACGCCTACCCGAAGCCCGTGGAGCCCGACCGGGGGCTCTTGAGGCAGGTCGCGATCTGCGAGGAATTCGGCTTCGAGGTGCCGGGCAGCGAGGCCCTCCCCGAGACGGGCGGCCCGCCCTTGCCGGTTGTTGCGGCGTTGGGGTTGATCTTGAGCATTGCGTTGTGCTACCTCGGCTTGCGTCGGCCGGGCCTTTCGGGAGACAGTTAGACGTAGAGTCAACCCGCCGGCGGTCGTTTCTGTTCGAGCGGTGTCGGGAGGCCGCGACGTAACCCGGCAGCACGAACGGCACCGGCAGGAAGACGAGAACGGCGAACGCTGCGCCCAAGATCTTCTCCCCGTGGGTCAGAAAAAGCGCTCGGTCTACGAAGCTTCCCCCGTCCGGGACTACGTCTGCTCGCCGGCCAGCGCCGGGCGAGTCCCTTCTATGAGGAAGGCGACGACGTCCAGGAAATCGCCGCTGTTCTCGTAGACTTCGCGCTGGCGGCGGCTGCCGGTGCCACCCTCGACGATCTCCAGGACGCCTTCGAGCTCGCCCTCGCAGCCGAGGTCCTGGGCGTGGGGTTTGAGGCTCTCGACGAGCTCCCTGGCGACGTCCCTGGCGGGGGTGGTCGTGCCTTCCTCGGCGTTGTAGAAGGCGGCGTCCATGCCGTGGCGGGAGGCGCGCCACTTGTTCTCTTCGGCGAGGTCCTTGTTGTAGGGGCCGCGGGGGGCGCCGGCTTCGAGGGCGTCGGCGACGACGCACTGGGTGAGGGCCGTGAGGGCGGTCGTGTACTTGAGGCTCGTTTGGGAGTCGAGGATGCGGAGCTCTATGGTGCCTATCTTGGCGTGGGGACGGACGTCCCACCAGCAGTAGGTGTAGTCGTCCATCGCGCCCGAGCCGACCATGAGGTCGACGTAGGACTCGAAGGATTCGTAGTCCGGGAAAGCGGGGGGGAGGCCGGCACGGGGGAAGGTCTCGAAGATCTTGACCCGGCTCGACTCGAAGCCCGTGTCGTAGCCCTGCCAGAAAGGCGAGTTGGACGAGAGGGCTAGCAGGAGGGGGGCCTTCTCCGAGAGGCGGTTGTGGGCCTCGATGACCCGCTCTTCGTCCGGGACGGCGACGTGGACGTGTTGGCCGAAGATGACCTCGCGCTGGGCGATCCAGCGCAGGGTCTTTATGACCTGCTTGTAGCGGTCCTGGTCGGTGATCTTCTGGTCGCGGTACCTGGAGAAGGGGTGCGTGCCGGCCGAGGCGAGCGAGGCGCCGCAGGCGGCGGCCCAGGAGCCCACGCGGCCCCGGAGCTCGCGCAGGTGCTTCTCCGTCTCGGCGGCGGTGGCGCACGGGGGGGTCTTTATCTCCATCACGGACTGGAAGAGCTCGTAGGAAACGAACTCGCACAGCTCGTCCGGGAGCCGGGCCATGATCTCCTCGATCCGGGGCACCAGCTCGCCCGTGGTGGCGTCCACGATGTGGAGCTCCTCCTCCACCCCGAGCAGATAGTCCGAACGACCGCCCTCGAAAGCTACAGGCATCGCGTACCTCCCATGTTCCCTAGAGGGCCTCCCGGATCCAACCCTCGTAGACTTCCCTCGGGGCCTCGCCGGAATGCGCCCCGACGACCTCGTTGTTCTCGTCGAGGACGTAGGTCGTCGGGTAGCCCGAAACCTGGTATTGGCCGCCCAACGAGGGCACGTAGACCGCCGGGCTCGTTATGTCGTACCGCTCGACGAATTGCCGGACCGTGCCGGCGTCGTCCTCGCCGTCTATGCCGACCATGACCACGTTCAGGTCGTCGTACCGGTCTTCGAGCTCGCTGATGATCGGGGCCTCGTTGTTGCAGTGCGGGCACCAGGTGGCGAAGAAGACGAGCATCGTCGCCCCCGGGACGTCGCCCCCAACGGAGACGCTGCCGCCGCCCACCGTGTCGGTCGTAAACGGCGGGGCCTCTTCGCCGACCGGGATCAAACCCTCGTCGTCCGGGGTGAAGCTGCCGGTGCCCGTGCCGCCGCCGCCCGTGGCGCTGAAGACGGCGAAGAGGGCGATGGCGACGATGACGAGCGCCGTGACGCCGGCGAGCGCGAGCCCGAGGGTCCGGTTGCCGCCCGGGGCGGTTTTGTCCGCGCCCGGCTTGCGGCCCTTCTGTGGAGAGGTGCGGGTCATGCGAATCCTTTGCGGTGATAGGCCAGCTTCGTGGGGTAACATAGTACCCGCTTTGGCTATGGAAGGCCATAAATCGGTCACCGATCTGCGGAGCCCGCTCCTCGGCTCCCACGCGACGCTCGTCTCCAGGGTCGTGCTCGGCGGCGTGTTCCTCGTGGCGGGCGTGACCAAGGCCTTCGACCCGGGCGGTCTCGCCTCATCCATCCGTACCTACGAGCTCGGGTTGCCGGAGTGGTTCGTCACCTTCTCGGCCGTCTCGCTGCCGTACCTGGAGATCATGCTGGGCCTGTACCTGATCTCCGGCCTCTTCACCAAGCCCTCGGCCTGGGCCACCAACGCCCTGATGCTCGTCTTCACCGTCGCGCTCGTGCAGGGGGCCCTGCGCGGCCTCCAGATAGACTGCGGCTGCTTCGGCTCTTCGGCCGGGGAGGCTAACCTGTGGCTCGACGCGTTGCGGGACGTCGGCCTGATCCTCCTCGGCCTCCACGTCGCCCTCTCGCCGATAGGACGCTTCAGCGTGGACGCCCTGATCCGGCGCCCCGCCAAGACCCCTTCCGAAACCTGACCTGCACCAGCACCGCCCCCGAGATAACCAGCGCCGCACCGACGACCTTCGCCACCGTAAGCTCCTCCTGCAGAAGAACCACTCCCAGGACGCCGGCGACCACCGGCTCGACGGTCGCCACGATTGCCGAACGCCCCGCGCCCAGCCGCCCGAGCCCGAAGGTGTAGAGCGCGAAAGCCCCCGTAGTGTGCACGACGGAGAGCATGAAGAGTAGGGCGTACGAGCCGAACGAGAGCCCGGAGAGCGTGCCTAGCGTCGGGATGGCGGCCGGGACCAGCAGCGCGACACCGAAGAGCAGGGCGTAGGCGAGGATCACGGGCGGGTTCAGACGGTCGGCGACGGGGCGACCGAAGATCGAGTACAGGCCGAAGGTCAGGCCCGCGAGCAGGCCGGTCGCGAGCACCGTCGGGCTCACCTCCAGGTTAGCCGGGTCGTAGGCGCCCGCGACCAGCGCCACGCCGCCGAGGGTCAGGCCGAGCGCGAGCAGCCTGGTCCGGTTGAGTTCCTCCCCGAGAAAGAGCCACGCCAGCACGACCACGAAGGCCGGGGAGCTGTAGAGCAGGACCGCCGCCGTGCCCACGGCGCTCTCCCGGACCGTGTAGAAGTAGAAGAGGTAGAAGAGACCGATCCCAACCAGCCCGAGCGGGGCCAGAAACGCCAGATCCCGAACCGGAACCCTGAGCCTCCCTATCCCCCCGGTCGCGAGCAGAAAGACCATCACCGCGATCCACCCGACCACGGCCCGGAACGCCACGAGCGCCTCGAACGAGACGCCCTCCGCGTAGAGCATCTTGGAGAAGATCCCGAGCGTCCCCCACGTCGAGGCCGCCGCCGCGACCGCGAGCGCCCCCAAAAGTATGTCCCTGGCATCGCGCAGAGGATCTCCCGTCCCCGATCTTGGGCGGGGGTAGTTATACGGCAACGCGCGGAACCACACAGGCAAGCGGGCCGCGTCCGGGGGATCTGGTTAGACTGACGGGTCCGAGAGGATTGGCGGAAGGTGTTCGGGTGGTCGAGGATCGTTACGAGAAGGGGGACCGGGTGTGGGTCCGCGGAGGGACCGAATCCCGCCTACCGGGCGTCGTGATCGGGCACCACGAACCCTGGGACCTGTACCGCGTGGTCTACGTGGTGGAGATCTCCGGCCGCGGCCCGAAGGCCGTCGAAGCGTGGCGCCTCTCGCCCCGCCAAAGGAACGAAACCTAGTGCCGGTCGAGCTTGCGGGCTACCTCGTTTAGGCCGATGCGGTAGCAGATGGAGCGGCCGTGGGGACAGGTGGCCGGCAGACGGCTGGTGAGCCAGTCGTGGACGAGCCTCTGCATCTCCGGCTGGGACATCTTGTCGCCCATCCTGACGGCGGAGTGGCAGGCGATGGTGGCGAGGATGCGGTCCTCGCGGCGGTGGCCCGGGTCGGTGCCTTTTACGGCGGAGAGGGCTTCTTTGAAGGCGCCGGCGACGTCTTTGTCGGCGAGCGTGGAGATCACGGCGGTGACGCGGACGGAGCGGGGGCCGAAGGGCTCGGCCTCGAAGCCGTAGACGGAGAGCTCTTCGAGGTTCTCGGCGGCCAGCTCGGCGTCGCCGGGGGAGAGCTCGACGACCTCGGGGACGAGCAGGCTCTGCACGGTGGCCGGGCTGTCGGAGTCGTTGAGGCGGTCGAGGATGGCCCGCTCGTGGGCGACGTGCTGGTCCACAATCCAGAGGGATTCGGGCTCTTCAACGAGGATGTAGCCGGCGGCTAGCTGGCCGATGACCCGCAAATCTTCGAGCGGCGGCAACGCCCCGCGCTCGGGCAACTCCCCGTAAGGCGGACGCTCCTCCGCCACCGATCCTTCGGCCGACGGACTCCCCGCGAGCGGCTGCGAGGCTTCGGAGAGACGCTCGCGAGCTTCGCGCAGGTCCATCGGCGGCTGCGCGGGGTGGGCGGAACGGCCCCCGGCGGCGAAGGAGCCGCCCGCCGGCGGCACGGAGAAGCGGTCCTGGGTGAAGGCGCGTTCCCTGGCGCGCGGGGTCGAGGAGGGGGCCGGGG
>CAXUFZ010000173.1:0-7893 GCA_964250345.1 uncultured Rubrobacteraceae bacterium
GCGGAAGTGGGCGAAGAGGCCGCTCTTGGAGAGTCCCGCCCGCCCGGCGAGCCCGCCGATGCTCACCCCCACGAGGCCACGCTCGCTGACGATCTCCAGGCCCCGCCCGAGGATGCGCTCGTGCGTCGATTGCGTCTTATCGTCCACGGAGGCACAATAGCACGACCGGTCGTACTATTACAGGGTCGAAGGCCCCGTCGAGGGCCGTTTTCGGTGCGTTGTGATCGTTTCGTTGCTGATTGGCGGCCCTCGACGGACGATTCGAGGCTCCGGCAGGCGGGGCCTTCGTTTCTTCGTTTCACCAGGAGGTGGGATGAGAAGGACCGGCGTCGGTCCCCTCGAGCATCGTGCCGAGGGTATCGCGCGACCGAGGCCTAAAGATCCACGGAGAAGGAGGCCAAGACCATGCCGTCTCAACCTGACGTCACCGTGGGCATCGACCTCGGCGACCGCCACAGCCACCTGTGCCTCAACGACACCCAAGGCGGCGAGGTCATCGATGTTTCATGCGTTGCTCCCAACAGCATTAATAACGCGGTGAACCCTACTAACGAAAGGTCATGGGATTTGACCCTATGTCATTACAGGATTACTATGAATGCAGATAGGGGCAATCGGTCTGGGGTTGGGGAAGGGGTTATGGATCT
This sequence comes from uncultured Rubrobacteraceae bacterium, assembly GCA_964250345.1. Classification (GTDB taxonomy): domain Bacteria; phylum Actinomycetota; class Rubrobacteria; order Rubrobacterales; family Rubrobacteraceae; genus Rubrobacter_D. The sequence goes on from CAXUFZ010000173.1 coordinate 648, forward strand.
GGAAGAGAAGGGAATTGCGACGGAACCTTTCGCCGCTGTATTGGACCAGCTACAGGTCGAGACAATGCGCCCTGGTCTGGTTAGCGAGCGTCGAACCTCTGACATGGGGGGCCTCTACCACGACGAGCATAGCCTTAAGGATCTCGTCGGTTCCGGAGATCCGCTGGTTTACCGGGCGGCGGCCCCCGTGCCAGAGGTGTCGGGTGGGGTGCCTTTCTCGATCACCACCATCGAGCCCGGTGCGGTGGGGGAAGAGTTCTCTATGACCGAGGGGCAAGATCACACCAGCTACGAGGGTGAACCCTGCTTGGGCCTCTCCGGCAAGGGAGGGCCGGTGCTTTACACCGGCGAAGAGGACCGTTGGGTAGAGACAGGACCCGGTAGTGCGGGCTACATACCGCCCGGACGGGCGCACCGTACCGTGAACGTTGGATCGGAACCGTTCCGATTCCTGGCCGCCTATCCGGGCGCAGCCGGCCACGACTACGAGCCCGTGGTCGGAAAAGGGCTGGGCCTCCGCGTGGTGAGGAACGCTTGCAATCACAAGGAAATCGAGGAGTCCGCCAGCGTCTCGAACCCCGACGACGCGTAGTGTGGGCAACACAGGGTGGGAAAGGCGGTCTCGAACATGATCCTGGCCCATGACTTGGGTACGACGGGCAACAAGGCGTCTCTCTACTCGAAGAGCGGCAAACTCGAAGCAGCCACGACGGTCGAGTATCCCACCGACTACGGTACCAGAGGCAGGGTTGAGCAAGACCCGGAAGATTGGTGGGCGGCCGTGGTCTCCGCCACGAGGACCGTACTCGAAAAGTCCGGTGCGTCGCCCGGCGACGTGGAGTGTGTAAGCTTCTCGGGCCAGATGATGGGCGCCGTGCTGCTCGACGGCGGAGGAGAGCTACTGAGACCGGCCATAATCTGGGCCGATACTCGGGCACAGACCGAGTGCGATCAGCTCCTGGAGCGCGTCGGCATGGAGCGCGGCTACAGGATCACCGGCCACCGTCTCAACCCTACCTACTCGCTCTCCAAGCTGATGTGGGTGCGCGACAACGAGCCCGATACGTGGTCGCGGATGCAGAGGTTCTTCCTGCCTAAAGACTACATCGCATACAGGCTGACCGGCGAAGTGGCAACCGACCCTTCCGACGCCTCGGCCACCAACGCTTACGACCAGCGTGAAGGGGCGTGGTCGGAGGAGCTCCTGGAGGCTGCCGGTATAGCCGTCAGCATTATGCCGGAGATAGTTCCCTCTACCACCGTGCTCGGCGGTATTACCAAAGAAGCCGCTTCCGAAACCGGACTTGTCGCCGGCACGCCGGTGGTCGTAGGCGGAGGCGACGGTCCTTGCGCCGGGGTTGGCGCCGGGGTTACCTCCCCGGAGTCGGGGACGTACGCCTATCTGGGCTCCTCGTCCTGGCTCCAGTACGCTTCCGACGAGCCCTTGCTGGACCCCGAGATGAGATCCATGACGTTCGACCACGTCGTCCCGGGCCGGTTTACGCCGACAGCGACCATGCAGGCCGGTGGCGCGTCGATGGAATGGGTGGCGGACCTGCTCGCACCCGCCCGCGCCCCGGACCGTTACGATGCGCTGGTCGGTGACGCCGCGGAAGTGGTGGCGGCTGACGAGGGCCTCATCTTCCTGCCTTATTTGCTCGGGGAGCGCTCCCCGTACTGGAACCCCCTGGCCCGTGGCTCGTTTATAGGACTCGCCAAGCATCACGGCCCGGCCCACATAACGCGTGCGGTCATGGAGGGCGTGGCTATGAACCTGCGGGTGTGCCTGCTCGCCTTCGAAGAGACGGGCAAGGAGATAGGGTCCATTGATGCAATAGGCGGTGGTGCCCGGAGCGACGTTTGGCTCCAGATCTTCGCCGACGTTTGGGGCAAGCCCGTGAATCGGCGATCACTGGGGGATGAGGCCACCTCCCTGGGAGCTGCGGTCGTAGGGGGTGTGGGCTCGGGACTCTTTGACGACTTCGAAGTCGCCTCGAACTTCTCCGAGATAGAAGCCTCCTTCGAGCCCGACCCCGAGCGCCAGGAACGCTACGCCGCCCGCTACGAGCACTTTCTCGACGCTTACAAGCGATTGGAGCCGGTTTTCGATGACCTCCAGCATGGATGAGCAGAGGCCGTCGGTCGTAGTCACCAGCCGCTCCTTCGGCTCCGGCGGCGCCGATCCCGCAGGGCTTCTGGAGGAGGTCGGACTGGAGGTGGTGCGGGCCGATAGTGGGCACGACCCTGAAGCCCTGTCAGAGCCGCTGGCAGAGGCTGTAGCCTGGATCGCCGGAACCGCGCCAATCAAAAGCAGCCACCTGGATATAGCCCCTCGACTGAAGATCGTGGCCCGCTACGGCGCCGGGACGGACTCGGTGGATGTCGCTGCTGCCTCAGAGCGGGACATCGTGGTCACCAACACCCCTGGCGCGAACACGGAGGCGGTCGCCGACCACGCGATCGGCTTGATGCTGGCCTCCCTGCGCCACGTCGTAGATGGGGACCGGGCCGTGCGGCAGGGAGAACACCCGTCGCTTCGGGGTAGGGAGCTAGGCTCCCTCACCGTCGGGCTCGTTGGCTTTGGGAACATCGGCCGCGCCCTTACTCGGCGGCTCAAAGACGGGTTCGGTTCTCGGGTGCTGGTCCATGATCCCTACGTCTCGCCAGAGCAGATCGAAGAAGCGGGTGCAGAGTCGCTGGGCGAGCTATCCGATCTGGTGTCGGCGGTTGACCTGCTATCCCTACATCTGCCGGGTGGCGCGGGAACCCTAATCGATGGCGCTCTCTTGGGTAGGATCCAACCGGGAACCGTACTCATCAACACCGCCCGCGGTGACCTTCTCGATGAAGAGGCCGTCGCCGATGCGCTTGCCGACGGTCGTCTGGGTGCCGCCGCCGTGGACGTTCTGGCTGCCGAACCGGCCAACGAGAGCCCCTTACTGGATGCTCCGAACACGGTCATCACCCCGCATATATCCGCCCAGACTACCGAGGCGATAGACCGCATGGGGATGGGAGCCGCCGAGGAAGTCGTTCGCGTCGTCTCTGGAGAAAAACCGCGCAACCAGGTTAGTCCGCCATCCTGAGGAGGTTATCGCCAGTGGATAAGACCAAGACTTTCGCGAAAATCGTGGACATAGGGCTTCTGGCCGTTTTGCGAGCCCCGAGTTCCCAGGGTTGTCGTCGGGCGGTGGACGTGCTCGTAGAGTCAGGGGTTACGGGCATCGAGGTAACCTACTCCACCCCCGATGCCGCAAACGTCATATCCGGCGTGGTCGGTGACTATGGAGAAGACGTGGTGGTGGGAGCTGGCACGGTACTTACCGCCGAGCAGGCGGCAGAGGCCGCGGACGCCGGTGCCGACTTCCTCGTGAGTCCCGGTACCGACGAAGAGGTGTTCTCTGCGATGGCGGGCACCAACAGGGTCACCATGGCCGGAGCTTTGACCCCGACCGAGGTCATGAAGGCCATGCGGCTGGGCGTGGATGTGGTGAAGATCTTTCCCGGTTCCCTGGGTGGCCCCTCGTATCTACGTTCGTTGCGCGGACCCTTTCCTGAAGTTCCGTTCATGCCGACCGGCGGGGTCTCGTCCGACAACGCGGCCGACTGGTTCGCAGCCGGAGCGGTCGCTCTCGGCGCGGGAAGCGAACTCGCTTCGGCGAAAGATATTCAGGCGGACGATTTCGCCGGTATCCGGGAGAAGGCGGGTCGTTTTGTGGCGGCGGTGCGCGAAGCCCGTTCGGGCGCTGCGAAGGAGGTTTCGTGAGGGATCAAGAGCAAGCCCGTATAGAGACCAGATCTGTTCCAACCATGGAGTTTATTGGGGTCTCGACTCGACAGTCTTCCATAATGAAGGTTTTCCCCCGCTGGGTCGAAGCGCTGGGTCTGGGCGATGCCCGACTAGTCGGGCGAGATCTACCCTTGCACGCCGAACCCGAACTCTACCGGGAAGCCCTGGATCAGATCCGGCAAGATCCACTCTCCGTCGGCGCCCTGGTAACGGCGCACAAGGTGAATCTACTCTCTGCCACCAGAGACCTATTCGACGAGCTCGACTTTCATGCAAAACTCTCTGACGAAGTCTCTTCCATCTCCAAGCGGGACGGGCGTCTGGTCGGTCACGCGAAAGATCCCATAACCGCCGGTAAGTCTATGCAGGCCTTCCTGCAAGAAGGCTACTTCGGGCGAACGGGAGGCCAGGTGTTGTGCCTGGGGGCTGGCGGTTCGGGAACCGCGATCTCGCTCTACCTGATGACCCGTGAGAATCCCGACGACCGCCCGGAGCGCATCGTCATGGTGAACCGGGGATCTGAGCGCCTCGAAACCCTCAAGGAGATTCACGGCCGCCTGGACGATGCAACCACCGAGGTCGAGTACGTCGAAAACGAAGACCCCAAAGTAAGCGACGAGCTGATGTCCGACCTACCTGCCGGCTCTCTGGTGGTCAATGCTACCGGCATGGGCAAGGACATACCAGGCTCGCCCATAACCGACGATGGGCGTTTCCCGGAGAACGGCATCGCCTGGGAGCTGAACTACCGGGGCGAGCTGGACTTCCTGCATCAAGCCCGACGTCAGGAGAAGGAGCGCGCCCTCACCACAGAAGACGGCTGGCTATATTTCGTACACGGATGGAGCGAGGTCACGGCCGAAGTATTCGACGTCGAACTCACGCCCGAGAGGTTCCAGAAACTCGAGTCCGAAGCCGAGATAGTCCGCGAATAGGGCCGTGCGGCATCGATCCGTGGACGAGGTTCGAACCGTGCTCGGAGACATCAAGCCGCAGGTGCTCGGGAACACCGATGCTCACGAGCACCTGCTCATGTGTTCGTCGCACTTGCGCGGAGAAGAGCTAGATGATCCGGAACTTTCTTGTATCGAAGCTACGAGGGTGACCGGCCCACCTGTGTTTTGGACTGGATACACCGGCTGATACCGACCCTGATACGGGAAGAGTTCGGTCGGAAAAGAGACGACGAGTGACGGGTCTTCCATTCCTCACGATTCTTGAAGCGCCAGGGCTCGCGGGAACAAGTGGCCCGGGCTGTTCGACACGAGAGACGGCAGTGATCGATAGGGGTAGGAGAAGACAAACGTGGGCAGACAAGGAGAAGGGCAAGCTAGCTCGGAAGCTAGCAACTCCTTTACCGGGTGGGTCGAGTGGATCGGCATCCCCAGGCCGCTTTTCTGGGGCTTCGTCGCCGTGTTCGTGTTCATGGTCGGCGACGGCGTCGAGGCCAACTACTTAGCGCCCTACATAGCGGAGCACGGCTTTACTAGGCAGTTGGCGGGGACGTTGATCACCATCTACGGGGCCACCGTCGCGATCGGCTCGTGGTTCGCCGGGACGCTCTCGACGATCTGGGGTCCGCGCCGGGTGATGTGGCTGGGCGCGGCGGTATGGGTCGTGTTCGAGGTGCTGTTTTTGGCCGTGGCTGTTCCCTCGGACAGCTTCTTCCTTCTGGCGCTCTTCTACGGGCTGCGCGGTTTCGGGTACCCGTTGTTCGTTTACGCGTTCTTGACCTGGATCCTGAGCGTCACCGAGACTCGATTGCAGTCGAGGGCCGTTGGATGGTTCTGGTTCGCGTTCACCGCCGGGCTGCCGACCGTGGGCGCTCTCGTAGCCGCCCTTTTTATCGGACCCTTCGGCGAGTACGCCACCTTCTGGGTCGGGCTCGCGATAGTAACCATCGGCGCCCTCATCGGTTCCTTCGCCGTGCGGGAGGCCCAGGGCATGCGCCCGATCGTGGACGAGAGCAACCCGGGAGCCGTCGAGAACCCCGCGAGCCCCCGCAGGCTGTTCGAAGGCATAGACATACTCTGGCGCGATTACAGGATCGCCGTCAACGGCCTAGTAATCCGCACCATCAACACCGCGTCGGAGTTCGGCTTTTTCGTGTTTTTCCCGTTCGTCTTCACCCAGCAGGTCGGACTTAGCCAGGGCCAGTACCTCCTGCTCATCACCATAGTCTTCGCGACCAACATCTTCGGGAACCTCTTCTTCGGATTTTTCGGAGACTGGTTTGGGTGGCGGCGCACCTGCGCGCTCTTCGGCGGCCTCGGCCTCGCGATCTCTACGCTCTTGTTCTACTTCGTGCCGGTGGCCGTCGGACCCATCTACTGGGTATCGATCGCGGTCGGCATGCTTTATGGCTTTATGCTCGCCGGTTACATTCCGCTCCCGGCGGCCATGACGTCCCAAGTCGACCCGAAGGACACGGGCAACGCCATGGCCATCTACGGCCTCGGCGCCGGCCTAGCCGTCTTCGTCGGCCCGGCGATCTACAGCGCGCTCAACCCCTTTATCGGCGACGCTGGCGTCGTAATCGTCTACGCCACACTGTACGTGATAAACGCTTTCCTGGCCTGGCGGTTCATCAGGACCGAGGACGACCCCGCCGAACAGAGGAAGAAGGCGAAGGAGGAAGCCAGGGCGAACAGCGCGTGAAGGAGCTCAAGGGATCGCCGCCGCGAACCTGCATCTAGAGCGAGCTTTCGAGGCCTACCAACCTTCTGCGCACTTCCCCCGCCTCGTCCATCCTATCGTTTCTCCGCGGGCGGCTAAGGCCGGACGGTGCGGGGCGGCGCCATCCCGTACACGTTCTCGTCCCCCGATCTGAATAGCGACGCGCGATCTCGCGTACCACGCGGTCGGCCTGGCGGGTCTCCGGCAGCCATGACCCCCGCCCCGTGTCGATTCGTGCCCGCGGCGCCGGCCACGGGCGCCACCCCGAACGCCGCACGACCCCGCTCAGTCCCTCGGGAGGGGCCCGGAAGCCGTTGCCAAACCTCAGAGAGAACGGGACGCAAGATCGTTCTGGCCACTGGTGTCCACAGGGAGGCCCATTACCCACCCGAGCATTGGTCGCATCGCCCGCGCGTGGACGATCCGGCGCAGCTCTCCGCCGAGGACGTGGTGAGCGGTTGCGATGGCAACGACCACCGCGGTCCACGACAGAGGCCGGCCGGGCTGCGAGCCGGGGTGCTAAAGGTGGGCACGGGCTACCGGGGAATCTCCCCCTTCGAGCACCGGGCGCCGGTCGCCGCGGGCGGGGCGCATCGCCGGACGGGTGCGCCGGACGGGTGCGCCGGTCGTCTGCCACCTGGAGCCCGGCACGGCCGCCTCGGAAGCCTTGGGAGCCCCGGGCTCCGCCGGCGTCCTACCGAGCCGCGTCGCGCCGAGCCGCGTCGCGCCGCGCCGCGTCGCGCCGAGCCGCGTCGCGCCCGCGAGCTTCGCTCGCGCTCC
>CAXUFZ010000174.1:0-7874 GCA_964250345.1 uncultured Rubrobacteraceae bacterium
GTTGAGGGGTAGGCGCGCGGGGCCGCCCGGTCCGACGGCAACGGAGAAAGGAGAAGAGATGGGTGAAGTGAGCGTGCTGATCGTGCCCGGCCTCGGCGGTTCGGGGCCGGGACACTGGCAGAGCATCTCCCCGCCCAGACCGTCCGGCGGCTTTCCCGGCCTAAAGGGATGCGCCGCTCCCGCCGATGATGCTACGGTCCGTAGTGGAGGTCGGAACTCGGAGGCAAGGAGGGGTAACAGTGGGCGATATAAACCAGGACGTCTCTTCTTCGGGGATGGCGGCGGCGATCGAGGCCAACCTCGTCGGGACGGTCTCGCTGTTCGGGCGCGTGCCCGGCACGGAGCTGCGCGAGGATCCGGGCCTAAGCTTCTACGTCACCGAGGGGGTCCCTTTTCCCCTCTTCAACCAGGTCTACAGGACGAGGCTGCCGCGGGAGGACCTCGACGCCAGGATCGAGGAGGTCGTCGGGCGCTACGCGGCGCGTGGGCTTCCGTTTATGTGGCCGGTGGGCCCTTTCACCGGCCCGCCGGACCTCGGTCCGCGGCTGGAGTCGCACGGCCTGACGCGCGTGGAGGAGTTGCCCGGCATGGCCGCGGACCTGCAGGCGCTCGACGCGGACGTTCCCTCCCCCGCCGGCCTGACGGTGGAGCGGGTAAAAGATGCCGGGGTTGCTGGAGAGTATGCCGAGGTCATGAGGACGGGCTTCGAGATGCCGGAGTTCGTCACCGGGGCCATCTCGGAGTTTCTCGCCGTCTTGGGCTTCGCCGAGGAGAGCCCGTTCGCCCACTACGTGGGCCGGCTGGAGGGAGAGGTGGTCGCCACGGCCTCGCTCTCGCTCTCGGCGGGGGTCGCGGGGATCTTCAACGTCGCCACCCTCCCCGAAGCGAGGAGGCGGGGGTTCGGCGCGGCGCTGACCTTGACGGCGCTGCGGGACGCCCGCCGGCGGGGGTACAGGATCTGCATCCTCCAGTCCTCGGCCATGGCCCTGGGCATCTACCGCCGCCTGGGCTTCGAGCAATACAGCACCTACTCCCTGTACGTGGGGACCGGGTAGGGGCGATCCCTTCCGATCCTTTGGGCTCGTCTCTCTAGACGTTTGACCGGAATGCCAGGATGGCGGCGACGTTTATTCGACTCATCTGTATAGTGGCGAGCTGGATCCGACCAAGGACCACGAAACCTCCTGTGTTCGGAAGGGTACGTTTTGGGACTGGAGAGCCTTCCCCGCCGCCTGCTGCTGCTCGGCCCGCCGCTGGCCCTGCTGCCCATGATGGTCCTCCACCAGCTCGTCGACCAGCTCGACGACCCGGGAACCTTTCTGGTCCTGCACCTGTTCCTCCTGCCGCTCTTCGCCCTGATGGCGCCCGCCTTCTGGGCGCTGCTCGACGGCGTTGACGGCCCCGCCGCGCGACTCGCGCGGGCCGCGGCGTTCGTCTTCCTGGTGGGCTACGTCGCCTTTGACGCCATCTCCGGCATCGCGGCGAGCGTCGTACTCGCGGGGGGGCCGCCGGGGGCGATGGACGCGACGCGGGCGCTGTGGGCGGCGGGCCCGGGGAGCCTCCCCCTCACCGTCGCGCTCTGGGCCTGGCGGGTCGCCGTCCTCGCGTCCGCGTACGCCCTGTGGCGGGCGGGACGGCCGGCCTTGCCGCTGATCTTGCTGGCGGCAAGCACGCTCTGGCTGAACGCCGACCACGGCGGCCTGCAAGGCATCATCGTCTTCGGCGGCTTCGCCCTCGCCGCCGCGTGGCTGGAGTTCGCACCCGGCCGGCGGGGCTCCGCCCGCGGACCTTCGGCCTCCCGGCCCCCGCGCGGGTTGTTCTAGGCGGGGTTCGCGTCGTCCGCGTAGCGCGCCACTATCTCCAGGGCGTCGAGATCTTCGTCGAGCTGCCGCGTCACGCCGTCGAGCAGGGCTATGGCCCGCCCGACGAGGAGGAGCTTCGGGGGAAGGTCCCGGACGGCGGCCCCGACCCTGCCGGTCAGGGCGCCGAGGTCCGCCGCGTCGGCTTCGTCGCCCGCGTTCCCGAGCACCACGCCGACGAGCTGCAGCAGGGTATCGAGGTCCGCGCCCTCGTCCACGGGCAGTCCCGCGTCGCGCAGAGCGCCGCCTACGGCCTCCAGGTCCCCTTCCCCGAGGGCGGTGACCGTCCGGCCTAAAGTGTCCACGAAGGGCTTGTCCAGGCGCAGCGTCAGGCCGTGGTCCAGGAGCACCAGCCGCGGTCCGGGCTGCACGAGGACGTTGCCGGGGTGGGGGTCGGCGTGCAGGATGCCCCGGCGGAAGAGCTGGTCGGCGAAGGCGTCGTTCAGGAGCGTCGCGACCGCGGAGGGGTCTATGCCCGCTTCGACCATCGCCGCGCGGTCGTTCACCCGGACGCCCTCGAAGAAGTCCATGACCAGGAGGCCCTCGGTGGTGAGGCCGTCCACGGGCTTCGGGACGAGCACGTCGTCGCGGTCGGAGAGGGCGTCGCGCAGGTCGTCCATGGCCCGGGCCTCGCGCGAGAGGTCGAGTTCCAGGGGCAGGGTCCAGCGCAGGTAGTCCGAGATGGGGCGGAGCTGGACGTCCGGTTCCAGGCGGGCGATGGTGTCGAAGATCTGCTCCAGCGAGGCGAGGTCCTCCTCGACGAGGTCGGCCACCTCCGGGTAGCGGACCTTCACGGCGACCTCGCGGCCGTCGGCCAGGCGGGCGCGGTGGACCTGGGCTATGGAGGCGGCGGCGATGGGCTCGGGGTCGACGCGGAAGAAGGTCTTGTACAAAGGTCTCCCGGTCTCCCGCTCGATCGCCCGCCTTACGACGCCGAAGGGCCGCGGGGGGACCCTGTCTTGCAGGGTCGAGAGCGCGCGGATGTAGGGCGGCGGGAGCAGGTCGGGGCGGCTGGAGGCGAACTGCCCGGCCTTGATGAGCGTCGCCCCGAGCGCCCGCGCGGTGTCGAGCGCGCGTCCCGCGCCGCGCCGGTGCTGGATCTCGTAGTCGGCCTCCCGGACGAGGCCGGGGAACCACCGGCGCCGACCGCGCAGCGCGGCGTAGCCCGTGTAGAGGTCGAAGGCGGCCGTACCCAACGCCAGCGTCCGCGCCGAGATGGCGTCCGGCAGGAGGCTTCGGCCCGGGCCGCCCACCGCCCGGCCGACGCGCTCGCCGGCCGCGAGCGCCGTCCACGTCCCGAGAAAGGCCTGCGAACGCGCCTCGTCCGCCGCGCCGAGCAGGAGCGCCAACCCGCCGGACGAACGTCCGCCCCTCCGGAGGCCGTTCCTGGCCTCCCTCGCCTCCTCACCCGAACGCCTGACCGACCGGGATACTATCTCCCCGGCCGCGGAGAAGCCCTCCTCCAGGCGCCCCAAGACGTCGCCGCGGGGACGAAAGCCGTCCCGGGAGGCCGTCTCCCCGCTACCCGTCCCAGCCCGCGCGTTCGTCAACCCCATCCCTCCGGTCTAGACTCGTTGTGATCCGCAGAGATGGTATACGACCGCCCCCGCGGGACCCGTGAAGCATCAGACGGGAAGGCAGAGTGGCCGTCCGCGGCGGGTTACAGGGCGTCGCGCCGGCGGCCCGACGTGGTGCCGTGGGGCTTCGGGCCGATCCAGGCGACGAACTTCTCTATGTCCGGGTGGGACCGGAGGGCCTCGACGGTGTTGTAGTCGCGCTCGAGCTCCTTGTTGTCCAGGACGGTGTGGATGTGCCGGTGGCACGGCGGGCAGAGGCCGACGGTGCGGTGGATCTCCCGCCGGTCGAACGTCTTTTTGTTCTTCTTGTTCTTGTGGCGCGTCCTGGGAACGAGATGGTGCCGCGTCAGCCGTTCGACCGGCCTACCGCAAAGCTCGCACTCCCCGCCCCTCGCGCTGGTGCCGTCTCTCACCCGGGCATTTTATCGCCGGGTATGTGCGCGTCCGGTAAGCGCGTTCGCGTCCCGCCCCTACGAGCCGCGGACGCGGGCCCGCAGGGCGCTGAAGGCCAGAAAGAACGAGACGAGGCCGACGAGGGCCACGGCGCCGACGGCGGGGATCAGGTCGGCCAGGACCCAGCCGTCGGAGATGAGGGCCCGGAGCCCGGCGAGCAGGTACGTCACCGGGTTGTAGTCCGCGACGGTGGCGAGCCAGCCGGTGAGCGCGTCCTGCGGCAGAAAGGTCGTGGTGAGAAAGGCGAACGGGAAGAAGAGGATAAACGACGAGTTGACCGCCGCCGGGTTGCCGGTCCTGAGCGCGATGGCGTAGGGGAACCCCGTAAAGGCGAGACCCCAGAGCCCGCTCAAGAGCAGGAACGCGACGATGCCCAGAGGCCCGGTCGCAAAGCCGACGCCGAGAATGAACCCGAGAATGAGGACGGGGATGCAGAGGGCTATGACGAGCACGAGGTCGGCGGCCATCAGGCCGAGCAGCAGGCTGTAGCGGTTGACCGGCGAGACGAGCAGGCGGTCGAAGTAGCCGGACTGGATGTCCGTGACGAGCGCCGAGGCGCGGGAGATGCCGGTGACGGCGAAGACGATGGCGACGGGCAACTGGAACGCCTCGAAGTCGTCCACCCCGGCGAAGGAGGAGATGTCCGCCAGCGACCCGACGTTCACGACGAAGAAGAAGATCGGCACGATAAGCGCCGGCACGAGCGCCTCGGGCTCGCGCGGTACGGCCCGCAATGCTCTACCCGCGACGCTCAACAGGTCCCTGAAAAACCCAGCCGGGCGCGCCCCGATGCGCGCGTCGTTTGCCGTATTGGAGATCATGCATCCCCCTCTTCGGTCGTCTCTTCGGCCCGCAGCCGGTTGCCGGTCACCTCTAGAAACACGTCGTCGAGGGTCGGGGTGCGCAGCGTGAGCCGCTCCACGGCCACACCGGATTCCTCGAGCGCCACGGCCACCTTCCCGACGACGCGCGGGCCGTCCGGGGTGGCGACGGTCAGCTCCTCGCCGCGGACGTCGACCCTCTGGACGGCCGCGAGACCCCGCAGCCTCTCGACGGCGCCGTTGGCCTCGCCGCGGGTGCTGACGACGACGAGGTCCTGGCCGACGGAGCGCTTGAGGGCTTCGGGCGTGCCCTCGGCGGCTATCTTTCCGGCGTCGATGATGCCGACGCGGTCGGCGAGGTTGTCCGCCTCTTCGAGGTACTGGGTGGTCAGGAAGATGGTGACGCCGAGCTCGTCGTTCAGGCGGCGGACCTCCTCCCAGACCTTCCGGCGGCTCACGGGATCGAGGCCCGTGGTCGGTTCGTCCAGAAACAGCACGTCCGGGTTGTGGACGAGGGCGGCGGCGAGGTCGAGGCGGCGGCGCATCCCGCCCGAGTAGCCGCCGACGCGCCTATCCAGGGCGTCGCCGAGGTCTATGAGGTCGCCGAGCTCGGAGAGGCGTTGCCCGGTCTCCTTCGCGGTCAGGCCGTAGAGGCGGCCCTGGAGGCGCAGGATCTCCGCCCCCGTCTGCTGCGCGTCGAGCGCGGCCTCCTGGAGCGCCACGCCTATGCGCAGCCGAACCTCGTGCGGCTCGGCGACGACGTCGTGCCCGGCGACCGTGGCCGACCCGGAGGTCGGAGACAGGAGCGTCACGAGCATCCTGACGGTGGTGGTCTTGCCGGCCCCGTTGGGACCGAGGAAGCCGTAGATCTCGCCGGGCTCGACGGAGAGGTCCACCCCGTCGACCGCCGCGTTCTCCCCGAACCGGCGGACGAGCCCCCCGGCCCGGATCGCGGTCCCGTCTAAAGATGCTTTTCGCGCGCCCAAACCCCTACCGCCTCCCCGCTTTTTGCCGGTGTTTCGGTGTGTTTTGCTTCACTAGAATTGTACTCGCCGGACCCCCGTATCCCATCGGGCTGTTCGCCGGCTCCGGCACGGTTTCTGCCCGCCCCGCGGGCCGTTGGGGGGGGTTCGGAACGTTCTCGGGGAGACCCCCGAGGCGGAAGACGACGCGTCTGCGACGGGCTCGGCTCAGGCGGTCCGCAGGCGGTACAGGCGCGCCCTTCCGGCCGCCAGGGGAACGTTGAGGAAGCGGGGCGGGGTTCCGCCGAGGGTCTCCGCCACGAACACGCCCTCCTGGCCGGTGGTGTCGAACCGCTCGACGGTCGTGACGGCTCCGGTGAAGGTCAGCCGCGTGTTGGCCGCCCGGTTGGGGGAACGGTTCGTGACGAGCATGTACCGGACGGTGGAGTCGGGACCCCCGGGGTCGGTGAAGAAACCCAGGATGGCCGGGTCCCCCGAGGTTCCCTTGACGTAGACGTTGCCGCGGAACGACTCGGCGCCGCGCGGGGGGTTCGGCTCGTTGGCGTGGTAGACGCCGGAGGAGTTCAGACCGACGAGTTCCCCACCCACCTTTCGCAGGAAGTCGTTGGCCCGCGTGGCGTAGTCGTAGAGGTCGGTGCGGGCTCCCTGACGGGTGATCAGGGCGTCCCCGAACCTCACCGCGTTGTCTTCGGGGGTCCAGTAGGTGAAGTACTGGATGCCCTTCACCCCGTAGGCGAGGGCGACGTTGATCTGCCAGAAGATCTCCGCCTCGTCGGGCCTGCGCCGCAGCCCGAGCCCGAGCCGCTGCCCGTCGAACCCCATGCTCTGTATGAAGGCCCACGAGGGCACGCCGAACCGCAGCGCGAAGCGCCGGATGACGGCGTGGTTGTAGAAGAAGTCCCCCGTCGTCCGCTCGTCGCTGAGGAGCGGGTAATGGTCGAAGCTGAGCACCGGCGGGACGACCGCCGGCCTCGAGAAGCGCGCCTCGTTGAGGTACCGTTCGAGGTAGTCCAGGTAGTTCTCCGCCTCGAAGGCGTAGCGCGGGGAGGCGTAGGAGGGCCAGACGTTCACGTAGGGCAGCTCGTCCGGGCCGAACTGCTCCGCGACCTGACTCTTCGCGTAGCGTAAAGTCCCGAACAGGCTCGTGCCCGGCTCGTCGTAGAGCGCGATCCCGGCCAGCGCCGGGTGGTCCCCGAGCTCGGTCCGAAGCTCCGCCATCCTCTGCCGCACCGCGTCCTGGCTCCCGGCCGCCCGCGCCTGGACCTTCCCGGAGGACTCCTCCTCGGCGAGGGCCTGCAACACGCCCCGCGGCTCTTCTTGCGCCTCGCTACGGGCGGCCCCGGCGGTGGCGGTGCCGTCTATGGACTGACGCAGTTGCTCGTCGGCGACCACGAACCGTAAGCCGTTGTTCTCGGAGGCGTCGAGGGCCAGCCTGCTGGCCCGGACGCTGCTCACGCCGTTGCCGCCGATCGCGGTGTTGAAGCCGGCCCCGGCCAGCTCCGCGTACCGTGCGTCCGTGGCCTCCTGCTGGGACTCCCTCGTGCCCGTGTTCGGCACCGGCGGGGGCGGCCACCACGCGACGATGGGGTATCTCCCGTCGTTCAAAATCTCCGGCCCGCCGGCCGCCTGGGCCGCGGCGACGTTCGGAGAGACCAGGGAACCGGGCAACAGCGACAGCCCCGCCCCGAGCCCCGCCAGCTTCAGAAAGCGGGCGCGGCTCAGCGCCTCATTTGTAAAAGATTCGAGATCTTCCTTGCCCACCACTACCCCTCCAGCGTCTTCTTCACGTCACGGATCGGCCCCAGAACGTACCCGACCCCGCACATGTATACCCCGTCTCCAGAACAGAGCTTGTTCGTGCTTTTACTTTACGGGATCGGCGCGCGGGGCGCTAGCTGCGCCGCCCCCTCGGCGGGTGCACGACGTAGACGACGCGGCCCTGGATGCCGACCTCCTCGGCGGGCACGACGAGGTCCTCGTGGTCGCCGTTCTCGGGCCTGAGCCTGACGTCGCCGTTCTCCCGGAAGAGCCGCTTGACGGTGACCTCCTCCCCGCCCCGCAGGAGCGCCACGACGACCTCGCCGTCGGGCGGGTCCTCGTCCTCCTCGACCACGAGCAGGTCCCCGTCGGCGATGTGGGCCCCGATCATGGACTGCCCCACCACCCGCAGCAGATACCGCC
>CAXUFZ010000175.1:0-7867 GCA_964250345.1 uncultured Rubrobacteraceae bacterium
GGTAAAGGAGGCGTACCGGGGGTTTCGGCGGCTCGCGCATGAGCATCCCAACGTCTTCCCGCTGCTGGTCGTGCGGCCGCCGGACACGATGGACGGGGCGTGGCTCGTCGAGGAGTTCATGAAGACGTTGCGCGGGGCGGGCTTCGAAGCGCCGACCGCGCTGCACGCCTTTCGGACGCTCTCCGGGTACACGACGGGCTACGTCATGGCGGAGATCCGGGGTTTCGCCATGGAGCCCGCCGGCGGCCGGCCCGGCGCCGGGGCGTTACCGGCGGAGGATTTCCCTTACGTCTCCGAGCTCGGAGACCGGCTTGGGGAGGTCGACCGCGATGCCGAGTTCGAGTTCGGCCTCGACGTCATCCTGGCCGGGCTGCGGGAGAGGCTGTGAGGGCCTCGCGCCGGTGAGGCGTCTCTTCGACCGCCGTCCGGCGCTCTTTTGTTTGTTGGTGACGCTCGCGCTCTTCGCGCTCACGGCGTTCAGCAGGTTCTCGTTCCCGCGGGAGCCCGTGGGCAACATCAAGCGGTTGCCGGCCCGGGCCTTCGAGCCGCCTTCGGGGTGGGGTCTCATCGTCAACGACCTCAAGAGCCCCGACGTGCTCTTCTGGGGGCTGGCTATCCTGCTGGCCGGCGTCCTGATCCTGCGGGCCGACCTGGGGCGGGAGGTCGGCCTCAACCGTCCCACGCGGCCGAAGAACCTCAGGCTCGTGTGGTTCCCGCTGCTCGTCGGCGTGCTGGCGCTCTCCGGGGGCGTGTTCGTCTCGGGGCCGGACGCGCTCGCCTCGGCGTTCCTGATCGTGCTGATAGCCGCGTTCGGGGAGGAGGTCGTGTTCCGCGGCGTCATGTGGCGGGCGCTGATACCGCGCGGCCCGGTGGTCGCCACGATCCTGACCTCGCTCCTCTTCGGGGCGCTCACCCTCGGCAGGACCGCCACCGACGGCCCCTGGCCCGAGGCCGTCCGCCTGGCCGCGCTCGCGGCGTGCGGCGGTTTCGTCTACGCGGCGATCCGGTGGCGCGCCGGCTCCCTCTGGCCCGTCGTCCTCGTCCACGCCGCCCTCGCCGCCGCCATGGACCTCTCCACCCTCGGGACCGTCACATACCCCCTCGTCATGCTCCTGAGCACCCTCGGCTTCGTCTTCTACGGCCTCTTCCTTCTCCGCAACCGCCGGGTACGCGCCGACGGCGGACCAGTCAAGCCGGCGCGCGTGCGGTAGGCTGAGAAAAGTCCCCGCATGGAGGTTGCGCCCGACGCGTCCGGTTTCTTTGAAGGCGTCCCGGAGAGGTCTCAGCCAAGCCTTACGATTCGAGAGCCTCTCTAAGCTTGGGGAAGAGCGGGCGGAGGCTGGGGTAGACCTCCTCGTAGACGCCGTAGAGTTTGTCGTAGCGGGCGGCGTTCTTTTCGTCGGGCTCGTAGTGGGCGCTCGTGCCGCTCATGGCCTCCGCGGCCTCGCGGACGTCGCCGTGCAGGCCGACCGCGGCGGCGGCGAGCATCCCGGCGCCGAGGCAGGTGCTTTCGAGCTCGCGGGCCACCGAGATCGGGCGCCGCATGACGTCCGCCAGGATCTGGCACCACAACGAGCTCCCGGACCCGCCGCCGAGCGCGATGATCTTCTCGACCGGCTTCTCCAACCCCTTCTCGGCGCCGCCGGTCATCAGGCGCTGCTCGAAGGCTATGCCTTCTAGAATGGCCCGGTAGGCGTGCGCCTTGCCGTGCGTCCCCGTCCAACCGAGCATGATGCCGCGGGCGTCGAAGTCCCAATAAGGCATCATCGCGTTGCCCCAGTAGGGGACGGCGAGGAGACCGTCAGAGCCGGGCGGGATCTGCTCGGCCGCCGCGCCCAGGATCTGCTCCTCCGAGAGATCCAGGCCCAGGTCCTTGGTGTCGATCCCGGCAAACTTGTCCACGAACCAGCTAACGGTGAACGTCCCCGCCACCAACAAGGTCTCCAGGATGTAGCTGCCCGGCACGCCTCCCGAGAGCACCCGGTACTCCTGGCCGTAGGAGTACTGGTCGCTGTAAGTCCCTGACACCACCGCCGTCCCCAGGTTCAGGTAGGCCCGTCCCGGCTCCGTCACGTTCGCGCCCAGGCCCGCCGCCTGCCCGTCGCCCAGACCGCTCACCACCGGCAGCCCGGCCCGCAGGCCGACCTCGCGGGCCACGTCCTCGCTGAGCTCCCCGATCACCTCACCCGGAGCGTAGAGTTCGGGCATACGCTCACGGTCGAGACCCACCATCCCGAGCAGTTCGTCCGACCAATCGTGGCTCTCCATGTCCACGAGACCCATCGGGTCGGCCGCCGCGTAGGACGTGCGCCAGTGCCCGGTCATACGGTGCACCAGGAACGCGTGGACGTCCACGACTTTCGCCGCCTGCTCCAGCGCGCCGGGCTCGTGCTCCTTCAGCCAGAGCATCTTGTAGAAGCCCGGCGTCGGGTTCGGCGGCTTGCCGGTGATGCGGTGGATCCCCTCCGACCCGTACTTCGCCACCTCCCTGTGCGGTCGCAGGTCCACCCACAGGATCGCCGGCCGTATCGGGTGGTCCTCCTCGTTCAAACAGACAAACGACTCCCGCTGGTGCGTGATACCAATAGCCGCAACCTTGCGCGTGTCCACCACCTGCACCGCCCGCCGGAGCGCCGTCTTCGTGGACTCCCACCAATCCTCGGCGTTCTGCTCCGCCCAACCCGACTGAGGGCTCGAAAGGTCGAACGTCCCCCGCCCCTCCGCGACCGCGTTCCCTTCCCGGTCCCAAACGACCGCTTTCGTCGCTGTCGTCGAGCAGTCAATTCCGATAACGTACTCCGCTTCAGCCAAGACCTGCTCCTCTTTCCTGCTCGCGAAAGCCTCGATCCCCAAACAAGTATAGATCACACCACTAAACCGATGCCCTGGCTTACCCGGGGGTTGCTCAGCTCACTTGCTATGTCAATGCCCGGAGCAGAGGAGTTACTCCGACGACCATAGCAACTTCGGATGCTCTCCCTTGAAAGCGGCAAGCTCGTCTCCGAGTTGACGCAAGGATTTGACAAAGAACCGCTTCACCGTAGCGATGTGATCTTCTTCTTGCAGCAGTCCGGCAAGACTTACCCTTCGTTCCACGACAGCGAAATCACTGGGGTCTTCGAGTCTGTGTCCTTCCCATCCCTCGCGCTGAGCTATCTCCCTCATTGCAGAAATGGATAGGCTTTTCTCCTCTGCATTGGGGGGACACTCCAGTACGACGAAGATCATCGGGTAGCCACCCGTATCGCTAAGTTGAAACCCCACGAACGCATAAAGACCAAACGAAGGATGCAAGGGTGCCAGCATTATGTACCGCTGTAAACGTCGCACTTGTTCCAGAGTGTACCCTCTGCGTTCGCTGATCTTGTTTCCCGCGAACGACTCGAGCTCCGCTCTCACCTCGCTCTCAAATGCCTCATCGATAATCTCAAATGCCCGTGGTACGCCAGAAAGCGCTATCAGATCGGTTGCGGAGAATCGGTGAGTCCTTGCCATGCCCTGCTCTTCCATAAACGCCATAACCTCCTCGACGAGAGCATCCTTTTCGACCGTTCGAAGGAATCGAAAAAAGTCGTGCCAACGAAGTTGTTCGAAACCGACCTGTCTATCAAGATCTGCAAGAATCTCCGTCTCGTCTTTCGGGTCGTAGACACGCGTTATGTAGACGAGATTTCTTCGTGAACCAACCATCTGATTAAGATGACCGGCGTACCTCCTCAATTGATCCGGGCCTTCCGAGGAGCCGATCTTGGACTCGATCATTACGATTTCTACCGTGCTATCCGGCTCGCCCTCCTCGTTGCTGTGGCGGACTTCTAGGAGCAGATCGGGGTGGCTTCCGCTACCGTGTGGTCGTCGAGCGCCAGGAAAGATCTTTGCGTCGAGACGCTGACGTACCTGCGGCCTTCTCCGAGGCCGGCGTTGTCAATGCCAGACCGTCTAACCAAGAGAGGCAAAGCTCCGGACGCCGTTCGAAGAGGCGAGCCACCGCTTCGGTGAACAGATCTTCGACCCGCCTCGTTCCCGTGAAGAGCGGCAGCAGCCTCCCGAGCAGGCTCGTCACTAGCTCGTTCGCATCTCTTCAATGAAAAGCCGAACCTCTTCAATGTGGGGTTCGAGGTCACGAAGCCGGTTGCTCCTGGCCGTGAGAACTACCACTTCAAGGTCGAAGCGCGAAAGGTTCTGCTGGTGTGGGATTCCGCGGTCGGTGGTGAGCAAGAGATCGAACTCTTTCTCGGCGGCGGCTAGCAGCTCTCCATTTTCTTTGGAGTCCCAGCCACGCTCGCGGACGGTGACTACCTCGATACCTTCCGGTAGCAACCGCTTGAGTTTGCGAGGCAACATCTCATCGAGGAGTACCCGCACCTACGCTCTCCTCCGATGCCTGCAAGCTCATCCGTAGGTAGCTTTCGGCTTGGTGTCGACTCACTCCGGGGAAGTCGTCGAGGAACTCCTCCAACGGGTCCCCCGCCGACAAATAATCCACCAAGTTCTTTACAGGCACCCGCGTTTCGGCGAAGACCAAATCTCCGTTCAACACGTTGGGATTTCGCGAGACTATTCCGCGCTTCCAGTCCATCGGCAGCACGACTCCTTCCGTTGTCTGCCAAGCTCTAAGAGGCAACCTCCCGCAATTGTCTCTCCAGGTCCTTGATCTCATCCCTAAGCTTGGCGGCGTACTCGAACTTGAGCTCCTCGGCGGCCTCCAGCATCTCGGCCTCGAGGTCGGCGATGAGGGTGCGGAGCTCGTCGGGGTCGCGCGGGGCCTCGCGGCTGCTCTTCTTGTTGGCCTTGTAGAGGCCCTTGGCCTCGGCGGCGACGAGGATGTCCGAGACGCCCTTGACTATGGTACGCGGCTCTATGTTGTGGCGCTCGTTGTAGGCGGTCTGGATCTCACGCCTCCGGTCCGTCTCTCCGAGCGCGACCCGCATAGAGTCGGTCTCCCGATCCGCGTACATCACAACCCGTCCCTTGACGTTCCGCGCCGCCCGCCCGATGGTCTGGATGAGCGCCCGCTCCCCGCGCAGGAAACCTTCCTTGTCAGCGTCGAGGATGGCGACGAGCGTGACTTCCGGCAGGTCGAGTCCTTCTCGCAGGAGGTTGATGCCGACCAAGACGTCGAACTCCCCCGTTCGGAGGCCCCGGATGATCTGGATGCGGTCGAGCGTCTCGATGTTGGCGTGCATGTAGCGCGCCTTGACGTTGTGCTCCAGCAGGTAGTCCGTGAGGTCCTCGGCCATCTTGATGGTGAGCGTGGTGATGAGCGTCCGCTCGCCGTGCTCCACGCGCACCGCGACCTCGTTGAGGAGGTCGTCGATCTGGTTCTTCGTCGGGCGGACCTCGACCTTGGGGTCCACGAGGCCCGTCGGGCGGATGATCTGCTCGACTATCTGCCCCGAGTTCTCCAACTCGTAAGGCCCCGGCGTCGCCGACACGAACACCATCTGCTCGGTCTTTAGCTGAAACTCCTCGAACGTCAGCGGCCTGTTGTCCAACGCGCTTGGAAGCCTGAAGCCGAAATCGACGAGCGTGGTCTTGCGGCTCCGGTCGCCCTTGTACATGCCCCGGATCTGGGGCAGCGTGATGTGCGACTCGTCGATGAACGTCACGAAGTCGTCGGGGAAGTAGTCGATCAGCGTATAGGGCGTCGAACCGGGCGGACGGCCGTCGAGGTGGCGCGAATAGTTCTCGATGCCGCTCGTGTACCCGAGCTCGCGCATCATCTCCAGGTCGTACTGGGTGCGCTGCTTGAGCCGGTAGGCCTCCAGCACCTTGCCCTCCGCGTTCAGCTCCTCGACCCGCTCCTCTGCCTCGGCCTCGATGTTCTTGACGGCGGTCGCGAGGCGGTCCTCGCCGGTGACGAAGTGGCTCGCCGGGTAGACCGTCATCACGTCGAGCTCGCGCAGGACCTCGCCGGTTAGGGGGTCGGCCTCGATCATGCTCTCGACCTCGTCCCCGAAGAAGGAGACCCGGTAGATCGTGTCCTGGTAAGCCGGATGCACCTCCAGCACGTCGCCCCTCACGCGGAACGTGCCGCGGTTGAGCTGGAAGTCGTTCCTGGTGTACTGGATCTTGACGAGGTCCTTGAGCACGTCGTCGAGGTCGTAGAATCCGCCCCGCTCCATGAGCACCATCTTGTTCCGGTACTCCTCCGGGCTGCCGAGGCCGTAGATGGCCGAGACGCTCGCCACCACGATGACGTCGCGCCGGGTGAACAGGCTGCTCGTCGTGGAGTGCCTGAGGCGGTCTATGTCCTCGTTTATCTGCGCGTCCTTCTCGATGAAGGTGTCGGTGCGAGGGACGTAGGCCTCGGGCTGGTAGTAGTCGTAGTAGGAGACGAAGTACTCGACGGCGTTGTTCGGGAAGAAGTCGGCGAACTCGCTCGCGAGCTGCGCCGCCAGCGTCTTGTTGTGCGCGATCACGAGCGAAGGCCTCCCGACCTGCTCGATGACGCGCGCCATCGTGTGCGTCTTCCCCGACCCCGTGACGCCGAGCAGGGTCTGCGCCTGCACCCCGGCGTCGAGCCCGGAGACGAGCTTCTCTATGGCCTGCGGCTGGTCGCCGGTCGGCCGGTACTCGCTGTTTACCTGGAAGTTGCTGCGGGTCTCGATGCGGGCCCTCCCCTACGCGGCTTGTCGCGAGTCCCGAACGAGGGGCAATGAACGGCCCCGACCCGCTCCAAAAATTATACGGCAGGGACGGCGTTTTTCCTCCGTTTTCTTCACGAATCTGCGGTTCTACTGCCCGCCACCGGTCCTCTTCTCGACCTCCTTCTGGACGTTCTGGGCGCCGTCCTCGGCCTGCTTCTGACCTTTGTCGATCTCTTTCTCTACGCGCTTCTGGCCCTTGTCTATCTCCTCGTTGATACGCTGCTTGCCGTTCTCTACCTGCTTGTTCACCTCGTCCCGGGCACGATCCTCCACCGCCTGGCACGCGACGGTGCCGGACAACGGGATCAGGGCCACGGTTAGCATGACGGCCAATTTTCTCTTCATCTCGCTCCTCTCTGGCGCCCCACTCTGTTACGGCACGTTACCCCGGCCGGTTTCGCGTCAGACGCTCACGAACGGGATCGACCATCCCGGGTCGCGCGACAGGTCGACACCGTAGAGGTCTCCGTAGGTCTGACGCGCTGCCAACGAGTTCTCGACGTAGTCACGGGTCTCTTTGAAGGGGATATCCTCGGCGATGTCGAAACCCCTGTCGGAGATCCAGGCATCGACCCGCCCCTCGCCGGAATTGTACGCGGCGAGCATGAGCCGCTCGTTGCCCCGATACCGCTCGCCCAGATAGGCGAGGTACCAGGTGCCGAGCCGGATATTGGTCTCCGGGTCCCGGAAGTTGCCCTCTATGCCGCTCCGCTGCCGGACGAACCTCGCGGTCTCGGGGAGCATCTGCATGAGACCGTAGGCCCGCTGGGGCGACCGGGCCTCGGGCCTGAAGCGGCTCTCGGTGTAGATGACGCCCGCCACGAACGCCGGCTCCAGCCCGTTCTGCCGGCTGGCCTCCCGGATGGTCTGCTCGTACTCCAGCGGGTAGACGGCCTGCCTGACCGCGTCGGGCGCCTGGAGGGCGAGGGGCAGCAGGATCAGGGCGAGCGCCAGCGCGAGAACGAGCGCTAGCACGACGGCGATGCCCCGCCGCCTGCGGGTCCGCGATCGGCCGTACCTACGCCTCTTGTCCGACGTCAGCGTCAGAAACTCTCCCCTGCCTCGCCACGACCCTCTCGGCCTGCTCCCTGAGTCTATCCAGGCCTCCGTCGTTTTGTACCACGAGGTCGGCCCGCCCGGCCTTCTCGCCACCCGAAAGCTGGCGCGCCTCGATGCCCCGCAAGGCCTCTTCGTCCACGCCCCGCTCCGCCGCCCAC
>CAXUFZ010000176.1:0-6482 GCA_964250345.1 uncultured Rubrobacteraceae bacterium
GTCGTAGCGCGCCCTTCCGCCCCCTCCGTTTCGCCCCGGCCGCGCTTCCTCAAGAATCCTCGCCATACCATTCTCCTTCCTCGACGACCCCATTCGGGTCCATAAGGGCTCGGTCGATGCCCGATGCATCGAAGCCGACGATCCACCTCGGGCCGATCCGAATCACCGGCACCCCCGTCTGCCCGGTCCGTCCGACCATCTCCACCTCGTGGTTGCGCTCGACGCCCACCTTCCCGACGGTCACGCCCTTGTTCTTAAGGTAGCGCCTCGCCCTCACGTACCAGGGGTACGTCGACGTGCTATACAGGACCGCTTCCGTCACCCCCGTTCACCTCCTACTCCTCGCCTTCGATACGCTCCACACCCCGACCACGCCTCGCGGGGCTCCCCCGAAGCGGCGGGGGCCCGACCCCTTTCCCTTGCAAACGCTTTATCATGAGAACACCTGATGTTTAACGACACAGCTTCGCCTCCCGTCCTGTCTCGGTCGTTAGCTCCCGGCCTTGCCCCCGCGCAGCGATCTCTCGACCCGGGCGAGCATCTCGGCCGTCATCGCCCGGGCTTTTCCCGCGTCCCGCTCGGCGACGACCTCCAGCAGCTCCTCGTGGAAGCGCTCGCCGCAGGCGTCGGCGACGGCGGCGCTCGCCAGCTCGTCCTCCGATGCCTCCCCGAGGACGACCGCGAACGTGCGGTAGAGCTCGGCGAGGACCTCGTTCTTGGAGGCCTCGGCGAGGGCGAGGTGGAAGCCTACCGCCGCCTCGCGCCGCCCATCCTCGTCCCCGCCCTTCCGGCACGCCTCCTCGCGCTCGAGCGCGGCACGCATCCGGGCCAGGTCGTCCCCGTCGCGCCTCTCGGCCGCGCGGCCGTTCGCCTCCACCTCGAGGAGGCGCCTGACCTCGTACACCTCCAAAAGCCGCGCCCGGCGCAAGCGCACCGAGAGCGGCTCGGTCTCCCCCAGGGTATCGCGCACGTAAGTGCCGTCCCCCTGGCGGACCTCGAGGACCCCGAGGTGGGCCAGCACCCTCACCGCTTCGCGCAGCGTGGAGCGCCCGACCCCGAACTGCGCCGAGAGCTCGGCCTCGGGCGGGAGCTTCTCGCCGAGGGCGAACTCGCCGCCCGCCAGGCGCTCGCCGAGGCCTTCGATCACCTGCCCGACCAGCGGCCGACGCTCCACCTTGTGGCGGGGGGCGCTCCTCGAGCTAAACATCTGATGACCTGACTGACATGCGGGGATTAAACATCCGCGATGGTCCCTTGTCAAGCCGGTGCCCGCCCAGGCGGCCGGCCGCGCGCGACCCTCGGCGGAGGGAGGGGAGCCGGGCGCGCCGACCCCTCATTCACTTCCCGGAATGCCCCTTCCGTGTAGTAAAGTGCCTGTATGGAAACCGGAAAGCAGCGAGAGGGCGTCGTTTATCTGGAGGAGTTCACTTCACGGGAGGATAAACGGCTCAGGAACGATCTCTCCGAAACTCCCGACAGCCTCTCCAGATGGGTAGGACGGTACCTGGAGCTTGCGGTGGTTGGGGTGCGATCACGGACGGTGGCGGAGAAGGCGGCGCTGCACCTGGGGCGCTTTGTCGGGTTCTTCGGTGAAGCCTACGGTCACGACCGGGTCTCGGCGGTGGTGCGCCGGGATGTGCAGGCGTGGCAGCGGTCGCTGGCTGAGCTGGGGCTCGCGCCCTCGACGGTGAACAACCACATGGCCTCGCTCTCGGCCTTCACGACGTGGGTGGAGGCTCAGGCTCCGAGGCTCTTTCCCGCCGGGGACCCGGCGAAGGGGATCAAGGAGCTGAGGCTGCCGTCGCTGGAGCCGCGGGCGCTCTCCGAGGCGCAGGTCCGCTCGCTGAAGAACGTGTGCGACCGGCTGGAGCGCTTCCACGAGCTCAAGGGGCGGGAATGGAAGGAGCGCGGCGAGCGGGCCGGACACGCGCGCGGCAGGCCCGCCCGCGACCGGGCGATCGTCTTCGTGCTGCTCAGCAGCGGTCTCCGTCGCGAGGAGCTGGTGACACTCGACCTTGGGCAGGTCGAACCGGACGAGCCCGAAAAGCTCCGCACGGCGAGGCGGGTCCGCGTCCGCGGCGTGAAGGGCAAGGGCGGCACCGAACGCAACGTGTTCCTGTCCGGGGACGCCCGCGAAGCCCTGGCCGGGTACCCGGAGACGGAACGGCCGAAGGACATCGGCGACGCCGCCGGGAGCGGGGCCCTTTTCCTGAGCGCGGCCGGGACGCCGGCCCGGCGGCAGGACGGCAGGCTGTCGGTGCGGTCTGTCAACCTCCTCTTGGAGCGGATCGGGCTCTGGCACGACGCGGAGGTCACCGACCCGGCGCGCAAGATCTCGCCCCTGAGACCGCACGACCTTCGCCACACCTTCGCCTACCGGCGGAGACGGGCAAGGACGCCTACGAACTGGAGCGGCGGCTCGGGCACGGCTCCCAGCGCTACATCCGGCGCTACACCAACCCGCCGGAGGACGTGGCCGCCGGCTACGTAGAAGGATTCTAGGGCTTGCACGCAAACCTCGCCGTAATGTCCGGGACGCACGGCGGGACATAGGCTGGCCGCTAAGGCCGGATTGTGCCCTCCTTCGGGTAGTGGCGGCGCAGGGTGGCGGCGATGACACGGTCGAGCGTGCGGTCGGACAGCATCCGGGCCAGGCGTGTGAGCAGGGCGGCATCCCGGCCGATGGCGTAGCGGGTGCGCGGTCTGCGGGTCGTCGCGGCCTTCGCGATGACCCGGACGGCGGCGTCGGCGGTCAGGCCCGACGCGGTGCCCGAGGCCATCAGCGTGTTGATCGCCCGGACCAGGCCGCCGTAGCGCCCGTCCTGCTCCGGCGTCATCCCGGCGGCCAGGTGGTTCGCCGTCGCGATCCCGCGGGCGGCCATCTCCGTGCGGACGCCGTCGGGCTCGACCACGACTACGTCTACGCCCAGCGACGCGACCTCCCGGCGGAGCGAGTCGCTGACCGCCTCCAGGGCGAACTTCGCGCCGGCGTACGCGCCGTACGTGGGCAGGTCGATCCTGCCGCCGACCGAGCTGATGTTGATCACGCGGCCCTTGCCGCGCAGCAGCGCGGGCAGGAGCGCCTGGGTAACGGCGACGTGGCCGAACAGGTTGACCTCGAACACCCACCGCCACTGCGCCATCGGCAGGGCTTCGACCGGGGCGTTCACCTTAATGCCGGCGTTGTTGACGAGCGCGTGCAGCGCGCGCGGGTCGCCGGCGACCCGCTCGGCGAGCGCCTCCACCTGCCCGGGCTCGGTGATGATCTGCGTGGGCGAGATGGGGCCTTTGAGCGTCCGGCATCTCACGGGACCAGCACGATCTTGCCGTGGGTGTGACGTTCGTCGAGCTGGCGGTAAGCGTCGCGCACCTGCTCCAACGGGTAGGTGCGCGCTATCGGGATCTCCAGCTCTCCACCGGCGGCAAGCGCGGCGAGCTCGGCGATGGCTGGGGCACCGGCCGCATCAGAAGTGCCCTTGGAGCGCACGGTTTGCTTCTGCATGGCTCCGAAATCGGCTATGGTGTTGATCCTGTCCGGCGCGATCCCGAGCCCCATAGCCAGGTCAACGTAGCCGGAGCCGAAGGTGTCGATGAAGGCGTCCAGGCCCCCGTCCGCCGCCTCGCGCAGTCGTTCTTCCTGGCCCTCGCCGTAAGCTACCGGGACGACGCCGCGGGAACGCAGCCACCCGTGGTTGCGCTCTCCGGCGAGCCCGATGACGGGCGCCCCCGTCCGCCGCGCGAGCTGGACCGCGACCGATCCGACACCCCCGGCCGCCGCGGAGACGGCCACCGTCTCGCCCTCCTTCGGGGCCACGGCCCGGACGCTGGCGAGCGCGGCCATCGGCGCCACGAACATCGAGCCCGCGACGGGCCAGGGGAGCCCCTCGGGCTTCGGGACGAGCTGCCCGACCGGCACGGACACGAGCTCGGCGTGGCTGGCGCGCTCGTTTGTCCAGCCGAGCACGGCATCGCCGACCCCGAACGCGTCGACGCCTTCGCCGAGCGCCGCGACCTCCCCGGCGAGATCGTTGCCCTGCCCCGAGGGGAACGTCGCGGGGAACATCTCGGCAACCCGGCCCACCCGGATATGCGTCTCGGCGGGGTTGATCGCCGCCGCCTTCACCCGTACCAGGACCCTGCCGGGTGACGCCACCGGATCTTCGACCTCCCGGACCTCCAGCACGTCCACGTCCCCGTACTCGTCAAAGCGCACCGCTCTCACTTCCGACCCTCCTTCCGATTCGTGTTGCGTTGTTCACCTTGGGGGCCGCTGCGTCGGCCCGGCAGCTAGACGGTGGAGACGATTCGCACTCCGTTGTCTGCCTCACCCGCTCTGCGCGAAGGCGGACGTTTCGTTCTCCAAGGTGTCGCTCAGGTCGTAGAGGGCGACCTCCCGGCCCCTCCAGTGGAACCTCTCCTCCATGTTCATGATCCCTCTCGTTCGGTTCGGGTAGCGTGGTGTTCCCGCGCCGCACTCCGGTCGGCGCCCACTCCGGCACCTCCGAAACCGGGAGCCGACGCAAGGGACATCAGGTGCCGCGCGAGCTCCTCCGGACGCGACAGGAAGGGCGAATGGTCGGTTTCCAGGCTGAGGACCTCCCGGCAGGGCATCTCCGTGTACATCTTCCGCTGGGCCCCCGGGGTGACCGTCCTGTCGCGCAGGCACGTCACGTACGCCCGCGGCACTTGGCCGAAGTTGCCCTCCGTCACGGACACGGGCGTGCCCAACGGGGCGAGGGGTTCGTCCCTGAGACGCGCTATGGCCCGGGCGGCGTCCTCCTCCGAGCAATCGCCGTAGAACGCCTCCTGCGCCGCCGTCGCCGCGAGCTTCCCCACCCCGCGCTCCTCGTCGACCTCGACTTTTCGCGCCACCACGGATTCCGCGTCCTGCTGCAAGACTTGCAACAGGGAAACACCGTCGGGGAGCAGGAAGGCGTTCAGGTAGACCAGCGCCTCGATCTTGTCCGGACGCCGCTCGGCGGCCTCGCTGACCGCTATGCCGCCCATGCTGTGCCCGACGAGGATCACCGTCTCCTCCAGCGAGTCCAGTACCCGAAGGAGGCTTTCGGCGTACCCTTGCAACGAGACCTCCTCCTGCGGCGTCTCGTCGTCGCCGTGGCCGGGGAGGTCGGGGGCCAGGACTTTGTGGCCGGCCCCTTCGAGCAGGGGTGCCACCTTCTCCCAAGCCCACCCACCGTGGTGCGCTCCGTGAACCAGCACGAAGGTGCTCATAGATGACCTCTTTCCCTCGCCGTCGCTTGTCACTTGGCGTGCGATCCTTCGTCCGCGCCGGTCGGCGACCGGACCCGCGGCCACGGGAAGAACGACTCCATGACCCAGGCTACCATCGGGGCGTGCCAAGCACGTGACGAAGATCATGACGGGGGCACGACAAAAGGCAAGCGGCTGCTCCCCTCCGGGGCCGAGGCGGGCACAACGCCTCCGTGGGCAGGTCCGACGCCGAACGTGGTGTTGCCCACGGGACTCTCCCCAAGCTCGCGGTGACCGGCGACAGGTTCGGGCTTTCGCCGGTCCCGGCTCCGCGCGGGCGTTGCGCCATTTGGCTCTGGCGCGTTCTTGGTGAGGGTTGCCCGAAACGGATTGAGGCGGCCGTCCAGGGGGTCGATCGTAGCGCGACAGCAGCGGGTTGCTACCGTTTGACGGCTTCCCGAACGCGCCAGACCGGCGTATTCGGGATCCGGTTCTCGCGGATCACCAAGAGTGCTACAGAACCGGCCGGCGCTACACATATCCGTTGCACGGGTGGCAGGAGTTCGGCAAGCCGGTTTTCGCCGCTTCGAGGAGGCCCCTGACCCAAGACTTGGCATTCTCCCGCCTCCACGACGCGCCATGCAGGGTATGCGAGAGGGGGGATGGTTGGTCGAGGGTCCTGAGGCCGAAAGACCAAACCTCGAGGCGGACGCGTCCCGGGGCGCTTCGGCGGCCCCTGTTTTGTTTATCCACCGTGGGGCCTGCGGTTGAGACCCTCGAAGGTCATGCCCCGTTTCCGCCCGGGACTACCTTCCGGCGCGGTCCGGCCCGTCGTCTCGGTCGGTGAAGAACTCTGCCACCACCGGCGCGAGCACCTCGGGGTCCGCGTAGTGTTCCTGGACCTCCAGGTCTCCGCCCTCCAGATCTTGGACCTCCAGGACACCGTGTCGCCCGCCGGGTATAGCGTCTGCGAGTTGCTTGCCAACGCCGATCACCCACGGGTAGTCCGCTCTGTCGGTGAGCACGAGGGCGGGGATGGGAACGGCGTCGCGACGGCGCGGCGCGTGTGCAACTGCCGGGCCGCTTACGGCCGCATCGTGCAAACGGCCCGTGTACCTTGCCCCCGGCAACGGCTACCCGTCACCGGGCCGACTTGAAGCGCGTTATAAAACCCGACTGCGGGCGCCCGCCTTCCCGTTCGGGCTGCCGTTTCGGGGCGGGGCGGCGGTGGCTTTCACCCTGCCTTCGATGGCGGGCACCAACGCGTCCCG
>CAXUFZ010000176.1:6492-7829 GCA_964250345.1 uncultured Rubrobacteraceae bacterium
TAAAAAACCCCGACGGGGGGCGCCCGCGTTCCCGTGGGGGCTGCGGTTTGGGGGGGGGGGGGGGGGGGCTTTCACTACGCGCACGACGCCGCCCCGCGCCGGCGGCAGGTCGCCCAGCGGCTCGCGCCAGGCCAGCGCCGCCGTGCGGGGGGGCAGGTCTTCGAGCGGCACGAAGCTCATGCCAGGCAGCCCGTACCGGCGCCCGGCCGACGCCGGCGCGACCCCGACGCCGCGCCCGCCGAGCACGGCGGCGAAGTACTCTTCGTAGGTAACGAAGTGGGGCCGTCCCCCCCCGCCGACGGGCCGCGGATCTTCGCCCGGGAACGGAGGCACGGTCGGCAGCAGGTGCTCCCCGGCGAGAGCGTCGATGGAGAGCGTCGGCGAGGCGGCCAGGGGGTGGTCGTCGGGCATCGCCGCGACCTGCCCGTCCTCCAGCAGCGGCACGTGGCCGAACCGGCCCCCGGTGGCCAGGACCTCGGCCGGCAGCCACACGAAGGCGGCGGAGACGGAGCCGTCTTCGAGGCCCGCCCAGGGGTCGGCGAAGTCGAAGTGGCGCGCCTCCACGCTGACGGCCGGGTGGGCCTCGGCGAAGGCCCGGTAGACGGGCGGGACGAGGTCGGTGGCGCAGGCAGCGCAGCCCAACAAGATCCGCTCCTCCGCACCGGCCGCCCGCCGCGCCGCCCCGACCGCCGCCTCCGCGCTCTCGAGCGTCCGGCGCGCCGTTTCCAAGAAGGCCTCGCCCGCGGCCGTGAGCGCCACGCGGTGGGTGGACCGCTCCAGCAGTGAGACGCCCAGGAGGTCCTCGAGGCGACGGATCTGCTTGCTCAAAGAAGGCTGCGCGACGAAGAGCCTCCTCGCGGCCCGGCCGAAGTTCAGCTCTTCGGCCACCGCGACGAAGTAGCGCATGTGCCTGAGCTCGACCACGGACGAAGCGGCGTGTGGGGATCTCGGCGACATCGTTCTGGAAGTATAACCCGGTCATAGCCCGGGGCTATCGCCGGGATAGCCGCCAGGTCTTTCCCTTTCGCCCCGGCCGGCCGTAGCATCGTTCGGTAGAGGCGCGTGCCCTACGAGCGGGCCCAGGGCGCCGAGACCGGAAGGAGCGGGCGATGGAAGAGACGGCCGTGTTGGGCGAGGCGAAGATCAGGGAGCTTGCGGACCGCGAGGAGATCAAAGAGGTCCGCCACCGTTTCGCGCTGGCCCTGGACACGAGGGACTGGGAACTGTTCGGCTCGCTCTTTACGGACGAGGTCGACGCCGACCTGCCCGCCCTGGGCGTCCCGCTGGGCGTGGTGCCGAAGTCCGATCTGGTCAGCGCGTTCGGGCACTCCTTCCGC
>CAXUFZ010000177.1:0-7819 GCA_964250345.1 uncultured Rubrobacteraceae bacterium
ACGCCTGGTGGGACGTGGTGAACTGGGACGAGGCCGCCCGCCGCTACGAGGCCGCCAGGAACGCCTAGCAAGGGTAGCAACGCGGTAACCGAAGCCCCCGGGGGACGCCCCCCGGGGGCTCTCTCGTGCCCCATTTTCTACGTGTTAAGAGAAGTGTAATGAGAAGACCCCTCTCTGCGAAGGACAGCCGGTAGACTACGGTTTGTCGGGGTAGTCTGGGAGAAGGATCTCTATTTTGCGGCTGGTGGTTGTTGGTGGTGTGGCGGCGGGGACGAAGGCGGCCTCGAGGGCGCGGCGGGTGGATCCCGGGATGGAGATCACGGTCTACCAGGAGGAACCGGAGCCCTCGATCAGCGAGTGCGGCCTCCCCTACCTCCTCTCCGGCGTCGTGGAGAGCCGCGATCAACTCGTCGCCCGAACCCCCGAAAAATTCGCCGAGAAGGACATCGACGTCCGGGTGCGCCATCGTGTGGAAGAGATCCGCCCCGCGGACAAAAAGCTCTCCGTCCGAAACCTGAAGACGGACGAAACCTTCGAAGACTCCTACGACCGGCTCATCGTAGCCACCGGCGCCCGGGCGGCCATGCCCCCCATCCCCGGCGCCGACCTCGATGGCATCTTCGGCCTGCGCTTCCTGACGGACGCGGACGAAATCTTCCGCTATACAGACGAACGCTCCCCGGAGAAGGCGGTCGTCGTGGGCGGCGGCTACATAGGTCTCGAGGTGGCGGAGAACCTGCGCGGGATGGGGATGGAGGTGGCCCTGATCGAGGGCGCCGAGCGCGTCGCCCTCTCCTACGGCCCCGAGGTCTCCGGGAGGGTAGAGAAGGAGCTGGAGAAAAACGGCGTCCGCGTCCACACCGGCGCGCAGGTCGAGGAGTTCGTCGGGGAGGAACGCGTCCGGGCGGTGAGGTTCGGCGACGAGGAGGTCGGGGCGGACCTCGTCATCGTCGGCGTTGGCGTCACGCCGAGCGTCGGGCTGGCGCAGGAGGCCGGGGCGGAGATCGGCTCTTCCGGCGCCATCCGGGTGGACAAGAACATGAAGACGACCCTCCCCGACGTCTGGGCCGCCGGCGACTGCGTCGAGACGACGAACCTCGTCTCGGGCCAACCGGCGTGGGTCCCGCTCGGCGACACCGCCAACCAGATGGGCCGCGTCGCCGGCACCAACGCCGCCGCCGGGCAGGATGTCCTGGAGTTCCCCGGCGTCCTCGGCACCGGCATCTTCAAGGTCTTCGACCTCGGCGTCGGCAAGACCGGCCTCTCAGAGGAGGACGCGGAGGCCGCGGGCTACGAGACCGTCAGCGCCGAGGTCGAGGCCGGCGACCGGGCCGGCTACTACCCCGGCGGGGGGCGCGTCTTCCTCAAGCTAATCGCCGACGGCGAGACGGGCCGCCTGCTCGGCGCGGAGGCCGTCGGCTCCGGAGCGGACAAGCTCACCGACGTCTGCGCCACCGCTCTCTGGGGCCGCCTCTCCTACCCCGACCTAGTCAACATAGACCTCGCCTACGCCCCGCCCTTCGGACCGGCCCTGAGCCCCGTCATCCAGGCCGCCACGATCCTCTCCGGGCAGTTCGACCGCGCCAGGGAGGGCGTCAGGGCTGCGGAGTAGCCGGCGCGTCGGGGAGTGCTCCCCGCGGCCGGAGGTTCGCTTCCGCCTCCGACTCTTCCCGGATGGAAGAACCGCTCCTCAATCGGCTATCTCATCGAAGGGTTCCGCTCCGTCGCCCACGTCCAACGCCCCGTCCAGCCACACCCCGAGGTAGTAGCGGGTAAAGGCGGCGATCAGGCCCGCCGCCAGGGCGACGGGTGACGCGCCGACCTCGGGCAGGAAGCGCGCGGTCACCACGAGCGCCAATCCGAGAGAGACGCCACCCAGGGACGCCTCGATCAGATGTATACGGTGCAGGCTCAACCCCGTTCGTTTCAAGAGCTCGAGTACCCCGCCTTCGAGCACCAGGTCGAAGAGGATCGCGGAGGCCAGGGAGGCCGGCACCACCAGCCACAGCAACTCCTCGAGCCCCGAGACGTCCACGACCCCCGGAAAGAGGAAGTCTGTCGCCAGCAGCGTCGTCCCCGAGCACACGGCCGCCACGAGGACGAACGCCAGGACGAACGACGCCACTAAACCGGGCACGGACAAGAGCAGAACGAGACCCGCGCTGATCGTCCCAACAGCGATAACGACGACGGCCACGGCCTTCATGACGTACTCTAGCATCATCCCGCTGCCAATCTCTCTATCCGAGTTTGCCAGCCGCTCGGCCTATTCAGGCCCTTCGTTCCTCAAGTTTCTCCAGTCTTTGAACAGGGTCCAAGCTATCCAAGGTAGCACCGCTAACCATGCTGCAGCCAGGACCACGCCGATCCAACCCGGAGCATCTATTCGACGGACAACGAAGCCAGACACGGCGAGAAGTGGCAGGACGACGGCGAGAACCCTCTTGTTGCCCCAGCCACGCCCGGAACCAGTTCCACCAAATATCCTTCCAAGGATTCGTTCCTGCGCCGCTGGACCGCAGCCTAGCGGCCACCTCCACCATAAACGCTCGCCGCGCAGGCCGCGGAACCTCCGTAGCTCCGCGGCCCACGCTCCGCCGTTTTGGCCTTCGACAGTAGTACACACCCCATTCTGAACGTCCTACGTTGCGACCCGTGCCCCACATGTGGTTGTTCCACGCGGCGTCGATCTCGAAGAAGGCCACCGTCGCACCTGCTACCTCCGCACCCTACACCGCGATGGTTCAGAGACCGTAATCGGCCGCCGACCGCACGCACCATCCTCTTGCCGGTGGGCGACCTCTCGAACGCATACTAGCTCCGACCTCCGTCCCTCAGTTCTCTGACCACGGTTCGCATTACGAACGGCAACAGGACTACCGCCGCCACGATGAGGACCAAGTCGACCCAGGTCGGTGCACCCAGCCAATCGGCCGCGAAACCCGCCAGGAGCAAGAGGGCCACAACGAGCGTGAGGCACCATCCGCTTTTGCTGCCGCGTCCGGGTGTTGGTTCCATTCGCGTGTCCTTTCGGGGATCGTGGGTGCGAACAGAGCTGCCCGTGTCCGACGCTTCGACCTCGCCTTGACCGACAAGGCGCCCCTCTGCACTCCGTCACGAGTGGAGAGGAATGCCTTGCCAAGCTGCAGACGCGAACCTCGGGTCACGGACCGCCCGGCGCCTGCCCGGAGCACGGGCCAGCACCCTAATACCTCTAGAAGCAGTTCCGTCTCACGCCGTCGAGGGCGAACAGGCCGAGGAGCGCGTCGACGATATCCCTACCGGACGCCGCGGCGGCCCTCTTCGCAGCGTACCTGACGGCTCCCCACCTGCTGTACCCTTTCTTGCGGCCGGTAGCGTAGGCAAGCCTCAGTATGCGCACAAAGTTCCCGACGCCGCCGACGGCCCTGATGGCGGCCCTGATCTTCAGGATCTTCGCAACGGGTATGGCGTTGGAGACGAGAGCGAAACCTATGGCCCTGACGCATCCCCAGAAGCCCTTGGGGGAGGGCTCGTCCAGACCCAGCCTGCGGCGCAGCCACTGCCTGACGGCCCGGTCCCCCCGCTTGATGACGGAGTCCGGGATCCCCTCGATAGCGGCGAAGACCTCGGTGAGCTCGTCGAAGTCGACCTCTTCCGCGGGTGCCGCTTGGGCCGGGGAACCGACCCCGGCGAGCACGCCCAACGCGAGCGCCGAGCCGCCCATGCCCTTCAGGAACTGACCGCGGCTGACGCCCGCCGCGGCGATCCTGGCCGTCCGTGTCGGGCCGCCGGAGGACGCGGCCCCAGGCTTGCCGGCTTCGCCCAAGGCCTGCATGACCCGCCAGGTGGACAGTGGACCCAAGGAGCGGGCGAGCTTGACGGCGAGCCCTGCGCCCGTCCACACCTTCACCTCGTCGTCGCTGGCGACCTCGAAGAGGGCGGGAGCCCAGGGCGCATCTCTGCCCAAGGATCGCTCGCGCCAGTGCTCTACCTGCGGGTGATGCAGGCTATGCACTTCCAGCTTATCGCCCACCCTCTCCGAAATCTTCGCCGCCAGATCGCCGCACGTTGCGCATCCGCCGTCGAAACCGAGCACTAACCTCCTGATGCCCGTGGTCTCCTGTTCCGGCATCGCCCACCTCCTGCTCGTTTTGCCCGACGCAGACGTTATCGGAGCAGGCTCGAGGCAACTTTAGCGCCCTTCGATGGCTCTGACCTAGAACCTCTCGACGACGGTCCTGGCGAGCATGTGCAGCGGCAGGTAGTCCGGGCCGCCGGCCTTCGAATCGGTGCCGCTCATGCCGTAGCCGCCGAAGGGCTGTACGCCCACCAAAGCTCCCGTGATGCCGCGGTTGAAGTAGACGTTGCCGGCCTCGAAGTCCTGTCGGGCGCGCTCCAGATGATCCCTGTTCTTCGAGTAGACGCCGCCGGTGAGGCCGTACGGACTGTCGTTGGCGATCTTGAGGGCGTCCTCGAAATCGCGGGCCTTTATGACGGAGAGGACGGGGCCGAAGATCTCCTCGCGCGCCACCCGCGCGTCGCGCCCGACCTCGAAGACGGTCGGCCCGACGAAGTAGCCGTTCTCCGGGTCGCCGGGGTCCTCGCCGAGAACCCGATTGCCCTCCCGCTTTCCGGTCTCCACGTAGCCGGACACCTTCTCGAACTGCGGCTCGCTGATGACGGGCCCGACGTTCACGCTCGCGCCGTCTTCGTCCGTCGGGAACCCGATCTTGAGCGCACGCGCCTTCTCGACGACCCTGCCGAGCACCTCGTCGTAGACGTCTTCGTGCAGGATGGCGCGGCTCGCCGCTGAGCACTTTTGGCCGGAGTAGCCGTAGGCGCTCTTGACGATGTCCGCCGCCGCCGAGTCGAGGTCGGCCGAGTCGTCTATGACCATCGCGTCCTTGCCGCCCATCTCGGCGATGACGCGCTTGACCCACCGCTGGTTCTCTATCTGTTTTGCGGCGAGCTCGTTTATGCGCAGACCCGTCGCCATCGAGCCGGTGAAGGAGACGAAGCGGGTGCGCGCATCCTGCACCAGATAATCCCCAACCTCCGAGCCGTAGCCGGGGAGGAAGTTCAGGACGCCTTCCGGCAGGCCGGCCTCCTCGAAGATCTCGGCTACGACCGCCCCGATCACGCTGGTGAACTCCGACGGCTTCATGACCACGGTGTTGCCGGCGACGATGGCGGCGCCCGACATGCCGGTAAGTATGGCGGTCGGGAAGTTCCAGGGGGCGATGACGACGCCGACGCCCATCGGCTGGTAGGTGTAGCGGCTCTCCTCGCCGGGGATGGCGTAGATCTCGACGCCATCCTTCAGGCGCAGCATCTCGCGGGCGTAGTACTCTAAAAAGTCTATGGCCTCGGCGACCTGCGCGTCGGCCTCGTTCCACGGCTTGCCGCCTTCGAAAACCTCCCACGCAAGCAACTCGAACTTCCTCTTCTTCATGATCGCCGCCGCCCGCAGCAGCACCCGCGCCCGGGCCTCCGGCGCCGTCCGGCTCCAGTGCTCGAAGGCCCCGGTCGCCACGTCGAGCGCGAGGTCCGCCTCGCGCTCCGTCGCCCTGGCGGTCCTCCCGACGACCTGCGAGGGGCTGGCCGGGTTGACGGAGACGACCTCGCCGTCGGTCTCGACGCGCTTGCCGCCGATGATCGCCGGGTAGCTCCGGCCCAGACGTCCCTCGACGTCTTTGAGGGCGGCACGCATGTCCTCGGCGTTCCTCCCGTCGGACCAGTCGAGGTACGCTTCGTTCTTGTACGGTACGAGGCCCATCGGCGCTCCTATCTCTTTACGGCGTTGGTGATGCTGCCGATGACGTCTTTGGCGACGTAGCCGGCGATCTTGGGGTTCTCCTTGAGGCGGCGGGTCGAGTACTCGTACCAGTCCTCGCCGAAGGGCACGTAGACGCGCAGCCGGTGGCCCGCGTTGACGAGGATGCTTCGGAGCTGCTCGTCGACGCCCAGGAGCATCTGGAACTCGTAGCGGTCCTTGGGGATCTCTAGCTGGTGGATGAGCCTCAAGGCGTGCCAGATCAGGTACTCATCATGCGTCGCTATCCCGACGTAGATGCCGCCCCGCAAGAGCTCGTCGAGCAGCAGGATGTAGTTCTGCCTGACGGTGTCGAAGTCCTTGTAGGCGATTCCGCGCGGCTCGTCGTAGATGCCCTTGCACAGCCGCACGGAGAAGCCGGCCTCGATGATGTTCTGAGCGTCCCCCAGGCTGCGCCGCATGTACGCCTGCAACACGGCGCCGGTGTTCGCGTGCTTCTTGTACGTCTCGTGGACGACGCGGAGGTTGGCGTCGGTGTGAGGAGAGTCCTCCATGTCCACCCGGACGAAGCGGCCTCTGTCGCCGGCGTACGCGACGATCTCCTCGACGTTCGCCCGGCACAGCCCTTCGTCGAGCGTGAGGCCTAGGCCGGTGAGCTTTATGGAGATGCCCGAGTCGAGGGCGTGCTCGTCGAGGGCGTCGATGACCTTCTTGTAGTCGCGGAGCTTGCCGGCGGCGTCGGCCTCGCTCGCGGTGCTCTCGCCGAGGAGGTCTATGGTGGCGAGGCAGCCTTCTTTGTTGAGGGCCCGCACCGTCTTCACGGCTTCGTCGAGGGTGTCGCCCGCGATGTAGCGGGCGGAGATCTTCTTGACCACCGGACGCGGGATCACGGTCACCGACTCGGCTATGGCCCTGTCTACTATCCCCAACTTCTCGGCACCTCGCGCGACGAACGACGAACTCCCTCTTCCCCCGGATTCTACTTCAACGAGCACCGGCCGACCGTGGTGTAGGATGCCGGAAGACGCCGCTACGACGACCCCCCGGAGGAGGCGCGACGTGGAGATCCTGGACGCCCGCGAGACCGCCTCGCGCCTGCCCTACGGCGCGCTGGCCGACGCCATCCGCGAGCTCGCCCTCGCCCGCCGGGCTTCGCCGGGAGACCTCCGGGCCCCGCCCCGCCAGGCGCTCCCGCTGCCGGGAGGTGGCGTCCTGCTCGTCATGCCGGCCTCGGACGGGGAGGTCGCCATCACCAAGCTCGTCACCGTCCACCCGGGCAACGCGGGCCGCGGCCGACCCACGATCCAGGGCGAGGTCGTCGTCATGGACGCGACCACGGGAGAGCGCCTCGGCCTCCTCGACGGCGCCGCCGTCACCGCCCGCCGAACCGCCGCCCTCTCGCTGCTGGCCGCGCGGACGCTGGCGGCCCGGTCCGAAGGGCCGCTCCTCGTCGTGGGCGCGGGGACGCAGGGCCGCTCGCACCTCGAAGCGTTCGTCGAAGACCTCGGCGTCTCGAAGGTCTTCATCGCCTCCCGCAACCCGGAGAACGCCGAAGCCCTGGCCGAACACGCGAGTGGCCTCGGGGTAGAAGCCGCGGCGGTCGGAGAGCCCGGCGAGGCGCTTGGGGATGCCGGCCTCGTGGTGACGGCGACCACGAGCCGGGAGCCCGTGTTGCCGGAGACGGTGCCGGAGGGGACCTTCGTCGCGGCGGTCGGGTCGTTCGAGCCGGAGGCGGCGGAGCTGCCGCCGGGCCTGATCTCACGCTCGGCGGTCGTCGTGGACACGCTGGAAGCGGCGAAGGAGGAGGCGGGGGACCTGATCCAGGCCGAGAGGAAAGGCGCCTTCGACTGGTCCGACGCAACGGAGCTCGGAGACGCCCTCCACACAACGGACCGCCCGGCAGGCACGGTCGTCTTCAAGAGCGTGGGCCACGCCCTCTGGGACCTCGCCGCCGCCCGGACGGCCTTCCCCCGGTAGCCCGACCTCCCGCCCCCCCCGGTATAATACCGTCGGCTTGATCTACCCGCTACCAAAAACCGCGACCATTCTCTGCAACCACCCGGC
>CAXUFZ010000178.1:0-2796 GCA_964250345.1 uncultured Rubrobacteraceae bacterium
ACCACAAAACCCGTACCTCGCCACCCCCCCGCATCTCCCCGTCCGAAAACCCCACGTCGCGCAACGGCCCGACGACGTCCCTCTCCATGTCCGGCACGTAGCAGGCAACCACGACCGTCTCCCCCTCGGGCTCGATCCCAACCTCCCCAACCGCGGCCGGCAGGATGCAACTCTCCGCCCGCCCCAACCTATCCGTTCCCCCCTCGTACCCGATCTCGACCGCGTTCTCACCCACGTTCGAGAGGATGGTAAAGCGGTCGGGACGGGGGGCGGCGGTGTGGCTCTCCCCGAGCGTCCAGCGTTCGAGGGCGAAGTGCGGCCCGGCGCAGCAGAGCACGCGGCGGTTGGCCCCGTCTTCCAGCGCGAGGCCCGGGTTCGGCCGGGGAAGAAAGTCCGTCTTGAGCTCGTCGAGGGTCGCGTCGATGTTGGCGTCCCACTCCGCCTCGTCCAGGCGGTTGCCGTAGAGGTCTTCCGGCATGACGAACTGGCCGAGGTCGCTCGTCTGTTGGACCTCGCAGATCAAGGTCCCCGGTCCGAAGGTGTGCAGGATACCGCCCGGCACGTAGACGGTGTCGCCGGTCTGGATGCCGTGCCGGTACATCACGGCGTCGTAGTCCTGGCGCTTGAAGGCGTCGAAGAGGTCGTCGCGGGAGAAACCTTCTTTTATGCCGGCCAGGATCGAGGCGTCGGGCTCGGCCCAGAGGATGTGCCACGCCTCGCTCTTGCCATGCGGCGCGCCGTGCTTCTCCCTCGCGGTCTCGTCGTCGGGGTGGAGGTGGACGGGGAGCATGTGCGAGGCGTCGAGGAACTTGAAGAGGATCGGGAAGTGCGGCCCCCGCCAACCGTTCCCCACCAGCCCGTCCGGGAACTCATCGACGAGGTCGTGCAGCGTTCTACCGGCGTAAGGCCCGTTCTCGACCGTGCCCGTGGTGTCTTCGTAGTCGCTGATCTCCCACGTCTCAGCCAGGACGCCGTCGGGCACGCCGCTCTTGCCGAGCTTCTCGGGTATCAGGCGCCCGCCGAAAGAGTACTCGCGCACATGGAAGGCGAGCTTTAGCGGGTACAGCTCCATCCGCCACCCCTTCCTTTCGTCCCCTCTTGTCCCCGGAGCGGTAACGGCCCAACCTTACAACACGCCGGGCCCCCGCGCCTTCTCTATTGGGAACCGTCAGGCGCGACCGGCGGCGCCCATGATGCGGATCTTCTCGACCGCGACCCCGCGGACCTTCTCGCGCATTAGTTTGAGCATCGCGTAGTGGTCGAGGTCCCCGGCGAGGCCCTCGCGGGCGCCTTCGGTCATGGCCGTGGAGATGGCGTGCCCGATGTTGATCTTGACGACCCCGAACGCCGCGGCCTCGCGCACGTCGTCCGGGTGGATGCCGGAGCCGCCGTGCAGAACGAGCGGGTGCCCGGACTTGTCGGCGATGGTCTCCAGGCGCTTGAGGTCCAGGCGGCTCTGCTGGTGGTGTTCGGAGCCGACGGAGACCGCGAGGGTGTCGGCGCCGGATTCGGTGGTGTAGCGGTCGGCCTCCTCGGGGTCGGTGTAGAGGACGGAGCCGTGGTCGCCGCCGAAGAGGCCGAGCTCGCCTTCGAGGGAGGAGTCGAGGGCGTGGGCCATGTCGGCGACGCGTCGGGTCTCGACGATGTTTTTTTCCAGGCCGAGCTCGGCGCCGTCGAACATGACGGAGGAGTAGTCCTGTTTGAGGCAGTCAGCGATCTGGTTCAGGTCCTGGCCGTGGTCGAGGTGCAGGATGACGGGCACGGTGGCTTCGGCGATGAGGGTCTTTAGGAGCGAGATGAGGGCGTCGCCGCCGTGGGCCAGGTCGCCGGGGTAGGTCTGGAGCAGGATCGGGGCCCGCTCGTCCTCGGCCGCCGCTAGGCACCCTTGCGCCATCTCCAGCGTGCAGACGTTGAAGGCCGGCATCGCGAAGCGCTCCTTGAACGCCCGCGCGTACAGGTCCCTGGCGTCCGAGATCAAGACCATAAAAGGCTCCTCCCAAAGTGTTTTGCCGACCCCCGAAGGACCGGCCCCCCGTCGCCGAAACACTTTACGGTCGCCGACCCCCGGTGTAAAGTGCCGGGTCCGTAGAGGCGGGATGGGAATAAGCTCTTGACGCTACTCGGCATAGACATCGGCACGACCCACGTCAAGGCGCGCGCCTACGACGAAGACGGACGCCTCAGGGCCGAAGCCCACGCCCAAACCCCCACGACGAGGCTCCCAAACGGCGGCGCGGACTACGAGGCATCCGCGCTGGAGGAGGCGACCTTCGGGGCGATCCGGGAGGCCGTCGCCGCCGCGGGTCCGCCGAAAGCCATCGGCGTGGCAAGCCTGGCCGAGTCGGGGTTTCTCCTGGACGAGAAAGACAAGGCCCTCGCGCCCGCCATGGCCTGGTTCGACCGCCGGACCGCCCCCCAGGCCGCCCGGTGGAGGGACCGCATGGAGACCGCGGAACTCTTCGCCCGCACGGGCCTAACCCTGACGCCGCTCCCCACCGCCTGCAAGCTGGAATGGGTCCGCGAGCATTCGCCCGAACTGTTCGCGCGGGCCGAAAGCTGGCTCGGCATGTCCGAGTACCTCGCCTTCCGCATGACCGGGGAACGCGCCACCGAACCCTCGCTCGCCAGCCGGACCATGCTCTTCGACATAAGGCGGGGCGAGTGGGACGAGAAGCTGTGCGACCTCGCGGGCGTCCCGGTAGATCTTCTGCCGCCGGTGCGCGGTTCGGGGGCCGTGGTCGGCGGGCTCGCGCCGGGGGTCGCGGAGAGGCTCTCCGTCCCGGAAGGTACGCCCGT
>CAXUFZ010000178.1:2806-3109 GCA_964250345.1 uncultured Rubrobacteraceae bacterium
GGCGGGGGGGCGCGGCTCGGCTCGCCGTCGCGTCTGGTCGGCCGGGCGTGGGCGCCGGCCACGACCACATCTGCGGCGCTCTGGGCGCGGGGGCGACGGACCCCGGCGAGATCGTGGACTCCATGGGGACGGCCGAGGCCTCGCTCCTCACCGTCACGGACCCGCCGCTCGACGAAACGGGGTACGCGCTCGGCCTGCCCATCGGGCGCCACGTCCTGCCGGGCAAGTTCTACACGGCGGCGACGCTGCCCAAATCCGGGGCCGTGGTAGAGGGGCTCAGGGAGGCGCTCGGCGGCTCCTACC
>CAXUFZ010000178.1:3119-7806 GCA_964250345.1 uncultured Rubrobacteraceae bacterium
AGGAGGATTTGGCGCGCTGGACGACCGAGGCGGCCGGGCTCGCGCCGGGCGAGGGCGGGGTCTGCCTGCCGCCGCTGGACGAGGACCCGGGGGACGCCAGGCTGCTCGTTTCGCTCGGGAGTGGGGTCGGGCCGGGTCATCTCCTTCGGGCGGTGCTCGAGGGGCTCACGCTCAAGATCAACGCCGAGCTCGCGCGGGCGGTCGAGGCTTCCGGCGCGGAGCCCGTCCGCATCACCCTCGTCGGCGGCGGCGCGCAGAGCAAGCTCTGGGCCCAACTCAAGGCTGACGCCTCCAATCTCCCCGTCAGAATAGTCTCCGACGCCGAGTGCGTCGCCCGCGGCGCGGCCCTGCTCGCCGGCGTCGGGGCCGGGGTCTTCGCGGACGCGGGGTCGGTCCCGCCCCCCGAGTACGAGGCGGCGCTCGAGCCCTCGGGACGGCACGCTGAGTACGAGCGGCTCTACGAGGAGGTCCACCGGCCGCTGCGCGAGCGGCTCGGGGGCGCGGCCGCCGGCTTTCGCGGTTGATCCCCCGCTTGCCC
The DNA here is from genome assembly GCA_964250345.1 of uncultured Rubrobacteraceae bacterium. GTDB lineage: Bacteria > Actinomycetota > Rubrobacteria > Rubrobacterales > Rubrobacteraceae > Rubrobacter_D. The sequence continues at coordinate 3,658 of CAXUFZ010000178.1, forward strand.
GACGGTCGTCCGGGGTGGTAACGTCCCCACGCCGATGACCTACAGCGCCAACAACAGGCCGAAGAGCCGGGTGACGCTCCGGGACGTCGCGCGGGAGGCGGAGGTCTCGATCAAGACCGTCTCGCGGGTGGTGAACGGGGAGTCGGTCGTGAGCCCGGCGACGGCCGAGCGCGTGGCCGAGGTCGCCGAGAGGCTCGGGTACAGGCCCAACGAGCTCGCCCGCAGCCTCAAGGGCAAGGCCTCAAGGACCATCGGCCTGATCATCGCCGACATCTCCAACCCGTTCTTCGCCGACGTCTGCCGGGCCGTCGAGAGGGTCGCCCGCCGCCGCGGCTACTCGGTGGTCCTGTGCGCCTCGGCCGAGGACGTCGCCGCCGAGCGCGAGTACGTCGGCGTCCTCACGAGCCGGCGCGTGGACGGCCTGCTGCTGGTCCCCGCCCCCGACGGCCAGGGCTACCTGGAGGAGGAGCAGGAGGCCGGCCTCCCCATCGTCGCCCTCGACCGCCCGGCAGAAGGCGTCGCGACGGACCTGGTCATGGTCGACAACCGCGCGGCGGCGCGCGGGGCGACGGAACACCTGATCGAACGCCGCCACACCCGGATAGCCTTCGTCGGCGACGCCGAGGGCATCTACACGGCCCGCGAACGCCTGAATGGCTACAAGGAGGCCCTGAAGGCGCACGACCTCGAACCCGTCTACAAACTCGGCGCCGGCTCCGTGGCCTCCGCCCAGGAGGCCGCGGCCGACCTGCTCTCCCTGCCGGAGCGCCCGACGGCGTTCTTCGCCGGGAACAGCCTGATGACGGCCGGCGTCCTCCGCGCCATCGAGGTGTCCGGCCTGCGCGTCCCCGAAGACGTCGCTTTCGTGGGCTTTGACGACTTCGAGCTCCTCTCTGTCCTGCGCCCGAACCTCACCCTCGTCCGTCAACCGGCCGGAGACCTGGGTCGCCGGGCGGCGGAGCTGCTCTTCGACCGCATCGACGGCCGGGGGCCGCCGGAATTTCGCCGACTCGTCCTCCCGACCGAGCTCGTCGTAAGAGGATCCAGCGGACCGGACGCGGCCCGAATACCGGACCCCAAATAAGGGCCCCGGGGCGTCCGACGGGCGGTTCCAGGACCGGATAAGGTGGCCGGGGGGCGGAGATCGGAGGTCGAGAGGCTTGAACCTGCACGGCAAGAACCTGACCGACGAGGAACTGCGGCGCCGGACCGGCCGGCTGGGGCAGGTCGCCGGCATAGAACCCTTCGTCTTCGACGACGGCCCGGCGCGGGGCGTGCGGGCGCTCCGGTTCCGCACGGGCGGCCTCTCCTTCGACGTGCTGGCGGACCGTGGCATGGATATCGGCTCCTTCGAGTACCGCGGCATCCAGCTCGCCTGGCTCTCCCACACGGGCGTCGTCTCGCCGGCGTTCTACGAGCCGGCGGGCGAGGGCTGGCTCCGCTCGTTCGGCGGCGGCCTGCTCGTCACCTGCGGCCTCCAGAACGTCGGCCCGCCCGGAGAACGGGGGGGCGAGAGACTGGGCCAGCACGGACGCGTCTCGAACACGCCGGCCTCGAACGTCTCCCGCGAGGCGAGGCGCGACGGCGAAGACCTCGTCCTCGAAGCCCGCGGCGAGGTGCGCGAGGCCTCGGTGTTCGGGCCCAACCTGGTCCTGCGACGCTCCATCTCGGCCCGCCTCGGCGGATCCACGGTCCGCGTCGAAGACGTGGTCACGAACGAGGGCCACGACCCGGAGCCGCTGATGCTCCTCTACCACGTCAACCTCGGTTGGCCCTTGCTCGACGAGACGGTCCGCCTCGTGGGACCCGGCAAGCCCGGTGAAGCGCCCGAGCCCAGGGACGAGGACGCCCGCAAGGGCCTCGATAGCTGGGACCGTTTCGCGGCGCCGCGGCCGGGCTTTCGGGAGCGCGTCTTCTACCACAGGCCGGCGGCGGACGCCGACGGATGGGCCGAGGCGAGGCTGGAGAACCCCGCGCTGGAGGGCGGTCTCGCGCTGTCGGTGCGGTTCAGGCCGGAAGAGCTGCCGGAGTTCGCGCAGTGGACCATGACCGGGGAGGGGACCTACGTCGTCGGGCTGGAGCCGGCGACGTGCCGGGTCGGCGGGGCCGCGGCGGAGGAGGCCGCGGGGCGCGTCATCTACCTGCGCCCCGGCGAGTCGAGGAGCTTTGGCGTCGAGATCTCCGTCGGGCCGACAGGGACCTAGAGAGGTTTTCCGGTTCTAAGGGCGAGATGTCGAGGCACCGCCCCGAACACCGCCCCTAAAAACCTTAGAACCTGAGAGCCTGGAACCTAATGCCTAAAACCTACCTGTTCGCGGTCTGGGGGGGCTTTCCACGGCGCGGCCCTTCATATCGGCTTCGATCTCCTCCAGGCTGCGGCCCTTGGTCTCGGGGACGACGCGGTAGAAGAACAGGAGGCCGAAGACGCCGAATGCTGCGTAGAGCCAGAACGTGCCCGTTTCGGTGATCGTGTTGATGAGCGTCAGGACGGTGAAGGCTATGACCATGTCGAGCGTCCAGTGGGTGATGGAGCCGGCGGCGGAGCCTTTGCTCCGGATCTCCAACGGGTAGATCTCGGAGTTTATGAGCCAGATGCCGATGCCCAAGCTAGCCGCAAACCCGGCGATGTAGACCATGAGCCCCCCGACGAGGACGATGTTCGCTATGCTCGAGCCCGATGGCAGAAGGTAGACCGCCCCCAGCACGATCAGGCTGGTCGTCACCAGCGCCGTCCCGCCGAGAAGCAAAGGCCTGCGCCCGACGCGGTCGATGGAGAGGAGGGCTACGCCCGTGACCAGGCAGTTGACGAGCCCGATCCCCGTCGTCGCCAGAATAGCGCCCGAGGCGCCAAAACCCGCGTCCCGGAGGATCGTCGGCGCGTAGTAAATAATCGCGTTGACCCCGACCATCTGGTTGACGAACGCCACCCCGACCCCGACGGTCGCCGCCGGGCGGTAGCGGGGCTTGAGCAGGTCCCGGTAGCCGGTCCGCTCCTCGGCGGTCTCTTGCTGGGCGACGCCGCTCAGCTCCTCCTCGACCTCCTCGTCCGAGCCGCGAGAGCGCCGGAGCACCGATCGGGCCTCGTCGCCCCTCCCGACGCTCATGAGCCACCTGGGACTTTCAGGCAGGAAGAACATGCCGAGGAGGAGCGCCGCCGCCGGCACCACGCCGAGGCCGAGCATCAGGCGCCACGCCTGGGCGTCGGCGAGCAGGTAGTTGATGAGGTACGAGAGCAGGATGCCGACCGTGATCAGGAACTGCTGCAAGGAGACCAGCGACCCGCGGATGTTGCTCGGAGAGGCCTCAGCAATGTAGACGGGCACGATCATCCCCGCCCCGCCCACGGCGAGACCTAGCACGAACCGCGCGGCGGCCAGGGTGGCAGCCCCGGTGGCCAGCGCCGACCCCAAAGAGCCCAAGATAAAGACGGCGGCTGCCACCATAATAGCCCGCCGCCTCCCGAATCGGTCGGCGAGCGGCCCGCCCCCGAGCGCCCCGAAGACCGCGCCGAGGAGCAGCGACGCCACCACGAACTGCTGCGCCGTGTCAGAGAGCCCGAAGTCGTCCTCGATAAAGAGCAGCGCCCCGGAGATGATCCCGGTGTCGTAACCGAACAGCAACCCGCCGATCGCCGCCACGCCTGCGGTTACGTATATAAAGCTATTGCTACCGCCGCCCGCGGCGGTGGACCGTCCAGACATGTTTTCCCTCTCCCTCTATCCCCTGTGCGCCGACACGACCGCGGCGCGATGCTTGCCATAATAGACACACCCGTACCCAGGATCAACGCGCCACAATCGGAGGTCGAGAGGTTTTGAGGTTCTCAGGTTTTAGGTCGCCCGCTTCGCGGGCTTAAAGGTTCGGGGGGCCCCGTGTCGGGGCCCCCCCACCACCCCGAGAACCGAAAACAGTATTAACTACCTGCGGTCCACGTATGACGCCCAGAAGGATGACGAGGCCGCCCAGGATCTTACCCGGACCCAGGCTCTCGCCGAAGAACACGATGCCCGAGGAAACCCCGACAAGGGTGATGAGGTACTGGTAGACGAGTACCCGGTTGGCCCCGATGCGGCTGATCCCCCGCTGCCAGGCGGTGAAGGCGAAAGCGGTCGCGAAGATGGCGGCGTAGGCGACCGCGAGCAGCGGCCC
>CAXUFZ010000179.1:0-7794 GCA_964250345.1 uncultured Rubrobacteraceae bacterium
CCTCCAGGCTGGGCTCGGAGGCCGCCTTCGTGGGAGGCATAGGCCAGGACCTTTTCGGGGACTTTATCCTCCAGGCCCTGGAGGCCGAGGGCGTCGAGACGGGCGGCGTGACCCGCCAGAAGACGCCGACGCGCACCTCGCTCGCGTTCGTGGAGATAGGCTCAGACGGCGACCGCGAGTTCACCTTCTACCGATCGAGCCCCGCCGCCGACGAGCTGCTCTCCGCTGACGAGGTGACAGAGGACCTCGTCGTGGGCGCCTCGTTCGTGAACTTCGGGAGCATACCCCTGATCCGGGAGCCCGTTCGCTCCGCCACCCACCGCATCGCCGGGCTCGCCCGCGAGAACGACGTCCCCGTCGCCTTCGACGTGAACTTCCGCGAGCACCTCTGGGAGAGCCGGGACGCCGCCCGCGAGGCCGTCGACCCGCTCTTCGACCTCTCGACCATCGAAAAGATGGGCGACGACGAACTCGAACCGATGCTCGGAACGACCGACATCGAAGAGGCGGCCCAAACGCTCCTGGACCGCGGCGTCCCCCTGGTGCTCATCAGCAAGGGCCCGGACGGAGCTTTCTATGCCACGAAGGACTTCGCTGGGGAGGTCCCGTCCCCCGATATCGACAACGTCGTGGACGCCACGGGCGCCGGCGACGCCTTCTTTGCGGCCACCCTCGTACACCTCTCGGACGAGGAATGGACCGAGGAGAGGGTCCGCGAGGCGTCGCTCCGGGGCTGCGCAGCCGGCGCCCTGGCCTGCACGGACTTCGGCGCCATGCGCGCCCTCCCGACGAACGACGAGCTCGAAAGCTTCATGTCCAAAAGGTAGGCGTCGGGCTTCGGTTCTTTCGCCGGGTACGTACCCCGCAGGCAGGCGTTCGTGGGCGGCGTAGGGGAGGGCCGGCGCGGACCGCCCGGCGCTATACGGACCGCCGGCGCGACGCTCCGCCCGGTCCGCATGGACGACCTGGAAGCCCTGCATCGCCTGTGGACGCACCCGGACGTGAGGCGTTGCCTGTGGGATGGTGAGGTGATCCCGCAGAGCAGGGCGCGGGACGCCGTCCGGGAAGCCACGGATAGCTTCGACCGGCACGGCTTCGGCCTCTGGGTGGCGGAGGACGAAGCGGGCGTCCTGCTCGGCTTCTGCGGCCTGCGCCACCTCGCAGGGGAACCAGAGGTAGAGGTCCTCTACGGTGTCGCGCCGGCGGAGTGGGGCAGGGGCCTGGCAACGGAGATGGCCGGAGCGATGCTTCGCCACGGCTTCGAACGCACCGGCCTGCCCCGAATACTGGGCATCGTCGACGCCGGCAACACGGCCTCCCGCCGCGTCCTGGAGAAGATCGGCATGACCTTCGACGGGTACGCCGCAAGAGAGGACCGCCGGGAAGCCCGCTACTCCGCCCGTCCCACACCGCCAACAGAAAGCCGGAAGCCCTCCAAGAGGGCGCGCTGAAAGGCGCGGAGCGCGCTAACGCCTGACGCGGCTCACCGCGACCGGGACGTCCACAAGCTCCGCGAGGCGTTCGGCCAGCGGGCCGAGCGAGGGCAGCTCCGTAGCCGCGTGGCCGGCGTCTATCGCCGCGAGGCCCAAGGATTCGGCGAGCAGGGCGTCGTGGTAGTCGAGGTCGCCCGTCACGTAGGCGTCCGCGCCTGAAACCGCGACCTCCGGGATAAACGAGCCTCCCGACCCGCCGAGGACGGCGACACGTTCGATTCGGCGTTCCGGCCCAGGGTCTGACACCAGTCGGGCCGGGAAGCCCAGGCGATCCGAGACGTACCGGCGCAACTCTTCGGCGGAGAGCGGGCGCGGCAAAGTTCCGATCCTCCCGTAGCCGCACCCTTCGGGACGGCCCTCGACGGGGTAGACGTCGAGCGCCACCTCCTCGTAAGGGTGGGCGGCCGACGCGGCGGTGACGGCGGCGGGCGTCAGGTGGGCCGGGACGACGGTCTCCAGCCGGGTCTCCGCGACCCTCTCCAACCTGCCCCTCTCGCCCAAGTAGGGGTCGGTGGTTTCGCCGGGGAGGAACGTGCCCGTCCCCGGCGTCCGGAAGGTGCAGCGGGTGTAGTCCCCGATCCTGCCGGCCCCGGCATCATCCAGAGCGCCGGCAACGTCCTCCGCGTTATCCTCGGGCACGAAGACGACCAGCTTCCGCAACCCGCCGCGCGGCGCGACGACTTTCAAGGGGCCGCCGAGCTCGAGGGTTTCAGCTAGCGCGACGGAGACGCCCTCGGGGGCGGCGTCGTAGCTGGTGTGGGCGGCGTAGACCGTGAGGTTGTTCCGGATCGCGCGGGAGACGAGATCCCCCGGGTACGAGCCCGCGTCGACGGACTTTACGGGCTCGAAGATCAGGGGGTGGTGGAAGAGCAAGAGATCCGCGCCCGTCTCCTCGGCCTCGTCGAACACCTCCGGCAGCGGCGTCAGAGCGACGAGCACCCGGTTCGTCTCCGCCTCCGGGTCCCCGACCTGGAGGCCGCAGTTGTCCCACTCTTCGGACAGGGGGACGGGGGCCAGACGCTCTATGGCGGCCATGATCTCGCGCGCTTTCGTCATGCCGGGCATTGTACAATCCGCGGACCTTGCACCCCTCCAGGCCCGCAGAGATCATCTCCGCCGCGACCCGCCTGCCGCTGCTGGCGATCCCGCTGTTCTTCGCCGTCGGCTTCGAGGCCGCCGGGACGCCGGGATTGCTCTGGGCTCTGCTCTGCATCCTCCTCACGAGCGGGCTCTCGCTCGTCTACCTCCTGTACCTCACCCGCTCGGGGAGGGTCGGGGACCCGCGGAAGATCCCGCGCGCCGAGCGGGTTCGGCCCCTGCGCGCCGTCGCCGCCCTGCACGCGGGCGCGTGGCTGCTCGTCTCCCTGCTCGACGGACCGGCCGAGCTGCGCGCGGCCCTGCTCTCCTACGCCACAGCTACCGTGCTCTTCGCCCTGCTGACACCCTTCATAAACCTCTCGCTCCACGCCGCGGGCGTCGCGGGTGCTGCGGTCTGCCTGACGTTCGTCTTCGGGCCGTGGGGCTCACTGGCCTTCGCCCTCTTGCCGGCGGTGTTTTGGGCGCGATTGCGGCTGGCGCGTCACACGCCCGCGGAACTGGTCCTCGGCGCGCTCGTCGGCGGGGGAGGGACGTGGCTCGCCTTCGCCCTGCTCGCGTAGCGCCCAGGCCTACGACTGCTCGATAAACCGGCGGAGCGCCCTCGCGTAGACCACGGGAACCTTCCGCGTCTTTGCCCAGTCCCTGAGGTCGACCCCCAGCCTCGTCGCGCGCCGGAGCTGGTGGAGGTCGTCGTCCAGGTCGTCGCCCCGGTTCACGAGCGCGAACTCCTGGCGCAGGGATTCCAGGTCCTCCCTGGTCAACCGGCCCTGATCCCTACCCATGCCCTCCGATACCCCCAACCATCGATTGATGTGTATGTTACACGGAAGCGGCGGGTCGCCGAAAGGGGGCGGAGAAAACGGAGTGGACCCGACGAGACTCGAACTCGTGGCCTCTGCCATGCGAAGGCAGCGCTCTCCCAACTGAGCTACGGGCCCGAAATTAGCCCTAGAATCCTAGCAGCCAGGGGTTCGATTGCAAGGATCTGGGGCGGCGGATGATGCTAACTTCGCATCGGCGACAGGTCGCGGCACAGGGTCGGGGACTCCGGTACGATCCACGGGGGTTGTGACGCCTCTGTAAAACCGCGAAAGGGGATCGAGCATGGCGATACAAGAGTCCATTACCACCTCCGACCTCGAGGGCCGGGCGGCCGTAATAACCGGGGGTGCCAAGGGTATCGGCCTCGCCATCGCCTCGCGCCTCGCGGGCCTCGGCATGAAGATCTGCGTGGCCGACACGGACGCCGACGCGCTGGAGAAGGCCCGGGAGACGCTCGCGCCGCTTCTCGCCGGCCCCGAGGACCTGCGGGCGGAGGTCGTGGACGTGTCGAGCCTGGAAGAGGTGCGGCGTCTGAAGGACGTGGCCTACGGGGCGTTTGGCGGGGTGGCGTTGCTCGTGAACAACGCCGGGGTCGAGAGCAGCGGCATGAGGCCGTGGGACGGGCCGGAGGCGTGGGACCGTATCCTGGAGGTCAACCTCATGGGGGTCGTGCACGGGGTGCAGGCTTTCACGGAGGCCATGATCCAGCAGGACGCGCCAAGTGCCATCGTCAACGTGGGGTCGAAGGAGGGCATCACCACCCCGCCTGGCAACGCCGCCTACTCGGTCTCCAAGGCCGGGGTAAAGGTCCTGACCGAGCAGCTCGCGCACGAACTACGCCAGATATACGGTTGCCGGGTGAGCGCGCACCTGCTCGTCCCCGGCTTCACCTTCACCTCGCTGACCGCCCGCGGCAGAACCGAGAAACCCGAAGACGCGTGGACCCCGGACCAGGTAGCCGGGTTCATGCTGGAGAGCATGGCGAACGGCGACTTCTACATACTTTGCCCCGACAACAGCGTTAGCCGCGAGATGGACGAACGCCGCATAAGATGGGCGGCGGAAGACCTGATCCAAAACCGCCCAGCCCTCTCTCGCTGGCACCCCGACCACGAGCAACCCTTCGCCACCTACATGCAAGACGCGAAGGCGCCCTAGAGGCGCACCGACCCTACGCCGCTTCCCAACCAGGTGCGGGCTTCCCGGAGTGGGCGATGCTGGTTTCGAACCAGCGACCTCTGCCGTGTGAAGGCAGCGCTCTCCCGCTGAGCTAATCGCCCGTAGGGCAGCAAATATACCATCGGCGGGCGCGGCTGTTAAGCGGTCGCGGGGACGCGCGGCGCATCGGATATAATGCCGGCTCCGACGGGTAGGCGGGCACGGGAGGTCTTGTGACGGAACAGGGTGGGTCGGACTTTAGGGGGGATCTCGACCGGGTCCTGGAGGGCCTCCGGGCGCTCTCGGGGGACATCGCCTCGTGCGCGGTCCTCTCGGGGACGGGGGCCTTGCTCTCCTCCTCGCACGCGCCCGGCGCGGACCGCGAACGGGCGGCGGCGATGCTGGCGGCGGTGACGAACGTCGGGCGGCGGGTGGCCCGCGAGGAGGGCAAAGAACACGCCTCGCAGTTGCGCGTGGACACGGACGAGGGACACCTCCTCCTCGTCCGGCTCGAGGACGGCGGCGCTCTGGCCGCCACGACGGGCGCGGACGCCCGGGTGGGCCTCGCGCTCTACGACATGCGCAACGCCAGGGAAGAGGTCGAGAAGGCCGTGAACGGGGGAGACGAATCGTGAAGAAGCTCCTCGGACGCCTGGCTCTGGTCGGCGCTGTCATCGGCGGCGTCGTGGCCGCCCGCGGCTATCTCAGCAAGGCCGCCCCCGCCAGGGACGTAGCCCAGATCGTCTTCGACGACAACTCCACCCGCGCCTTCGCCTCCGGCACCGCCGAGGCCGAAGAGTTGACGGACCTCGCCCGCAAGCTCATCGAGACCGGCGTCTAGGTCGTCGCTCCGCTCCTCCCCGGAAGTAGGGAATAGCGAGTAGAGAGTAGTGAACTCCGCGCCTGCCAACACGGAGTCCATCGTGAGACCCCCTCCCAAAAGGTTCTATCTGAAAGCGGAAGCCGGAGGCTGGAGCGTGCGCGAGCCGCGAAGCGGCTCGCTACGAGAGCGCTATCTCGGGCGGGAGGCCACGGGCCTCCAAAATCCTTCCGATGGCGAGGCCTATTTGGGAATTTGGGGTGGAGGCGCCGGCGGTCAGGCCTATGCGGACGGGGCCTTCGGGGAGCCAGCCGGTCTCCTCTACCTCTTCGCGGGCGTCGAGGGGTGTGTGGGCTGGCTTGTGGTGGATGGTCTCGCCCTCGATGCAGTCGCCGCTGGCTATGTGGTAGGCCTTGGGGACCCGCTCGGAGGCGATGATGGCGAGGTTGTTGGTGTTCGAGGAGTTGTAGCCGCCGATGACGACCATGATGTCGAGGGGTTGCTCCAGGAGGTCGAAGAGGGCGTCCTGGCGGTCCTGGGTGGCGGAGCAGATGGTGTCGAAGAGCTCGAAGTGGTCGGCGATGCTCTCCTCGCCGTAGCGCTCGACCAGCGCCTTCCTGAGCTCCTCGCCGACGGCGAGCGTCTCGCTCATGAGCATCGTGGTCTGGTTGGCGACGCCGACGCGCTTGAGGTCCTCCTCCGGGTCGAAGCCGGGGCTCATGCCGTGGGCGAGCTTCTCCGTTAGTTCTTCGGCGTCCATGCGGCCGAGGATGAAGTCGGTGACGTAGCCGGTCTCTTCGAGGTTGCGCACGATCAGGTACTTCCCGTTCCCGCCGTCCTTGAGGGTCTGGGAGGCGGTGGCCTTGGTTTCCTCGTGGTAGTACTTGCCGTGGATGACGCCGGTGAAGCCCTTCTGGGCGTAGCGCGTTACGCGCTTCCAGACGGAGAGGACGGAGCCGCAGGTCGTGTCCACCACGACGCAGCCCCTATCGCGGAGCTTCTCGACCCAGTTTATGGGGGCGCCGAAGGCCGGGAGGAGCACGACGTCCTCGGGGGAGAGGCGGTCGAAGGCTTCCTCGGTCGGGCCGTCGAAGCCGGTCGAGAGGAACTCTATGCCCATCTCGCGCAGGCGGTCGTTCATGGAGGCGTTGTGGATCATGTCCCCCGTGATGTAGATGCGCCGGTCGGGGAACTTCTCCCTGGTCTGAAAAGCGTAATCGACCGCCCGGTCCACCCCGTAGCAGAACCCGAACTCGTCGGCCAGCCTGATGGTCAGGCCGCCGGCCTCCAGCACGTTGCCGTTCTCGCGCACGCGGTCCACGGCCTCGGAGCGGTAGTCGCGGTCCAGAAGGTGCTGGACCTCGTCCCGCATCTTGAAGCCCTTCCGAAAGTACCTCTGCTCCGTCACGCTCACCTCTTTAAGGCTTCGGGTTTGGGCCGTCAGCCGTCAGCTTTTTGTCTCGAAGATGCCGAGTCCCTATTTTAGCAGGCGGCCGGTTCGCGTCGGCCCCGGACGCCACCGGAACGGACGCCCCCGGTGAACGCTTTACCCCGGATCGTCGCTTGCGGGGAACGTTAAACCTCTACGAAATAGACGTGTTGCGCGCGGGGTTTATGGGTGTAGAATTACTCGCCGTGGACAGGGGCAGGCGCACCATAATGCTGGCCGACGACGACCCCGTCGCGCTCGACACCGCGACGGAGGTCCTCACCCGGGAGGGTTTCCGGGTCGTGCGCGCGACCGACGGGCAGCGGGCCCTGCAGGAGGCGCTGGGTCGGAAGGTCGACCTGATCATGCTGGACGTCTCCATGCCCCAGATCGGCGGCCTCGAAGCCTGCCACTGCCTCAAGGCCATGCCCAAGACCTCCAAGATCCCCGTCGTCCTCATGGTCGGCAAGAAGGACCCGGACGCCAAAAAACTCGCCGAAAGAACCCACGGCTCCGTCCGCGTCCTGCGCAAACCTTTCTCGGAGGAAGACCTGGTCTCCGTCGTGCGCCAGCTCGTCAGGCCGAAATCCCTCCTGCTCTAGAGAGCGCGGTCCCGGCACGGGCCGGTGCTATGATCCCTTTTTCGTGATCCCCGCAAAAGAAAACCCCTAGAGTTGGGCCTCAGCAAGCGGCGCAAGGCGCTCGTCACGCTGGCGACCCTGATCGGGACGTTCCTCGCGGCGCTCGACTCGACGGTCGTGGGCACCGCGATGCCGACCATTATCGGGGAGCTCGGCGGGCTCTCGCTCTACCCCTGGGCCTTCGCCTCGTACCTGCTCGCCGCCACCGTGACGGGGCCGGTCTTCGGCAAGTTGTCCGACACCTACGGGAGAAAGCCCGTGTACCTGGCCGGCATCTTCCTGTTCCTGCTCGGCAGCGTGCTGTTCCTGCTGTCCGCGCTGGGCACGGCGCTG
>CAXUFZ010000180.1:0-7789 GCA_964250345.1 uncultured Rubrobacteraceae bacterium
CGCCGGCGCCGACCGACGCGTGACCGCGACGAGATCGCGCCTCGCGCCGGGTTCGGTGGCCGCACCCAGGTGGGGCCGCAGCCACGACCCTCGATTCCCGACTCCCGGGAGCGCGATGAAGCGGAGCGACTAGCTCCCCGGCGGGTTTCTCAGGAGCTCGTAAGACTCGGTTGGGCCGGTCAAGAGAAACACGATTAGCAGCATCGCTCCGAACGGGATGAGGGCCGCCGCGGCGGCGCGGCGCCAGTCGGTGTTGAGGGCGGTCTTCGCGGCGACGGTGACGACGTAGGCGCCGTAGGGGATGGCGACGAAGGGGCCGAAGGGGATCCAGAGCGCGAGGCCGATGGCGCTCGCGTAGCCGAGGTGGCGGAAGAGGGGGCGGAAGCCGTGACGGGAAGGCGCGCCGTCGTGGATGACCTGGACGAGGACGGTTAGGGCGGAGATCAGGAGCGGACCCAAAACCAGCGAGACCACGAGCCCCAGGAAGAGGGCGTAGACGAGGCCCGCGTTGAAGTCCTGGATCCAGACGGCCTGCAACCCGGCCTCCAAAACCAGGTTGAGGTACAGCACCAGCGAGGCGAAGATGGCCGGACGGACGGGTCCGCCGTCGGGGTTGAGTCCCTCGAAGAACCTTCTCGGGGAGAGCCACACGCCCCGGACCACGCTCCAGAAATCCTCCCTGGGACCGCCGTAACGGGCGCGGGTCACGGTGACGGGTCCCGGTCGGGGGACCGCGGCGTCCGTTCGTCGGGAGTCGGGAGGCGCTCGCTTCGCCTCCGGCTCCGCCCGCTTCGGGAGTCGGGAGTCGGGAAGACCTGCGCTTGCGGGTCGCGGCGGATGAGGGTGGAACCGTCTGCCGGGTTCACTGGTTGTTCCCTCCTTCGCGTCCCGGCGCTTCGCCTTCGGTGGGCGGTTCGTCCGCCACCTCGCCGACGAGGGTTTCGAGGTCGAGGTTCGTGGCGTCTTCGGGGGGGAGGCCGACGACGATGTCGCCCGTCCCGACGGAGACCCGGCCGCCGCCGGAGAAGCGGCCGGAGAGGGTCACGTCCCCCGTCTCGACGGTGGCTTCGAGGGTGCCCAGGATCAGGTCTTCCAGCACCACGTCCCCGGAGCCGACGGTGAGGTCCGCGTTGCCGGTGTCCGTCCTCACGCCGCCGACCTCGACGTCCCCCTGCTCGGCCTCGACCGTGACGTCGTCCTCGACCTCCCGGACCGTCACGTCGCCCGACTCCGCCCGGACGTCGACGGGGCCGCCGAGCCCCGCGACCTCGACGTCCCCCTCCTCGGCCTCGACCTCGACCCGCGCGCCGGAGGGGACCGTGACGGCGTAGTCCGCGCCTGTCTGCCCGCCTCCGTTTGTCTCCAACGTCAAGACGTCGTCCTCGCGCGAGAAGTCCACGGGGACCCGCGAGGCCGCCTCCCCGGCCGCCGCCGGGTCTTCGGCCGTCGCGTACCGGGTCACCTCGTATTCGACGGTTTCCGCACCATCCGCGCCTTCGACGCGCACGCTGCCGGGGCCGTTGACGATCCGCACGTCCGGCTCCCGGCCGGAGTCGATGGAGTCCCTGGCGACGCTGGAGCCGGGGACCTCCTCGCCCAGCGACCGAAACAGGATGACGGCGCCGACCACGATCAGCGCCAGGAGCAGCAGGGCCAGCAGCAGCGCCAGGGGGCTCGGGCCCGAAGCAGAGCCCCTGCCGCGCCGGGCGCCGGTGGGGGCTTGTTCGTCGGGCGTATCCCCGCGTTGGCGGCGGCGGGGTCCGCCCGTTCCCCTGGCGCTCATCCGGGGTTCACGCGGGGGCTACTGGACGACGCGGCCGTAGACGTCCTCCAGGCGCACGATGTCGTCCTCGTCGAATTCGCCGAAGGAGATCTCCAGGATCCGCACGGACTCCGGGCCGTCGGTGGAGAGCCGGTGGACCGTCTCGCGGGGGATGAACAGCTTCTCGCCGGGTTCGGGGCTCAGGACCTGATCGTCTAGCTCGACGCGGGCGCCCGGGTCCAGGGCGACCCAGAGCTCGTCGCGCCTGAAATGGTACTGGCGCGAGAGCGCCGCGCCGGGGGCGACCGTGATGATCTTGACCGTGCAGGGCAGGTTATGCGTGTACTGCTCGAACCTGCCCCAGGGCTTCTCCACCTTTATTGACGGCGGCCGATTATCCATCCTCAACCCCTTTCGTCGACCCGGAGTTTAGACCATCTGGACGGTCCCGGGCAATCGGCCGCGGCCGATGATCCGGGCTCCCGTATGGGCTAGAATGCACCATCCGCGAAGGCCGACAACCGGAAGGGGGGCGCGTGCCCAGGATAGAGGTAGAAGGCGCCGGCACTTTCGACGTGGAGGAGGGCAAGCGGCTGGTCCTCGCCATCGAAGAGGACGCGGGCGTGGACATCCTGCACCGCTGCGGCGCCTACGCCAAGTGCACCACGTGCCGCGTCGAGTACCTGGAAGGCGAGCCGGAGAGGATGACCCGGGCCGAGCTGGAGGTCCTCCAGAGCCGCGACCTTCTCGGGGAGGCCCGTCTCTCCTGCCAGGCCGTCTGCGACCACGACGTGAAGGTCCGCGTCCTCATGACCGTCTCCTCCACCGGCCTTGACGGCCCCGGCAACAGGCCGGAGCCGGAGATAACGCCCGAGCCCGAATGGGTGGAGAAGCCGACGGGGTAGGGCCGCCCGGCGGCTGACGGCACGGCGCGCATACGCGTGCAAACGGCAGTAAAGTCCAGGACAATGTAAGATGCGGTACAATAAACGCTTGCTCGTAACGGGTTACGTCACGGTGCGGGAGGCATCCATGGGTGGATCGGACAAACGGGACACCGCACGCCGCGAACGGCAGCGCTTGATCGAACGCCTCAACGCCAAGGAGGCCGAGCTTCGCAAGCCGCGGGTCGAAAGGGCGCGGCTCTCTGAGAAAGGGCTAGAGCTAGAGATCGAGATCGAGAGGCAACGTAACTTCTCGCGCCGGGGTTTCTCGCAGATAATCTAGCTTCCCACAGGCGTCGCCTCTTACGCGCCGTCGTGTCATCCTTTCCGCCAAATCTTCACAGCCCCTGGCTAGCCCGTGCCGTGGTGACCTCTGGGAGCCTGACGGTCGTTCGCGAAGTGCGCACTAACCCACGTTCGGGACGACCTGTTTCGCAAAGCGCTCGACCATCTCGGGCTCGTGGGCGACGCGGGGCAGGTATGTGATGAAGTAGTTGACGCCGGCGTCGACCATCGGCTGCAGACGCTCGACGATCTCGTCAGCCGTGCCGACCATGAACTGCCGCGAGTATTCGTCGTAGCTCTGGCTTCCGCGCGCCTCTTCCGTAGCGGTCTCGGGGTTCTCGCCTTCTTCGAGGAGGTAGACGTTGACGCTGGTCGAGCGGGTGATGTCTTCGTAGGGGCGACCCTCGTTCTCGCAGTGGCCCTTTAGCACCTCGAACTTGTGACGGATGGTTTCCAGGTCTCCGCCGACGTTGCAGGCGTCGCCATAGCGGGCGACGAGCTTCAGGGTTACTTTTTCGCCGCCGCCCCCGATCCAGATGGGGGGATGGGGCTTGCTTACGCCTTTTGGCTCGTTTATGGGTTTGTCCAGCTTGTAGAACTCGCCGTCGAAGACGACGTCGTCCTCGGTGAACATGCGGTGGACGATCTCGCACGCCTCCCGGAACATCCGCATCCTGACCGGGACCTCCGGGAAGCCGTAGCCGTAGGCCAGCCACTCGTGCTCGTACCAGCCGGCGCCCAGCCCGAAGAGGAGGCGGCCGTTGCTCATCACGTCCACCGTCGAGGCCATCTTGGCGAGGAGGGCCGGGCTGCGGTAGCCGTTGCAGGTGACCATCTGGCCGATCTTGACGTTCTCCGTGTCCCGCGCGAGCCCGGCGCTTATGGTCCACGCCTCGAAGACGGTGTTCTTCGTCGGCTCCGGAACGGTGTGGAAATGGTCGTAGACCCAGATCGAGTCGTAGGCCCCCGACTCATCGGCGACCTTGGCCACCCGCGTCATCGCCTCGTACTGCTCGAACGGATCCTCGATCCCGACGAGATCCATCCGCCACCCCTGCGGCACGAACACCCCGAAATCCACGGCCATAGACGCCTCCCCCGTAGTCTTTGTCGATCCGGATCAGATTAGCAAAACCCCGGGAGTCGGGAGTCGGAAGACCCAAGGCCCCGACTCCCGACTCCCGATGCGGGCGGAGGCGAAGCCGCAGCGAGCGCCTCCCGACTCCCGGTGCGCGGGACGTCCCGATCAACCCTTAGAGAGCGTCTGCCCGCCGTCGGCGTTGCGGGCGAGGACGAAGAGCAGGTCGGAGAGGCGGTTGACGACGCGGACGGCGTGCGGGTGCCACTCGACGTAGCCGGCGGCGACGAGGCTTCGCTCGGACCGGCGCAGGACGGAACGGGCGACGTCGAGGAGGGCGCCGGGACGGCTGCCGCCGGGGACGACGAACTCTTTGGGGATCTCCGTCCGGCCCCGCCAGTCTTCGAGGGCGCGGTCGACGAGGGCCAGGTCGTCGTCGCCGACGAAGTTGTCTTCTTTCGGCATCGCGACATCGCCCATCACCCGGTAGAGGAGGCGCTGCATCTCCAGCAGCAGGGAGCCCAGATCCCCCCCCACCTCCGCGCGGGCGAGGCCGAGGAAGGAACTCGCCTCGTCCACGTCGCCGAGCACGACGACGCGCGGGTCGTTCTTCGCCATGCGCCCCGAACCGAGCAGGGTCGTCGTCCCGTCGTCGCCGCGGCCGGTCGAGACCGGCGGATTGTTCTCGCTCAACGTGTCTCCCATCTCTTTTAGGTTGCGGCCAAAGTATCGCGGGGCCCCAGGGGGTTGCAAGCCGCAGACCCCGCCTCGAACTCCCGTCTCGACGCCCCACCCCCTTTGTAGGGGCGGGTTTCAAACCCGCCCGGCGAACGGACGGTACGCTAGCGCGGGGGTCATACGTCCTTAATCCCCAACCCCATCGAGCAACCGGGCGAAGACCAACGCCTCGTCCCACGTCTGCCCGCTGTCCTCCAGGCTCCAATACGCGGCCAGGACCGCCTGCGCGACGCCCCAGGCGCGAATTCGAGCCCGGTCCAGGCCCAACTCTGCGGAGAGGACGTCCAGCCGCCGTTCGAGAAGCCCCTTCGGGTCCGGTGCGTCGAGCGCCCCGACGGGGTTGTGCAATAGGGCGGCGGTCTCGTAGGCCACCTCGCCCACGACACCTTTGGGGTCTATGGCGAGCCAGGGCTCGCGTTCGGCCTTCAGGATGTTCTCGTGGTGGAGGTCGCCGTGCAGCAACATCGGGTCGCCCTGCGAGGAGAGGAGTTCGGCGAAGAGGGACTCGGCCCGCTCGACGAGGTCGGCGGGCATCGGACCCGTCCCGCCACCGAAACGGTTCCTCAGCCGTTCGAAGCCGCGGGCCCAGTCCGCGACGAGAGGAAAATCGTGCTCGGACGGGGCCGGTCGCCGCAACTTTCTCATCACGGTCGCGGCTATGGCCGTGGCCTCTTCGTCGTCTTCGACGGTGGTCAGGCAGGTTCCGGGTTGCAGACGTTCCAGCAGCATCGCGCCCCGGTCGAGGTCGAGCTCCAGGAGGCGGCAGATGCCGCGCCCGTCGAAGAGCCTGAGCGCCGCGGCCTCGGTCCTGAACTCCTTGTCCCCGGGGAACGAGAGCTTCAGGACGGCCAGCGCGCCGGCGTCGCGGACCGCCGGGGCGGCCCAGTTGAAGGAGAGCCCCGGGAACGGTTGGCCTACCTTCAGCGACCATCGGTTTTCGAGCTCCGCCGTCAGGGCGGACAGGTCGTGAAGCCATTCGGTTCCGGCCTCGCCGCGCAGGGCGACGATAGTGCGGGTGAAATTCTCGGGGACTGATGGGGGAAAGCGCACGGTTCGACCTCCTCGGTTCGCGGACCCGGCACGTGGCGTCGTCGGGGGACGGCCCGGGGGCGGAGGAGGTCGGGGATTTCGTGTCGGCGCGCGTCAGAGCATGGTGGGTGCATGGTTCCCGGTTGCGGGCAGGGCAAACTTATCTCCGCGAAGCGCGGCGGTTCGTGAGGAGCGGGGAGAGGCCTGGGCTGCGGCGGGCGAGGCCGGAGTCGAGGGCGGCGCGTTTTGCGGTGGGGCTGAGGAGGAGGACGAGGGAGAGTAGGGCCATGAGGACGTTTATCGTGACGAACTCGGGGGCGCCGAGGCCCGTGCCCAGGTCCACGCCGCCCTGGGAGAGCAGGATCGCGCCGCTCAAGACCACGCTGCCCAGGGCGGCCAGGTTGGTGAGGAAGCCCAGGATCAGGGCGAGGCCCAGCGTGAGCTCGCCGGCGCGCGAGACCTGAGCGAACAGCTCGGCGTTCGGGACGACGGTGTCATGCATGAAGCCGCGGAAGAAGGCCGGCGCCTGCGAGACGAAGCCGCCCGCGGCGAGGCTGTCGGCGAACTGCCGGGGGAAGCTCGGGTTCAGCAGCTTCTCGACGCCGCCGTTCAGCCAGACGACCCCCACCAGGAACCGCACCCACACCATGCCGCTCACGAGCCCCGCTCCCTTCCGGCTGGACGCGCCCCCTCCGCCCTCCATCTTACATACGCGCCACGGGTTACGCGGGGCCGGGTCAAACATACAAATACGGTCGAACGGGTAGTTAGATGAAAATTATCACGTCACACGAACCGCCTCCGGGCCGGGAAGGAAAGAGCGTATGTCTGACAGGGGTGGAAGGGAAGACGACCTGAATTGGGACTTTCCCTCGCGCGGCGGCTCCCGCCGCGACCGCGAGTACGACCGCGAGGAGCGCTCGGCCGGGGAGCCGGTCGCCGGGGACCGGGGGACCGAGGCGGGCTACGAGCGCGGGTCCGGCGAGGCGTCGGGAGGCGGGGTCCACAGGAGGAGCAGCAGGGAGCGTTCGGGTTCCGGGTCCGGCACCGGGCTGTACGGGAGCGACGTCGGCTCGAACATGTCCCGGGCGGCCGTGGCGGAGGTCGTCGGGACGGCCATCCTCGTCTACGCCGGCACCACGGTCGCGGTGTTGGCGACCTTGGGGGACCCCGTAATAGGGACGGCCTTCGATTCCCTGGCCGTGCCGCTCGCGTTCGGCCTGGCGCTCGTCGCGCTGGTCGCGGCGCTCGGCCACGTCTCGGGGGCGCACCTCAACCCGGCCGTCACCCTCGGCCTGGCCGCGACGAAGAAGTTTCCCTGGAACCACGTGCCCGTCTACCTGGGGGCGCAGCTCGTGGGGGCGATCCTCGGGTCCATAGCCACCTGGATCACGGTCGGCGCCGGGGCCCGCTCGCAGGCGGCCCTGGCCTCGCCCGGGCTGGCGCCGGACGTGGGGATCTTTCAGGGTTTCTTCGTCGAGGCGGCCATCACCTTCATCCTGGTCTTCGTGGTGATCTCCGTGGCCACCGACGAGCGGGTCGCCGACACGGTGGCCCCGATAGCGGTGGGGTTCGCGCTGGCCGTGGCGGTGTTTATCGGGGGGGTGGCGACGGGTGGTTCGGCCAACCCGGCCCGCGCCCTCGGCCCGATCATCGTCGCCTGGAACAACTGGGACTCGGCCCTGCTCTACATCATCGCCCCGATAGTCGGCGGCGTCCTGGCCGCCTTCCTCTACGACGCGTTTATCTCCAAGGCCGACACCCCGGCGTAGAACCAAAACCGCGCGGGGCGCGTATATCCGGGTGTTCGTCGGCCATAAGGAGGACGCTTTGGGGAAGATCTCGCGCGAAAAATTCATCCGGCTGGGCGGCGCCCTCGGCGTCGGGGCGGCCTCCGCCTCCGTCGCGGCCTGCGGCGGGGGCTCCGGTGGGGGCTCCGGCGCTTCGGGCGAC
>CAXUFZ010000181.1:0-7578 GCA_964250345.1 uncultured Rubrobacteraceae bacterium
ATGGTCGGTGGGGCGAACCGGCGGTTCGGGTTCTCGTTGTTGGCGGTTCGCGCGACATCTCGGGCGGCCGGCGCGGTTCCCGCCGAAAACCTTCGTCGTGCGGCTAGATCGGGAGGTAATCCGGAGAGTCGGGGAGGTCCGTGCCGGGGAGGGCGTCGTGGCGGTCGACGAACCACCGGGCCAACGCCGTTCTCTCGCCGGCCTCTTCGGCGGCCTGCTTTAGCCCGGCGCGGAGCTCGTGGAGGAGCGGGGGCCTCTCGCCGTAGGGGACCATCTCCGTCTCGGCCGCGACGGCGGCGTCCACGAACGTCCCCCACAGGCGGGCGGTGTCTCCTTCGGCGGGAGGTACGGCCGCGTAGGCCCGTTTTATCTCTTCGGGCAGCGAGACGGATGCCAGGATTTCGGCGCGTTCGGGGTCATGGGAAGGTGGGCTCTCCTCCAGGTGGCGGCGGGCGGCGAAGAGCAGGAGGCGCGAGGGGACGGTGCGCTTGTTCCAGGAGGCGGCCACCGCGTCCCAGTCTATAAAAGAGCCGCCGTAGAGCTTGTCCAGGTCCATGCGGGCGTGATTGTAATGCAGAAAGACCGCGGCCTACGTCGGGCTACCTTCCTCGGTCTCGAGGCCCGGCTCCGGCCCGGGTTCTTCGGGGTCGAGGGCGCCCAACGCCTCGGCGACGAGGACGGGGTCCGGCTCCTCGTCGAGGTAGCCGCCCCGCGCGAGCTCCGCCGCAACCTCGCCGGCCGGGAGTTGGCGCAGCTTCGGGTCGTCGCCCGTCGCCCGCTTGAGCGCTTCGAGCACGTCGTCGGGATCTGGACCCATCCGAATGTTTCCGCTGGTCATGCTTCTCCCTTCAGAAGGCTTGAGCTTCCGGGATCATACTTCGTCCGGTAAAGGACGCGCAGCCGCCGGTGTCATCCAATGAACGAAGCGTGAACCGGCTTTTCTGACTCCCGACTCCCGAAGCGAGCCGGGGCGAAGCCGCGACGAGCGCCTCCCAACTCTCGAAAAGCAAGAGCACCGACTCCCCCACCCAGCCACGCAATCAGTTGTAGAAAGTCTGAAAAGTGGACGTGTCCGGCTCGGGGAACTGGAGCGGGAGGTCTCCCGCCGTCGCGCGGGCCATGTAGGAGGACCAGATGTCCATGGGCAGGGTCTCGCCGTTGGGCTCCTGGAGGCCGTGGACACCGACCATCGAGCGGCGGCCCTCGGGGTAGCCGACCCAGACGGAGGTGCACAGGCGCGGGGTGTAGCCGACGTACCAGGCGTCCACGAAGTCGTCCGTGGTGCCGGTCTTGCCGGCCGAGGGGCGGCCTATCTCCTCGTCCAGGTCGTGGAACATGCTCGCCGTGCCGTCCTCGACGACGCCGCGGAGGACGCCGCTGGCGACGGCGGCCTGGTTGCCCGTCAGGACGCGCCGACCGCCGACGCGGTGGTCGTAGGACGTCTCCAGGTCGCCGTAGTCCGCGCGGTCGATGCGCTCGACGGCGTAGGGCTCGCGGTGGATGCCGCCGCCGGCGAAGGTGGAGTAGGCGGCGGCCATGTCGAGCGGGCTTACGCCCTCGCCGAGGCCGCCGATGGCCGTGGAAGGGTATGCTCCGACGGGGGTGGTGATGCCGAGGTCGGCGGCGGTCTGCGACACCTCCGAGAAGCCGACGTCGGCGGCGAGCTGGACGAAGACGGTGTTGTCCGACTCGGCCATCGCTTCGGAGATCGAGATCTCGCCTCGCTCCACGGAATCGTAGTTCTCGATGGCGTAGTACTCGTCCTGGAAGCTGAACGCGAGCCGCCGGGAGAAGTACGTGCTCGCCGGCGAGACGTTCTTTTTCAAGGCCGCGGCGAGCACCACGGGCTTGAAGGAGCTGCCGGGCTGGCGCCTGGCGTCGAGCGCGAGGTTGAAGTCCCCCTCCCGGCCGGCGAGCGCCCGGATCGCGCCGCTCTGCGGCTGCACGGTGACGACCGCCGCCGAAGGGTCGTCCATCCCGGACAATACCTCCCCTGACTCCTCGACGGCGGCGTGCTGGAGGGCCGGGTTGAGGGTCGTGTGAATTCTCAGCCCGCCCAGGCGCAGGGCCTCGGAACCGAGTTCCTCTTCGACCTCGCGGTGGACCTTCTCCAGGAATGGGCCGTGGTCCGGGTCTTCGGGCGGCGGGTCGGGGGCGAACTCGAGGTGAGTGGAGAGGGCGTCCGCGTATTCCGAGGAGGAGATCATGCCCTGTTCCCGCATGAGGCGCAGCACCCGGTCCCGGCGCAGGGTCGCCTCTTCTACCAGCGGCTCGCCCTCCCACGTCACGTAGGTGGAGGGGGCGTGCAGGAAGCCGGCGAGGGTGGCGGCCTCGGCGACGTCGAGCTCGTCGGCGTTCTTGCCGAAGAAGCGCTCCGCGGCGCGCTCGGCTCCGTAGGCGCCGTCCCCGAAGTACACGGTGTTGAGGTAGGCCGTCAGGATCTCCTCCTTCGTGTTCCGCCGCTCGTAGGAGAAGGCAAGGGAGGACTGGACGTAGCGCCGCCAGAAGGAGACGTCGAGTCGCTCGTCCGGCTCGACGAAGAGGTTCTTGATGAGCTGCTCGCTGATGGTCGAGCCGCCCTCCTGCACCTCCCAAGAGCGCAGGTCCGTCCAGGCCGCCCGACCGAGGCCCTCGAAGTCCACGCCGAAGTGGTCGTGGAACCGGCGGTCCTCGACGGCGACAACGGCATTTGGCAGATGCTCGCCCATGCCCTCGAAGCCTATCGTCTCGCGGCTCTCCTCGGCCGGGAACGTGCCTATCTTGTTGCCGTCCTGGTCATAGACATAGGAGTCCTGGACGAGCCTCGGGTGGGAGCGGGAGAGGCTTCCTTCGTAGCGGTCGATTACGACGAGGTAGAGCCCGAAGACGGAGACCACGGCCACAACACCCGCCACGAGCGCGACGTTGAACAACGCCCGCAGCCCGCGCACAAACGGGCCGAACTGGCGCTTTTTCCTGACCTTCTGGCTCGTCTCGAAGAAGCTGTTCAACGACCCTCCGGCGCGTAGTCTAACCCAAAGGACGCCCGGTCGGACGCGACGGGCGGTGCTAGGATGCCCCCATGCCGGAACTCACCTGCAACGCGCGACGCATCGGAGACTATGAGAGCCGCACGGAGGAGTACGAACTTGTATTCTCTGTCGGCGACGCGGAGTCGCGTGGCCTCCAGGTCCGTTACCAGGCGGCCCGGGCGTTCGAGATCAACGCCGCCCTCGACGCCGCGACCGAGACGGCGCGGGAGGCGATCTCCGCCGCCGACCCCGACCTCCCTCAACCAACCGACGAAGCCCTCGCCAAGTTCTCCTGGCGAACCCTCCAATCCGCCAAATACGACGAAGGCGAAACCCGAACCGGAACCCTGGAACTGTAAGATCGGGTGACGCGTCGCGCTAGCGGCGGGCCGCCCGCAGCAGCTCTTCCAGCGTGACCCGCCCCTCGTAGAGCGCGGTGCCGACGACGACGCCGGCCCCCCGGTCGTGGGGGCGGGGGGCGGGCCGGCCGGGGCGGGCCCGCACGCCGCCGCTGGCGATGGTCGGCAGAAGGGTGGCGATGGCGGCGGTGTCTTCGAGGGCGGCCCCGGCGCCGACGCCGTCGCGGGCGACATCTGTATAGAGGACGGAGGCCACGCCGTCGTCGGCGAGCTCGGCCGCCAACTCCAAAACCCCGACGCCGCTGGAGCGTTGCCAGCCGTGGGTGGCGACCACGCCGTCGCGGGCGTCCACCGCCACGACGAGACCCGGCCCGACCTCCTCGACCGCGCGCAGCCGGAGCTCCCTGTCCCCGACAGCCGCCGTTCCCATCACGACGCGTTCGGCGCCGGCCTGACGGACGCGTGCGAGGTCCTCGATGGTACGGATTCCCCCGCCGACCTGGAGCGGCACGCCCACGGCTTCGGCCATCCTGCCGATAAGCTCCTTCTGAACGGGCCTCCCCTCCTTCGCCCCGTCCAGGTCCACGACGTGGATGGCGGTCGCCCCCTGGCGCTCCCACTCGCGGGCGCGTTCGACGGGGTCGGCGTCGTACTCCTTCGAGCGGGCGAAGTCGCCCTGCACGAGGCGGACGCACCGGCCGTTTCGCAGGTCTATCGCCGGGAAGACGGTGAAGCCGGTCAAAGCGTTCTCGACCACGCGAGGAAGTTCTCGTAGAGCCTCAGGCCGGCCCGGCTGCTCTTCTCGGGGTGGAACTGGACGGCGATCAGGTTCTCCCGGCCGGCCGCGGAACAGAACTGGGCGCCGTAGTCGCTCGACCCGATCAGGTCTTCCTCCTCGGCCGGCTCCGGGTAGTATGAGTGGACGAAGTAGAACGACTCCCCGTCGAGCCCGCCGAGCACCGGGTGCTCCCGCGCGAGCCGCAGCTCGTTCCATCCCATGTGCGGAACCTTGAGCCCGTCCCCCTTGAACCGGCGGACGCCCCCCGGCAGCAGGCCGAGGCCCTCCGCGCCGGGCGACTCCTCGGAATCGTCGAAGATCACCTGCAGGGCGACGCACACGCCGAGGAACGGCTTCCCCGAGCGGAAAGCCTCGCGGCAGGCCGCGTCCATCCCGCGTCCGCGCAGCTTCTTCATGCAGTCGCCGAAGGCCCCCACGCCGGGAAGCACGACGGCGTCCGCCGACGCGACCCGGTCGGGATCGGGCGTGAGGTCCACCCGCGCCCCGACCTTCTCCAAAGCCCGGGTCACCGAGAGCGTGTTGCCCGCGTCGTAATCCACGACCGCGACCCGCAAAGGCTCAGGCATCGGGTCCTCCGTCGGCTATCGGCAAGACTCCCAGCCGCTCCAGTTCTTCCCGGAGGCCCGCGGCGTCCTTGAATTCCAGGGCGACAAAGCCTAGTTGCTCGGCGGCGTGGACGTTGGCGGCGCGGTCGTCGACAAAGACGGTCGTCGCGGGGTCGAGGCCCGTGCGCCCGACGAGGACGGAGTAGATCTCCGGCGCGGGCTTGATCAGCCGCTCCTCCCCCGAGATGACGATGTCGTCGAACCAGCCCAGAAAATCCCACCGCTCGCGGGCCAGCGGGAAAGCCTCGGCCGACCAGTTGGTGAGGGCGTACAGGGGCAGGTCTCTCTCTTTTATGTCTCGCAGGATGTCCACGCTTTCTTCCATCGGCCCGGCGAACATCTCGTCCCAGCGTCCGTAGAAAGCCTCGATCTCGGTCCTGTAATGCGGGTATTGGCCGAGCAGCAACGTCGTGGCCTCGTCCATCGTGCGGCCCCGATCCTGCTCGATGTGCCACTCGGGCGTCGCCACGGTGGCGAGGAACTCGTCCATCTCCTCCTCGTCGGCGAAGACCTTGCGGTAGAGATACCTCGGGTCCCAGTCGATCAGGACGCCCCCCAGATCGAAGACGACCGCCGTGATGGCCCGCGGATCGTCGGTCATCGGGCGCTTTCCGCGGACCCGGCCCCGGGGATCTCCCACTCCGTGCTGCCGACGAAGACGGTCGCGCCACTCTCCAAACCGGCGTCTTCGGCGGCGTCCGCGACGGCCAAGGCGAAGTCCTCGACGGTGGGCAGCCGCCCCGCCTGCCGGCGCCTGGCCTCGAGAAGGCCGGGGCTCTGGCGCTCCATAAGCTTCGGGGTGATGGTCCCCTCGATGACGTCCCCGCTGACCACAACGAGCGAGACGCCCCGGTCGGAGAGCTCGGGGACGCGGGCGCGCAGGGCGTCCTCGCCGGCCTTCTTGCTCGCCGCCACCGGCTCGTAGCCCGGGTAGACGGGCCGCTCGCCGTGGAAGTGGGCCTGGTGGCTGGTGACGAACGCCACCCGCCCGCCGTCGGGCATCAGGGGCAGGGCGAGGTCCAGGGCCTGGACCTGGGCGGTGAGGTTGATCTTCATGGCGTAGCCCCCATCCCGGTCCCTCTCAAGACCACCGCTCGCGTTCAGAACGAGGAGATCAAGCCGCCCGAAGGCCTCCCGGACCTCGGCGAACATCGCCGCGGACTCTTCGGGATCGGTCAGGTCCGCCCGCGCGGCGACCGCCCGGCGTCCGGTCAGCCTGATCTCGCCCACGACCTGGTCCGCCCGCCGCGCCTTGTCCCGGTAGTTGACGACCACGTCCGCCCCGCGTTCGGCGAGCGCCCGAGCGGTCGCCGCGCCCACGCCCCGGGAGGCGCCGGTAATCAGCGCGACCCTGCCGGCCAACGAACCCGAAGCGATCTCCTGCCCGGACATTGCCCGTCCCTCCCTAGTCAACGACACCCTTGGTCGAGGCGCTGCCGCTGGCCCGTCGCGCGGTTCCCTCCCTGAGCGCGACGGCGAGGGCCTTGACGCCGGACTCGACCTTGTGGTGGGCGTTCTCGCCGTAGTGGCAGTTGAGGTGGAGGGTGAAGCGGCCGTACTGGGCGAAGGCGCGCAGGAACTCGGGGAAGAGCTCGGTGTCGAAGGTCCCGATCTTCTCCGGCATCGGACCGAGGTTGCAGGTAAGGTGGCTCCGCGCTCCAAGGTCCACAACGACCGTCGAGAGCGCCTCGATGAGCGGCGCGCTGGCGTCGGCGAAGCGGACGAGGTCGGCCCGGTCCCCGAGCGCCCCGTCGAAGGCTCGGCCGAGCACGAGCCCCGTGTCCTCGGCCGTGTGGTGATCGTCCACCCACGTGTCGCCCTTCGCCTCGACCGTGAGGTCCATGCCGGAGTGGTGCGCGAGCAGGTGCAGGAGATGGTCC
The DNA here is from genome assembly GCA_964250345.1 of uncultured Rubrobacteraceae bacterium. Taxonomy (GTDB): domain Bacteria; phylum Actinomycetota; class Rubrobacteria; order Rubrobacterales; family Rubrobacteraceae; genus Rubrobacter_D. The sequence goes on from CAXUFZ010000181.1 coordinate 6,655, forward strand.
AGGAAGCCGACGCCAGTCTCCACCTCCGCGCGCCCTTCGCCGTCGAGCTCCAGGCGCACCCGGACGGAGGTCTCCCCCGTCTTGCGTTCCGCGCTACCCGTTCTTGGCATCCCGCTCCTTCTGGCTCGTCAGCCCTTCAGCATTCTAGACGAAGGCCCCCTTCGTCTCACCTCGTCCGCACGGCGACGCTCTCGGCGTGGTTCTCGAAGCCTTCGAGGCGGGCGAGGCGCTCGACGTGGGGGCCGACATCTCGGAGGGCGTCCTGGGTGAAGTGCATGTAGTTGGTGCGGACGAGGAAGTCGTGGACGCTGCGGGGGGAGGCCCAGCTCGCGGTGCCGCCGGTCGGCAGGACGTGGGAGGGGCCGGCGGCGTAGTCGCTCAGGGCTATCGGGCTGAAGTCGCCGACGCCGACCATCCCGACCTCGCGGAGGTCGTTGAGGACGGCCTCGTGGTCTTCGGAGATGATGTGGGCGTGCTCGGGGGCGTAGAGGTTGGAGAGGTCGGCGGCGTGGGCGAGGTCGTCGACGAGGACCAGCGAGATCAGGTCCGCCGGCTCGCCCGACAATAACGGCTCGACGCTGCCGACCAATTGCTCGCTCGGGGTGAGGAGGATCGAGGAGGCGCCGGAGAGGTGCTCGGCCTGGGCCATCAGGTCGCGGGCGACGCGCCCTGGGAAGGCGCTGTTGTCGGCGATCAGGACGACCTCGCTCGGCCCCTGCGGCGCGTCGATGCCGACGACGCCGAAGACCTCCAGCTTCGCGGCTATCACGTAGTCGTTGCCTGGACCCACGATCTTCTCGACCGCCGGAACGCTCTCCGTCCCGAAAGCCATCGCCCCCACGGCCTCCGCGCCCCCGACCGCGTAGATCTCGTCCAGCCCGAGCAGCCCCGCCACCCGCTCGACCTTGCGGCGCACTTCGTCCC
>CAXUFZ010000182.1:0-7572 GCA_964250345.1 uncultured Rubrobacteraceae bacterium
CACCAGCGTCGGCCGCGATTCGGGCGGCGGGACGCGCCCGGGGCGCGGCGGCAGGGACGCCAACCGCGGCGGCGGTCGCCGGCAGCGGGATAGTGAGTTTCAGGACAGGGTCGTCGAGATCCGGCGGGTCTCCAAAGTCGTCAAGGGCGGCCGGAGGTTCAACTTCAGCGCGCTCGTCGTCGTCGGCGACGGCAAGGGCCGCGTGGGCGCGGGCCTGGGCAAGGCGAACACGGTGCCGGCGGCCATCCAGAAAGGTCAGGACCGGGCAAAGAGAAACATGTTCCAGGTGCCAATGCGGAACACGACCATCCCGCACGAGGTCGTTGGCAAGTTCGAGAGCTCGGATGTGCTCCTGAAGCCGGCCTCCGAGGGTACGGGGGTTATCGCGGGCGGTGGGGTGCGCGCGGTCTTGGAGCTAGCCGGGGTCAGGGACGTTTTGACGAAGGCGCTCGGTTCTACGACGGCGGTCAATCTGGTTCAGGCGACGGTTGAGGGCTTGCAGCGGCTTCGCTCCAAGGCCGAGATCGAGCAGGCCAGGGGGGTGAAGATCACGTCATGAGCCCCCTGAAGGTTACGCAGACGAAGAGCGTCATAGGCTCGAAGGGCGACCACAAGCGGACGGTCAAGGCCTTGGGGCTGAAGCGGATCCGGGACTCGCGCGTCCACGGGGACACGCCCCAGATCAGGGGCATGCTCCACAAGGTGCGCCACCTGGTCCACGTCGAGGAGGTGCAGGAGTAATGAGGCTCAACGACCTCTCCCCAGCCCCCGGCTCGAAGCGCGGACGCAAGCGCGTCGGGCGCGGCGCGGGCTCGGGGCACGGCAAGACCAGCGGTCGCGGCCACAAGGGTGCTGGCGCCCGATCCGGCTCGTCGGCCTACGCCGCCTACGAGGGCGGCCAGATGCCCCTGCAGCGGCGTCTGCCGCGCCTCAAAGGCGTGGCCAGGGGCCGGCACACGGTGGCGCGTCCGGTGAACTACGCGCCGGTCAATTTGTCGGACCTCGAGGAGGTCTCCGGTGATACGATAGGGCCGGACGAGTTGCGGGCCGCCGGGCTCGTCAGGAAGAAGGCCAGGCTCGTCAAGATTTTGGGGAACGGGGAGATCGGGCGGGCCGTCACGGTCAGCGCCCACGCGTTCTCCGCGTCGGCGAGGCAGAAGATCGAAGCGGGCGGCGGGAGCGTCGAGGTACTGGAGCGCTAAATGCTTGGTTCGCTAGCCAACGCCTGGAAGATCCCCGAGCTGCGCCAGCGGCTCCTGTTCACGGCCATGATCCTGGCCCTCTACAGGCTCGGGTCGTTCATACCGTTCCCTGGCGTACCGCCGGACATCTTGGCCGCGGGCGCCGCGACCACCAACACGGCGACGAGCCTCTTCAGCACGTTCACCGGCGGGGCTTTCAGTCGGTTCTCTGTCTTCGCGCTCGGGATCATGCCGTACATCACCGCGGCCATCGTGATGCAGCTCATGACGGTGGCGATACCCCGGTTGCAGGAGCTTTCGAGAGAAGGCGAGAGCGGGCAGCAGAAGATCACGCAATACACCCGCTACTTCACGCTGGCGCTGGCGCTCGTCCAGTCCGTGGCGATGGTCTTCTACTTCCGGGCGCCGGCGGGCCAGAGCGCGCTCGCGCAGGCCTCTGCCCTGGAGCTCGTCATCGTTGTGCTCACGCTGACGACGGGCGTCATGATAACCATGTGGATGGGCGAGCTGATAAGCCAGCGCGGCCTCGGCAACGGGATCTCGCTGATCATCACCGCCTCTATCCTCGCGTCGGCGCCGCAGGCCATTCGGGGCTTGCTCGAGCAGCCCAACGTCATACTGCTGCTGGTCGTCCTCGGGATACTCGCGATCATCATCATCGCGGCCATCGTTTTCGTGAACGAGGGTCAGCGGCGCATCCCGATCACCTACGCCAAGCGGCAGGTCGGGCGCAGGATGAGCCAGGGCGGTACGACGTACCTGCCGCTCAAGGTAAACATGGCCGGGGTCATCCCGATCATCTTCGCTTCTTCGCTGCTTCTCTTCCCCGTGATCCTGACTGAGTTCGCCAGCGGCGGCGACCCGGACTCGTTCCTGAGCCGGCTCTCGGACTTCTTCGACGCGGGCGGCGCGCCGTACCTGATCTTCTACGCGCTGCTCATCATCATGTTCACGTACTTCTACACGGCGGTGCAGTTCAACCCCGTCGAGCACGCGGACAACCTGAAGAAGAGCGGCGGGTACGTGCCGGGTATCAGGCCGGGCCAGCAGACGGCGCTGTACCTGAACAACGTGCTGACCAGGATCACGCTCTTCGGCGCGGTCTTCCTGGCTACCATCGCCATCCTGCCGTACATCTTCTCGCCGCTGCTGGGCCTCGGGGACACGATCCTGCTCGGCGGCACCTCGATGCTGATCGTGGTGGGCGTCTCGCTGGACACGGTGCGCCAGCTCGAGAGCCAGCTCATGATGCGTAACTACGAAGGGTTCTTGAAGAAGCGATGAGGATCATCATCCTCGGCCCGCAGGGGGCCGGCAAGGGAACGCAGGCCCAACGCCTCGCCACCGAGACCGGCGCGAAGCACATCTCCACCGGCGATATCGTGCGCGCGGAGATAAAGTCCGGCTCCGACCTCGGCCAGCAGGTCCAGGACTACAACGACCGCGGCGAGCTCGTCCCGGACGAGACCATCGTCGAGATGGCGAAGCCCCACCTGGACAACGCCGACGCCTGGGTCCTCGACGGCTTCCCCCGCAACGAGGCCCAGGCGCAGGCGCTCGACACCGCCCTCGAAGAACTCGGCATCGAGATCGACGGCGCGGTCGCCCTCGAAGCCCCCGACGACGATCTCGTCCAGCGGCTCTCGGGCCGCCGCACGAGCGACGCGACGGGCCGCGTCTACCACGTAGATCACGACCCGCCGCCGGAGGATTCTGGGGATGACCCTGGGCCGTTCGTCCAGCGCAAGGACGACACCGAAGAGGCCATCCGGCGTCGTCTGGACATCTACCACGAGCAGACCGAGCCGCTGAAGGACTACTACGCCGAGCGCGGCCTGCTGACGACCGTTGACGCCAGGCAGGGCATCCCGGAGGTAACGGAGGAGATCCTCTCGAAGCTCGACGGGGGCCGCGCGTGATCGTCCGCAAGAGCCGGGGCGAGCTCGCGGCGATGCGCGAGGGCGGCGAGATCACGGGCGCCTGCCTGGAGATGCTCGCCGACAACGCCCGCCCCGGCGTCACGACGGGCGACCTCGACCGGATGGCCGAGGACTTTATCCGCGAGCACGGCGGCACGCCGGAGTTCAAGGGCTACCCGGGTGGCCCCGGCGCCCCGGACTTTCCCGGCTCCATCTGCGCCTCGCCGAACGCCATGATCGTGCACGGCATCCCGGGCTCCTACCGCCTGGAAGAGGGCGACATCCTCTCCATCGACGTCGGCGTCCGCTACAAGGGCTTCGTCACCGACTCGGCCACGACGGTCGCGGTGGGGGAGGTCCCGAAGGCGACGCGCGGGCTTCTGGACGTGACGCGGGACTGCCTCGCCGCCGCCACGGACGCGATGCGGGCCGGCAACAGGCTCGGGGACGTCGGGCACGCGATACAGTCCGTCGCCGAGTCGCGCGGGTACGGCGTCGTCAGGGACCTCGTCTCTCATGGTGTCGGGCGGGACATGCACGAGGACCCCCAGATCCCCAATTATGGGAAGAAGGGGAGCGGGGTTCGGTTGCAGTCGGGGATGACGTTCGCGATCGAGCCCATGATCACGCTCGGCGACTACGAGATAGACCTCGACCAGCAGGACAAGTGGTCGATCTACACCGCCGACCGTTCGCTCTCGGCCCACTTCGAACACACCATCGCCGTAACCGAGAACGGCCCCTGGGTGCTGACACGGAACGGGGGCTCCGGCGGGTAGAAGGGCGGGATGCGAGGTGTGAGGATGGGAGCCGGCATGGTAAGATACCCGTTTGGCTTCTGACGCGGTTTCGGCCGCTCCACGATCGGTAACCAGCAGGAAAGAGGAGGTCCTTGGCCAAGGAAGACGTCATAGAGGTCGAAGGCGCCGTCACCGAGGCGTTGCCCAACACGCAGTTCCGGGTCGAGCTGGACAACGGGCACAACGTGTTGGCGCACATTTCCGGGAAGATGAGGATGAACTACATCCGGATACTTCCGGGGGATCGGGTGAAGGTGGAGTTGAGCCCCTACGACTTGAGCCGGGGACGTATTACTTACAGGTTCAGGACTTAGAAGAGTAAGAAGGCGAAGGAGAGCGTTGTGAAAGTACGGGCGAGCGTGAAACCTATGTGCGAGAGGTGCAAGGTCATACGCCGTCGGGGCGTCGTGCGGGTCATCTGCCCGAACCCCCGGCACAAGCAGAGGCAGGGATAGCATGGCACGGATAGCGGGCGTGGACCTGCCGCGCGAGAAGCGGGTCGAGGTCGGGCTGACGTACGTGTTCGGTGTGGGCCGTTCGACGGCGAAGAGGATCTGCCGCGAGACGGACGTCGACCTGAACACGAAGGTCAGGGACCTCACCGAGGGCGAGGTCGGCAAGATAAGGACCTACATAGACCAGAACGTCGAGGTCGAGGGCGACCTCCGGCGCGAGACGAACCAGAACATCCGGCGGCTCATAGACATCGGCACGTACCGGGGCATCCGCCACCGCAGGGGCCTCCCCGTCCGCGGCCAGCGGACCAAGACCAACGCCCGGCAGCGCAAGGGCCCGAAGCCGTCCATAGGCGGAAGGAAGAAGAGGTAGATGGGCAGGCAGAGGCAACAGCAGCAGCGCAGGGGCGGCCAGCGCGGCGCGAGCCGTTCGCGCCGGCGGGTCCGGCGGAACATCACGACCGGCGTCGTGCACATCAAGAGCTCGTTCAACAACACCATCGTGAGCGTCTCCGACCAGGAGGGCAACGTCATAGCGTGGGAGTCCGCGGGCGCCCTCGGCTTCAGGGGCAGCCGCAAGAGCACGCCGTACGCGGCCCAGATGACGGCGGAGAGCTGCGCGAACAAGGCGATGGACCAGGGCGTCCGCCGCGTGGACATCGAGGTCAAGGGCCACGGCTCGGGCCGGGACATGGCCGCCAGGACGTTCCAGTCGATGGGCATCGAGGTCCTCGGCATCAGGGACGTCACGGGCCAGCCGCACAACGGTTGCCGGGCGTCCAAGAGGCGCAGGGGGTAGGTTAGATGGCGAGGTACACGGGACCGAGGGGCCGGCGCGACCGGCGGGCGGGGGTCATGCTCTCGTCGATGCGGAAGAACCCGCTGGAAAAGAAGCCGTATCCTCCGGGCGAACACGGGCGGGGCAGGCAGCGACAGACGGAGTACGGGATGCGTCTGCTGGAGAAGCAGAAGGCCCGCTGGTACTACGGGGTCTCCGAGAAGCAGTTCAGGCGGGCGTACGATAAGGCCACGAGGACGCAGGGCGTCTCGGGCGAGAACCTCCTCAAGCTCATGGAGCTCCGGGTGGACAACGTCGTCTACCGGATGGGGTTCGCGAGCAGCAGGCCGCAGGCGCGGCAGCTCGTCGTGCACGGGCACTTCTTCCTCAACGGCCGCAAGCACAACATCCCCTCGGCGATCCTGAAGCCGGGCGACGTCCTGACGGTCAGGGAGAAGAGCCGGGAACTCGAGCCCATAGTGGGCGCCGTCGAGAACGTGGTGGCGGTCCCGGCGTGGCTGGAGGCCGACCACGACAACTTCACGGGCAGGCTGCTGCACACGCCGGCGCGAGACGAGATCGACACGCCCGTCGAAGAGCAGCTCATAATCGAGTTCTATAGCCGTTAGACGCGGCTCTGTAGGTCGTCGAGGGACTTTGTTGGAGGTCGGAACTCGAAGCGTTCGTGAGTAGAAATTGGTGAGTAGAGAGTAGAAAAAGCAGACTACTCACCATTCTCTATTCCCTACTCTCCGGGGTTGCGGGCTGAAAGTATCTTTAACTGAGCAGGTGATTTTTTGACTATGTTGGACATCGCGCCGCCCCGTTTTAGGGTGGAAGAGGAAGAGGGCCGTCGGGGGACGTTCGTGGCGGAGCCGTTGCCGCGGGGGCTCGGGCATACTATTGGGAACTCGCTCAGGCGGGTCATGTTGAGCGGGCTCACCGGGTCGGCGGTCACGAAGATCCGGATAGAGGGCGTCAGCCACGAGTTCTCGACGATCTCCGGGGTCAAAGAGGACGTCGTGGACATCATCCTCAACGTGAAGGGGCTGAAGTTCAAGCTGGAGCGCGACGAGCCCATAGAGTTGCAGATCCAGAAGGACGGCCCCGGCGAGGTGACGGCCGCCGACATCGAGGTGAAGGCCGACGTCGAGGTCGTGGACCCGGACGTGTACATCGCGAGCGTGTCGTCGGGCGGACACCTGGACATGCGGCTCACGGTCGAGCGGGGGCAGGGCTACCGCCGGGCCGAGGGGAACAAGAGCGACGCCGATCCCATCGGGGTCATAGCGGTCGACTCGTTGTTCTCGCCGGTGCAGCGGGTGAACTACTCGGTCTCGGAGACGCGGGCGGGCGCCCGCGCGGACCTGGACTCGCTGCGGATGGAGGTCTTTACGGACGGGCGTATCGAGCCTCAGGAGGCCGTGCAGGACGCGTCCAGGCAGCTCATAGACTACCTGGGGCTGTTCACGGACGGCTACCAGGGGCAGGGTGCCGTCGAGGGGCGGCAGCGCGGTGGCCGGGCCGTTATTCAGGATGAGCGGCCGGTCGAGGATCTGGAGCTCACGGTGCGGTCCTACAACTGCCTGAAGCGCGAGGGTGTCGACACCATCGGGCAGCTCGCGACGATGACCGAAGAGGAGCTCATGAACATCCGCAACCTTGGGATGAAGAGCGTGGATGAGATCCGGTCCAAGCTCCTCGAGTACGGGTACTCCCTGGAGAGCGAGGACGGCGATGAGGCACGCTAAGAGGGGGCGCAAGCTCGGCCGCGAGTCCCAGCACCGCAAGGCGCTGCTCGGCACGATGGCCGGCCAGGTCATCACCCACGGCCGCATAAAGACCACCGCCCCCAAGGCCAAAGAGGTCAGGGGCGTCGTGGATAAGCTCATAAACACCGCCAAGAAGGACGACCTCCACGCCCGTCGGCAGGCGGTCAAAGTTCTCAAGGACAAGACCGTCGTGCGCCGGCTGTTCGAGGACGTTGCCCCCGACCTCGACGATCGGAACTCGGGCTACACGCGCATCCTCAAGCTCGGCCCGCGCCTCGGCGACGGGGCCGAGGCCGTCTACCTGGAGCTCGTCAACCACACCGTCGAATAGCCGGCATCCCGTGATTTAGGGGAGGGACTGTCATGCGGTTCGCGCTCAACGCGCCGAACTTCGGCGAGTACGGGGACGCGCGGGTGCTGGCGGGGCTCGCGCGCGAGGCGGAGGAGTGTGGCTGGGACGGTTTCTTCGTTTGGGACCACATCGCCTGGGAGGGGGAGGCCAATTACGCGGACCCCTGGATCTCCCTGACCGCCATCGCGATGGAGACCAGTAGCGTCAGGATCGGGCCGATGGTCACCCCGCTGCCGCTGACGGCGGCGTTGTCGCCGTCCACGTTGCCGAAGTTGCCCTGGCCCTCGACGAGCG
>CAXUFZ010000183.1:0-2893 GCA_964250345.1 uncultured Rubrobacteraceae bacterium
CCGCCTACGCTTTCAGCCAAACCATTTGTGGCGCGGCCTGGGGGAGACACCGCCATACGCGAGGCGGCGCGGCGTTGGGCGCGGGCGGTTCGCGAACCGCCCCTACGAGTGGCGCGGGATGCGGGACGTTTCGCAGGGATGCGGCCCCGCCATCCGGGACGATACGGTTCCCGCACAGGGCCGCGACCACAAGGGTTTGGCTGAAAGCGAGGGCCGTCAGGCCCGAAGCGTGCCGAAAGTGGAGGCCTTAGGCCGGAACGTGCTGAAAGCAGAGCCCGAAGGGCGTAGCGTGCTGACAAGCGGAGGCGAAGCCGGAGCGTGCGGCGGGCCGGCCCTACCGGGCCGCTCTGTACCCTTCGGGCGCGTTCCGGCCCGCCATAACGATCGCGCTGGGTCCTTCTATCTCGAAGGAGGCTTCGAGGGCCCGGCCGGCGGCCATGAGGAGGTCTTCGGCGGAGCGGGCGTCCCGGGGGTAGATGGCGGCCCCAGCCCGCGTCTCCTGGGCACCGAGGGAGCTCGCCGCGGCCAGGGCGCGGCGGGCGGCGCTCTCGGCGCCGTTGTCGTCCACGCCGCTTACGACAAGGCCGAACAGGTTGCCCTCGTCGAGGATCACGGGCTCGCCGATGCGCGCGTCCACGCGGTCGAGGAGCAGGTCTAGGTCCCTTACGGTGTCCCCGGGGTCGACGAGGATCGCGGCGACGGGGACGCCTTTGCGCGAGGAGATCTCCTCTTCCACCTGCTCCACGAGCGCGACGCTCCCCTCCTGGGGGACCTCCTCGGCGCCTTCGGCCCCCGCGAACTCCCGCGAGGCGTAGGCCAGAAACAAGCCCGTGAACAACAGGGCCCCCAGCCGGTAGAAGACCGTGGCCGCAACGTCCTCGCCCGTCCCGGCCTCCAGAAGGCCCGGCATCACCGCCAGACCGTAGAAGAAGAGCGCGGAGGCCAGGACGCCCAGCACCACGCCCCAGCTGCCGTGCAGCGCCGTCGCCAGAAGCAGCGGGAAGAACAGGAGGTAGAGCTCGCTCGACACGCCGCCGGAGAAGAAGACCAGCAAAGCGGCGACCGCCGCGTACGCCGCGTAGACGCCGCCGCAGAACCCGGTCGTGAACTGCCGGGTCGGCAGCAGCGGCACCACGACCGCGGACGCCACGATCCCGACCGAAGCCGCGAGATAGAGGGGCACGAAAGAGACCGGCGGCTCGTAAGACGAGCCGTGGACCAGGAGCAGCGAGATCCCCAAAAGGGCCGCGTACAGCAGCGAGAAAGCCTTCAGGCTCCGCGTGTTCCTCCGGCTGCCGGTTCCGTCTCCCACGCCGAAGTATCATACGCGCATAAACGCACCCTCGCCAGCGGAGGACGTACCGTGGACAGAGAGAACCCGGACTTCAACAACCCGTACACGCAGATGGAAGGCTACCGCGTCTTCGACGCCGCCGGAGAGCAGGTCGGCCGGGTCCAAGACACCATCTACGACGAGGTCAGCGACGTGCTCAAGTACGTCATCGTGGACGGCCGCCCCGTGCCGGCCGAGGAGATCTCCGTAGACGCCGAACAGGACCGCGTCACGATCCCCTTCGACGCCGAGACCGTGAAGTCCGCCCCCAGGCTCAGGCACTTCTCCGGCGACTTCGACGACGCCGTCCGCGAACACTACGGCGAACGGGGATAGAAACCAACCCCTCTTACTCCCCAAACCCGTAGGAACCCAACCGCTCCCACGGCCCTCCGAGGTAACGCCACAGCAGCAGACCCTCCGCCCCGACCTCGAAGGGCGCGAACGACGCTTCGAGTTGGCGGTGCAGGGCCCGCGCCTCCTCGGGCGGGACCTTGTTCTGCACCGTCACGTGCGGCCTGAAGCCTTTGCGGTCCTGGGCGCCGAGCCAGGGCCACCACTCGTCGGCGAGCCTTTTTCTCAGCGCCGGAAGCGCCGAAGATTCGAGCTTGTAGCCCACGCCGCGGCCCATGAAGACGAGGTCGGTCACGGTCAGGGCGAAAGGCTCCCGTTGGCGGCAGAGGTCTTCCAGGACCCCGGAGATCTCGCGTTCTCGCTCGCCGGGCAGCTTGTGGAAGAGGGTGAGGTGGGCGGGGATAAAGTTGCGGTTCTTCGGGAAGTGCTCCTCGCGCAGACGGTCGAACCTTTCCTGTGAGAGGTCGTCCATCTTGAGCGTCAGGATCAGGGGGCTCTCGGATGCGGCGGGGTTCTCCACGGAAGGGGATGCCTTTCTCGGAGGGTGCTCTGTCGGGCCATTCTACGGCCCCGTCCGGCGCGGTCAGGGTTAACTGCCACATCGTGTAAGCTCTTTTCATGACGCTCCGCGCCGGTTCCCTCCTGCTCTTGCTGCTGCTGGCCGCGTGCTCGGCGACCGACGATGCCGGGTCGCCGGAAGACCCGCCCGAGAAACAGGAACCCCGCGACTTGCGCGCGGGGCGGATCTCCGCCGGCGCCCCGGGGCAGGGTCTCCAGCGTCCGCAGGTCGTCCTGGCCCCCTCGGCGGCCTCTTTGTCGGAAGAGATCGGCGCGGAGATACCGGACTCGGGCGAAGGGACGTATCTGGCGGCCTACTGGGGCGAGCAATCGACGGGCGGATACTCGATGAACGTCGGGGGCGCCAGGATCGAGGGCGACCGCGTGACCGTCCGACTGCTGCTCAAGGGACCGCCGGGAGAGGCGATCGTGACGCAGGTCCTCTCCTATCCTTACGTTCTGGCGGTGGTGCGCGACCTGGACGCGGGGAGCAAGGAGTTCATCTTCGTGGATCAGGACGGCCGGGAGCTCGGCTGGCCGGTTCGGCGCGCGGACGGCTAGTGGCCTCTTGGGGACGTGCGGAGCCTTGCGTATAATTCGCGCGTGGCGGAGAGCGTGGACGTTCGGACCCGGATAGAGGACCTGCGG
>CAXUFZ010000183.1:2903-7569 GCA_964250345.1 uncultured Rubrobacteraceae bacterium
GTCGCGGGGGGCGTCGCGCCCCCGTATCGCCCCCCGGGGGGACCTGGTCCGGTACCACAACCGCCGCTACCACATAGAGGACGCACCGGAGATCCCCGACGCCGAGTACGACGCCCTCGTCGCCGAACTCGAATCCTTCGAAGCGGAACATCCCGAACTCGTCACGCCCGACTCGCCAACGCAGCGCGTGGGCGGCGAACCCCTGGAGGGCTTCGAGGAGGTCCGCCACGCCGTCCCCATGCTCTCCCTGTCCAACGCCCGCAAGACCGAAGATTTGTACGAGTGGGACGCCCGCGTGCGGCGGCTGCTCGGCGAGGACGAGGAGCCGCGCTACGTCACGGAGCTGAAGATAGACGGCCTCGCCGTCTCGCTGCGCTACGAGGACGGCAGGCTCGTCGGAGGCTCGACGCGGGGCAACGGGACCGTCGGCGAGAACGTCTCGGCGCAGCTGCGCACGATCCGGTCCGTGCCCGACCGCCTCGGCGACGGGCCGCCCCCCGTCCTGGAGCCGCGCGGCGAGGCGTACATAACCCTCGCCGACTTCGACAAGCTCAACGAGGGGCTCGCGGCCGAAGAGAAGAAGACCTTCGCCAACCCGAGGAACCTGGCCGCCGGCTCGATCCGCCAACTCGACCCCAAGGTCACGGCGCAAAGACCGCTCACGATCCTGCTCTACGGCGTCGGCGAAGGCGGCGATATCTTCGAGAGCCACTCCGGGATGCTCGCGGCCCTGAAGGGCTACGGGCTGCGCGTCAACCCCTACGAGGTCCACGACGGTATCGACTCCGTGGTCGCCGAGTGCGAGAGGTGGGCCAGGGAGAGGGCGTCGGTGGGTTACCAGATCGACGGCGTCGTCGTGAAGGTGGACTCGCGCGAGCAGCAGCTCGCCCTCGGCTCGGTCGCCAAGTCGCCGCGGTGGGCCATAGCGTACAAGTTCGAGCCGCTCGCTGGCCGGACGAAGCTGACGGACATCATCATCAACGTCGGGCGGACGGGGGCCCTGACGCCGCAGGCGGTGCTGGAGCCGGTCAACGTGGGCGGGGTGACGATCTCGAAGGCCACGCTCCACAACGAGGACTACGTGAAGGAGAAGGGCGTCCTCGTCGGGGATACGGTGGTCATAGAGCGGGCGGGAGACGTGATCCCGCAGGTCGTCCAGGCCGTCGTCGAGGACCGGACGGGCAACGAGCATGAGTTCACGATGCCGACCCACTGCCCCGTCTGCGGCGAGCCCGTCTCGCGCCCGGAGGGAGAGGCGGTCACGCGCTGCGTCAACGCGCGGTGCCCGGCTCAGGCGCTGGAGCACATCATCCACTGGGCCTCGAAGTCCGCCATGGACATAGACGGCCTCGGCGAGAAGCTCGCCAAGCGACTCTTCGACCTCGGCTTCATCAAGGACCCGGCGGACGTGTACGGGCTGGAGGCCGAACAGCTCGTGCCGCTCGAAGGATTCGGCGAGAAGAGTGCTGAGAACCTGATCCGTGCCATACAGAAGAGCAAGGAGCAGCCCTTCCCCCGCGTCCTCTACGCCCTCGGCATCCGCCACGTGGGCGCCGTCACCGCGGAGCTCATAGCCTCCCGCTTCTCCGGCGAGGACCTGACACGCGGCGTCGAGGTGGAGGGGCTGTCGGAGATCAAGGGCGTCGGCGACGTGGTCGCCCGCGCCGTCGTCGAGTACTTCTCCCTGGAGGACAACCAGGACCTCGTCCGCCGCCTGATGGACACGGGCCTGGACTTCGAGCGCGAGGCCACCGGCCCCGCCGAAGGCCCACTCGCCGGCAAGCGCGTCGTCATAACCGGGACCCTCGAGAAGCCCCGCAGCTTCTACGTCGAGCAGCTAGAGGCGGCCGGCGGCACCTTCACCTCCTCCGTCAGCAAGAACACCGCCTACGTCCTCGCCGGGGAGGAGGCCGGCTCGAAGCTGGACCGGGCCAGGGAGCTCGGCGTCCCCATCCTGGACGAAGCGGGCTTCGAAGAGCTGCTCTCCTGACGCCCTTCCTACGCTCCGTCGTCCGTCGCGACGTATCTCCGTTTGCCGATATGGGATAAGGGGTATCCGGCCACCATCGAACGCACGACGAGCGGAAGAAGCTAAGGAGGTTCTCTTGAACGCGGACGAGTTCGTGAAAGAGGTTCATACCATCGCGGAGTTGGAGGACGGGAACAGGGTCCGGCAGGCCATAAGCGCCACCCTGTCCACGCTCAGGGAGCGGTTGGCCGGTAATGAACCGAACAACCTCGCGGATCAACTCCCCGAAGAGCTGGCCGAGCCCCTACGCGGCACGGGCGGCCAGGACAACTTCTCCCTGGCCGAGTTCTACGACAGGGTCGCCGAGAAGGAGGGCGTCGGCCGCGAGGAGGCCGTGACCCACGCGCGGGCGGTGGGAACCACGCTGCAGCAGGCCGTGACCGCCGGCGAGATGGATAAGGTCCGCTGGCAGCTAAAGGACGAATACGCCGAGATCTTCGGCCGCGCGAGCTCCTAGCAGACGCCCCCGGCCCGGTCGCGCCGACCGAAGGGTCGGGGCCAACGGGCCTTCACGCTTTTTCGTAGACGGAGACGTGGCCGGTGCTGTGCGCGGTGAACGGCCCGCGGTTCCAGTCGGCCCAACGTTCGCGGAGGCGGAGGTCCGCGAGGCGGGCCATGAGGTCGAGCTCCGAGGGCCAGGCGTAGCGGATGCTCACGGGGTAGAGACGCGCGCCGTCCTCGCGCATGACGACGTTCTGGGAATCGACGCGCTGGCGGACGGGGTCGTGGCGGGAGCACTCCAGGACGACCTCGTCGGTGCCGACGTGCTTGGTCTGGACCGTCTGGCCCGAGGCGAAACGGGCGGGGTCGGGGACGAAGGCTTGCACGACGAACGTCCCTCCCGCGTCCAGGCGGCGGGCGACGTTGGCGAAGCAGCGGGCCTGATCCTCCTGCGTCAGCAACGCGAAGAACGTGTTGAAGACGACGTACACCAGCGAGAAGGTTTCTTCGACGCCGACCTCCGCGAAGTCCCCGAAGGCCACGGGAATATCCCCTCCCCCGGGCTTGGACCGCAAGCGTTCCACCATCGCCTCCGAAGCGTCTATCCCGCTAACCTCGGTTCCCCCTCGGGCCAAGGGGAGGGCCACCCGCCCCGTCCCGATCCCCAACTCCAGCGCGGGCCCGGGGCCGGCCAGCCCGCTCAGGAACCCGGCGGCGTCTTCGGCGTCTTCGGGCGTGCCGAACCACTGGTCGTAGACGTCCGCCATCCGGTCGCCGTAGGTCGAGGGATCTCTGCCGGTCAATCTTCGCCTCCTCGCGTTCTCCTTCTGGGCACATGATCCCCCCGCCGAAGTCCGGCGCACCTCCTGATACCCTTTATCGGGATCCGAGACCGCGGAGGAAGATGGGCGCCAGGAAATCATCTAAAGAGAACCCGCAGCAAACCGCGCCTTCGTGCTGCGCGCCGGCCAGGACCGGCGGGGGCAAGGCCGCCGTTCGAGCCCCGGCGCCGCGGGCGGGGACGTCGCGGGTTGCCGACGGGATGGTCCGGCTGCCGGGCGGTGAGTTCTTGATGGGCACGGACGACCGGAAGGGCTTCCCCGGCGACGGCGAGGGGCCGGTCCGCAAGGTCGGGCTGTCGCCGTTCCTCATCTCCCCTTACGCGACCACGAACGCCGAGTTCGCC
Source organism: uncultured Rubrobacteraceae bacterium (assembly GCA_964250345.1). GTDB lineage: Bacteria > Actinomycetota > Rubrobacteria > Rubrobacterales > Rubrobacteraceae > Rubrobacter_D. Next base: position 6,560 of record CAXUFZ010000183.1, read on the forward strand.
CGGTTCGTGGAGCAGACGGGCTACAGGACGGAGGCCGAGGATTTCGGCTGGTCGTTCGTCTTCTACGGCTTCCTGCCGGAGCGGGCGAAGGTGAAGGGCATGATCGGGGACGCCCCCTGGTGGAAGGGCGTCGAGGGCGCCTTCTGGCGCGCACCGGAGGGACCGGGGACCGGCATCGGGGACCGCATGGACCATCCGGTCGTCCACGTCTCCCACAACGACGCCCTGGCCTACTGCGCCTGGGCGGGCGCGAGGCTGCCGACCGAGGCCGAGTGGGAGTACGCGGCCCGCGGCGGCCTCAAGCAGCGCCGCTTCCCCTGGGGCAACACGCTGACCCCCAACCGGGAGCACCGCTGCAACGTCTGGCAGGGAGATTTCCCCACGAAGAACACGGTTGAAGACGGCTTCGCGGGCACCGCGCCGGTCGGTTCGTACGAGCCCAACGGCTTCGGCCTGTACGACGTATCGGGCAACGTGTGGGAGTGGTGCGCGGACTGGTTCAGCGCCACGGCACACAGGGACGGGGGCAGGGCCGTGCGCGAGAACCCGGCCGGGCCGGCTTCGGGCTCGGTCAGGGTGATCCGGGGCGGCTCCTACCTCTGCCACCGCTCCTACTGCAACCGCTACCGGGTCGCGGCCAGGAGTTCCAACACCCCGGACTCCTCCACCGGCAACACCGGCTTCCGTTGCGCGGCGGACGGTTAGGGGGTCTTCGGCGGCGGCTGCGCGGAGGGTCGTGAGCACCACGGGCTTGTTCGCGGGCTCATGAGCGAAGGCCCCGCCGGTCATCGGCGGGGCCTTCTTCGACAAGAGGATGACGGGTTTTCGGGCTTCCTGGCCTTGCGGCTTACCTGATCCGCAAGCGCTTCGTGCCCCAGTACTTGGGGAGATAGCGTTGCTCGGTCTCGACGACCTTGCCGTAGTAGCTCGAGGCGTGGATGACCTTACGGTTGCCCGAGTAGATCGAGACGTGGTCGCGGTAGTGGTCGCTGAGGCGACCGTCCTTGTTG
>CAXUFZ010000184.1:0-2037 GCA_964250345.1 uncultured Rubrobacteraceae bacterium
CCTCCTTTCTGCTCCGGTGGTTTCCTTCCCGGGCTCTATGCCCGCCGCCCCCTCTTCTTAACCCGCTCGCCGCGCTCGCCGCGAATCGAGAGTGGCGAGCCGAGAATGGTGGCGCCGCGAGTTCCACGACTCTCGACTCCCGAAGCGGGCGGGGGCAAAGCCGCCGCCCGCGCCTCCCGACTCCCAAACGCACGGAAGAACCAAACCCAACCCGGGCCCCGTTATAAACTGCCCGTACCGACGGCCCACAGGGGAGGACAAAATGCGCCAGATGTTGGACGTTCGGACGGTCCGCGAGCAGTTCCCGGCGCTCTCGCGCACGCACGGAGGAAGGCCCGTCGCGTACTTCGACGGCCCGGGCGGCTCGCAGGTGGCGCGGCCGGCCATCGAGGCGATGAGGGGGTACATGGAGCGCGGCGGCGCGAACCTCCACGGCGTCTTCCCGACGAGTACGGAGACCGAGGGGATCCTGGCCGGCACCCGCCGAGCCTGCGCGGACTTCCTGGGCGCCGAACCCGGCGAGATCTCCTTCGGCGCCAACATGACCACCCTGACCTTCGCCATTGCCCGCGCCCTGGCAAAGACCTGGGACGAGGACTCCGAGATCGTCGTCACCGAGCTCGACCACCGCGCCAACGTGGACCCCTGGATCGTCGCCGCAAGGGAGAAAGGGTCGAAGGTACGCTGGCTCCGGGCAGATCCAGCGACCCTGACCCTCGACCTTAGCGATATGGATCAGGAGATCAACCCGAACACCAAACTCGTCGCCGTGGGCCTGGCCTCGAACGCCGTCGGCACGGTCAACGACGTGGCCGCCCTCGCGGAGCGCGCCCGCGCCGCCGGGGCCGTCGTCGCCGTGGACGCCGTCCACGCCGCCCCGCACATACAGGTAGATCGTGACGCCATAGGCGCGGACGTCATCACCTGCTCGGCCTACAAGTTCTTCGGCCCCCACGTCGGCGTAACGGCCATCCGGCGCGACCTCTTCGAGGCGATGGACGTCGACAAACTCGTCCCCGCCCCCGACCACCGCCCGGACAAGCTGGAGACCGGCACCCAGAACCACGAGGGCATCGCCGGCGTCGGGGGAGCCCTGGACTTTATCGCCTCCCTCGGCAACGGAGACACCCGCCGCGAGAGACTTCTCGACGCGATGCGGGCCATCGAAGAGCACGAGAAGCCCCTCGCGGAACGCTTCCGCTCCGCGCTGCAGGAGATGCCCGGTGTCACCGTCTACGCCGCCCCCGACGGCGTCCGCAAGACCCCGACCGTCGCGTTCCGGGCAGAAGGCCTCCCCACGCGCGAGGTCTGCGAACACATGGCCGGCCACGGCTACTTCATCGCGGGCGGCCACTTCTACGCCTCCACGCTCTCCGAGAAGCTCGGCCTCGACGGCGGCGGCTGGATCCGCGCCGGCCTCGCCCCGTACAACACGGAGCAAGAAGTCGCCGGCTTCGTTGAAGAACTGGAACGATTCGTGGAGGCGAGGGATCGCACCTAGCACTCTGATTCCGCATAAAGTAGCGCGGCCGACGCAGGGGTTTTTCTACTCTCTACTCACTACTCCCTATTCCCCGGAGGAGCGAAAGCGACGACCCCTTGACGACACACGGGGGAACTCTGCTATACTCCTTCCTCGTAACGTAAGGTGGGTTCACATCGAACGACGCGCCACCCCGACACGACAGAGGGTGGCTTTTTTGTTTGATGGAGGGCCCAGAAAACCGAAAGGTGGGCGCCTGAATATGGCCCAAGGAACAGTGAAGTGGTTCAGCGACGAGAAGGGTTACGGCTTTATCTCCCCGGACGACGGTGGCGAGGACCTCTTCGTGCACTTTAGCGGCATATCCGGAGAGGGCTTCAAGACCCTCGAGGAGGGCTCGAAGGTCTCCTACGAGGCGACCCAGGGCCGCAAGGGGATGCAGGCGGAGAACGTCGTTCCCGCTTAACGTCCGGAAACTCATCGGATAGCGAAAGGGGCGGGGCCGCACGCCCCGGCCCCGGCGTAGCCCCGGAGAAAAAAGACAAAAAAAAACA
>CAXUFZ010000184.1:2047-7564 GCA_964250345.1 uncultured Rubrobacteraceae bacterium
GTCCGTTTAAAGGCCCTCAACCTCTGGGTATCCCTATGGGCCGGGGCCAACCCCCCCGGCCCTCTTCGTACCCGAAGAAAATACCGCAAAGAAAACACGAGACCGCGCCTGACGGGCCCTGGTGCTCGTCTGGAGGAGGTCTCTCTTGGAATACGTCGTCGCGGTGCTCGTGGGGTTGGCGCTCAGCCAGCTTGCCACCCTGATCACCACTGTCTACCTGCACCGGGTCCTGTCGCACAGGTCCATCCGGCTGCACCCGGCCCTCACGATGTTCATGCGCTTCGGAACGTGGATGCTCACGAGCATCTCGCCCCGCGAGTGGGTCGCCGTGCACCGCAAGCACCACAATTTCAGCGACGTCGAGGGAGACCCGCACAGCCCCCACATCGAGGGGTACTGGCAGATCATGATCGGCAACGTCTACTACTACCGCCGCGAGGCCAACGAAGACGACACCCTCAAAAAGTACGCCGCCGATCTTCCTTTTGATCGCCTGGATGCGCTGCTCTTGCGACGCGGAGCCCTCGGCTTCTCCCTCACGGGCGTCGCGCTCGTCGTGCTCTTCGGCGTCTTCGGGCCCGGCTGGGGCATCGGCCCCGGCCTCGTGGCGCTCGCGACGCTCGCGGTCGTCTACCTGCTGTTGAACGCCGCCATAAACGGCGCCGGCCACACCTTCGGCTACAAAAGCTTCCAGAACGACGCGACGAACCTCAAGCTGCTCGCGCTCGTCACCTTCGGGGAGGGCCTGCACAACAACCACCACGCCCGCCCGGCCTCGGCCAAGCTCTCCGCCTTCAAGGACGAGTTCGACCCCGCGTGGCCCGTCATCCGGCTGCTGGAGAAGCTCCGCCTCGCCGAAGTCCTCACCAAGGTCGACGAAGGCTGGGAGGACCACCGCCGCCGCATCCCGCGCACGACCGTGAGCCCCCTGGGCAAGGCTACAGTTCAGGACTGAGTCGGAACCCGGACGCGGTGCGTGGCGTCCGCTCGCCGGGAGTCGTAAACCCCCGTCCCACGGTGGCCCGAAAATTCATCCACCGGGCCAAAGACCCGCGCCGGGTGCCTCGACTATGTTGTGGGCCGTAATGGACGGCTATCTGTAGGAGGCCCACCGTGGAGGCGTCGACCAGGAAATCTCTTTACCAGGAACACGACCGCATCGCCGTACCCGAGGACGTGCCCGTTCTCGGCGTGCGCGCGGGCGATGAGGGCATCATTCGTAGGCTGACGTACTTCAACAACAGCGTCTTCGCGTTCGTCAGGATCGACTACTCCACCGGCCAGACGCGCGGCTGGATCGTTATGCAGGTCAAACCGGACCGTGAAGTCCGGTCCTTCACGACCGCCACGAGCGAACGGGCCCTCGCCGTCTCCTAAAATGGTCCGCGATCGCGGCGCGGGAGCGTCAGCCGAGTAGCAGGTAGAGCAGCGCCTTTTGGGCGTGGAGCCGGTTCTCGGCCTGGTCGAAGACGCGGCTCTGCGGCCCGTCTATGACCCCGGCCGTCACCTCCTCGCCCCGGTGCGCGGGCAGACAATGCAGGAAGATGGCGTCGCCGGCGGCGAGACCCATCAGGTCTTCGTTTACCTGATAAGGAACAAACTTCTCCCGGCGCTCATCGGCCTCGGCCTCCTGGCCCATGCTGGCCCAGACGTCGGTGTAGACGACCCGGGCGCCGGCGACGGCCTCGCGCGGGTCTTCGGTGAGCGTTGGCGCAGCGCCGAGCTTCTTCGCCGTCTCGACGATCCCCGCGTCAGGGCCGTGGCCCGGCGGGTGGGCGATGGCGAGTTCGGCGCCGGTGAGGGCGCACCCGAGGGCGAGGGAGTGGGCGACGTTGTTGCCGTCGCCGGCGTAGGCTATTTTTACGCCCTCCAGGGTCCCGAACTCCTCGCGCACGGTCAGCAGGTCGGCCAGGGCCTGGCAGGGGTGGTGGGCGTCGGAGAGGCCGTTGATGACGGGGACGTCGGCGGCACCGGAGAGCTCTTCGAGCTCCTCGTGATCGAAGGTGCGGACCATGATGGCGTCTATGTAGCGGGCGAGGACGCGGCCCGTGTCCGACGGGGTCTCGCGCTTGCCCATCTGTATCTCTTGCGGGGAGAGGGAGAGCGCGTGCCCGCCTAGCTGGTACATGCCGACCTCGAAGGAGACGCGCGTGCGGTTGGAGGGCTTCTGGAAGACCATCGCCAACGTCTGACCCCGCAGGGGCCGGTACGGGATGCGGCTCTTCTGGAGCGCCTTGATCTTGACGGCCTCTTCCAGGATGAGTTCCGTCTCTTCCGGCTCGAACTCCGCCAGGGTCAGGCAGTCGCGGCCCGAGAGGGGGGAGGGCTTCGGCGGCACGTCGTCGAGCTGCGGGATCACGGCCTCGCTCCCCTACGCCACCGCGGCTTCGGGGATCTCCACGGTCGTCGCGGCCCGCACGCCCTCTCGAAAGGTGTCGAGCGCGGCCCGGACCTCCGTCCGGGTCACGGTGAGCGGCGGAGCCATCCTGATGGTGGTGCCCCCGATCAGGTTCACCAGCACGCCCTCTTCCAGACAATGCTCGAAGACGGACTTCGCGAGCTCCGGGTCGCCGAGATCGAGGCCGAGCAACAACCCCTCGCCCCGCACCTCAGCGCCCGGGACACGCTCCACTAAGGTCTCCAAGGCGTTCTTGAGGACGCTCCCCTTGAACCGTACTTCTTCGAGGAACTCCTCGCCGTTCACGACCCCGAGCACGGCCTTGACCGCCGCCATGGCCAGCGGGTTCCCTCCGAAGGTCGACCCGTGGTTCCCCGGCCCCAGCGCCGCGAACTCCTCCTTCACCAACACCGCGCCGACCGGAAAACCTCCGCCTAAACCCTTGGCGCTCGTCAAAACGTCCGGCACGACGCCGATTCCCTGGTATGCGTACAGATGTCCGGTACGTCCCGAGCCGGTCTGTACCTCGTCGAAGATGAGGAGAGCCCCGGTCTCGTCGCACAGTTCGCGGAGCCCTTCGAGGAAGCCTTCCGGGGCGACGTTGACGCCGCCTTCGCCCTGGATGGGCTCGACCAGGATGGCCGCCGTCTGTTTGCCAACAAGTTCTTTGGCGGCTTCGAGGTCGCCGAAGGGGGCGTTGACGACGCCGGGGAGCATGGGACCGAAGGACTCTTGCAGGGCGGGTTGGGCGGTGGCGGAGAGGGCGCCGTAGGTACGGCCGTGGAAGGACCGGGAGAAGGTCAGGATCTCGTGCTTGCGCGGGTCGTGGTGTTCGTGGGCGTGGCGGCGGGCGAGCTTGATTGCGGCCTCGACGCTCTCGGTGCCGGAGTTGCAGAAGAAGACCTTGTCGAAGTCCGTGGCTTCGGTGAGCTGTGCTGCGGTCTCGGCCTGGATGGGGATCTCGTAGAGGTTGGAGCAGTGGATGAGCGTCTCCGCCTGCTCCTTTATGGCGCCCACGAGGACGGGGTGGCAGTGGCCGAGGGAATTGGTGGCGATGCCGCCTATAAAGTCCAGGTAGCGGTTGCCGGCGTCGTCGAAGAGCCAGCTCCCGCGGCCGCCCGTCGGCGAGATGCCAAGGCGTTTGTACGTCTCCATCACTGCTTGCACGACGTCGCTCCTTCGGATATGAGAGTCCCCGCGTCCTCGCCGGAGAGGACCCCGGCCAGCACGCCCTTCTTGTTGCCGTTCAATATACGGGCCTCGACCCCGCGCCGCGCCGCCGCGGAGGCCGCCCGCAGCTTCGGCACCATCCCGCCGGCGGCGAGACCGTCCTCCACGAAGCCCTCGACCTCGTCGAAGGCCAGCGAGGGGACCGGCTCCCCGCCCCGCAGCAGGCCGTCCACGTCGGTCAGCAGGAAGAGGTGGCCGGCCCCGAGCCCCACCGCCAGCGCCGCCGCCGCCGAATCCGCGTTCACGTTGTACGCGCCCTCCGGGCCGAGCCCGAGCGGGGCCACGACCGGGACGAACCCGCCGTCCCAGAGCGCCTCGACGAGTCCCGGGTTGACCTTCGTTACCGTCCCGACGCGGCCGAGGTTCGGGATCGGCCCGACCTCCAGCGTCGGCCCGTCGGTGCCCGAGATGCCGGCCGCCGGCACGCCGAGGGCCTGCAGCCCGCGGACGAGGCCCTTGTTCACGCCGCCGGCGAAGACCATCTCGGCGACCTCCAGCGTCGTGCCGTCGGTGACGCGCAGGCCCTCGTGAAAAGCGCTCTCGATGCCCAGAGCGCCCAGCATCCGGGTCAGTTGCGGGCCGCCGCCGTGTACGACGACGACCGGCGTGCCACCGGCCAGGATGGAGGGAAGGTCTTCCAAAGCGCCGCCGCGCAGGGCGCCGCCGCCGACCTTTATCACGATGGGCTTCACGCCGCTCCGCCTTCGGCCTCGCTCTGGTCGGCGCCGTCGCGCGTTCCTGGGAGTCGGGAGACCCCGCAATTGCCCTTCCCGACCCCCGACTCCCGGCACTTCACGTCCGGTAGCTCCCGTTGATCCTGACGTACTCGTAGCCCAGGTCGCAGCCCCACGCGGTCGCGGTTGCGCCGCCCCCGTTCAGCCGCGCCGTGATCGCGACCTCGTCGGAGGCCAGCGCCGCGTTCGCCTCCTCGACGTCGTGCGGGACGGGCGCCCCGTCGAAGACCTTGACGGGGCCGAACCAGAGCTCCAGGCCGTCCGGGTCGAAGGGGACGCCGGATTTGCCCATCGCCATAAGAACGCGGCCCCAGTTGGCGTCTTCGCCGAAGACCGCCGTCTTGACCAGGCTGCTCCCGACGACGGTCTTGGCGAGCGTCGCGGCCGACTCCTCGTCCGCGGCCCCCTCGACGACGACCTCGACGAGCTTCGTGGCGCCCTCGCCATCGCGCGAGATCTCCCGCGCCAGCGTGCGGGCGACGGTCTCGACCGCACCGGCGAAGGCCGGGTAATCCGACGAGTCCATCGTCAGCGGCTCGTTGCCGGCGGCGCCGTTCGCCAGGAGCAGGGCCATGTCGCTGGTGGAGGTGTCGCCGTCCACGGTCACGCGGTTGAAGGTACGGTTCGTCGTCCGGGCGAGCGTCTCTTGCAGGCACGAGGGCTCCACGGCGGCGTCGGTCGTGAGGAAGGCGAGCATGGTGCCCATGTCCGGGTGGATCATGCCGCTCCCCTTTGCCGTCCCGCCGACGCAAATAGTCCTGCCGCCGATCTCCACCTCGACCGCGGCCTCTTTGGTGCGGGTGTCGGTCGTCATGATCGCCTCGGCGAACGCCGCGCCGTCGGCCCCCAACGCCCCGGCGGCGTCGCGGATGCCGCTCGCGATACGGTCCATAGGGAGGTGCTCCCCGATCACGCCGGTCGAAGCCACCGCCACCTCATCCGCCCCGATCCCCAACGCCTCCGCCGCAAACCGCCGCATCTCCCGGGCGTCCTCGATGCCCCGGGCCCCGGTCGCCGCGTTCGCGTTACCGCTATTCACCACGACGGCCCTCACGCCCCCGCCGGCCTCCACCGTCTCCCGCGTAACGGCGAGCGGCGCTCCCCACACCGAGTTCCGGGGAAAGACCGCCGCCACCCCGCAAGAAACCTCCGAGA
>CAXUFZ010000185.1:0-7558 GCA_964250345.1 uncultured Rubrobacteraceae bacterium
GCAACACCAGCCGCCGGACCCCGCCCTCCACCGCGAGGTCCACGAAGGAGCGCACGGCGTCCGCGGCCCCAGGCGCCGCGAGATCCGGCTGGTACGTCACGTACACCGCCCCCACGCCCCGCAACACCGGCGCCCAGGTGCCCTGATCCTCCCAGTCGAAAGCCGGATCGCCAACGCGGGACCCGATCCGAACCGGCACCCCGCGCGCCTCCAACCGCCCCGCCACCCGGCGCCCGGTCTTGCCCGTGCCGCCAAGAATCAACGTCGTCCCCGTCCCCTTCTCCTCCGGCATTCCCTGCACGTTCTCCGTCTCCATCACGCGCTCCTTTGCTCGGATTTACACAGCGTCAACTTACACAATGTAAAATAGCCTATACTTTACGTTGTGTCAAGTGGTGAGTTGGAGACCAGGGTCCGCATCTTGGAGGCCACGCGGCGGTTGATGGAGGAGCGTCGCGGCCGGGGCGTCCGCATGAGCGACGTCGCGGGGGCGGCGGGGGTTTCGAGGCCGTCGGTGTACGACCACTTCGGTTCGCGGGCGAAACTGCTGGTGGCGACGACGCACTACGTGGACGAGGTGAGCGGCCTCGCAGAGCGTCGACGGCATTTCGAGGCGGCGGGCGGGGTGGAGATGCTTGATGCGTACGTCGATTTCTGGGGCAACTACATACCGGAGATCTACGGCATGGCGCAGGCGCTCTTGGCGGACCGCGAGACCGATGAGGCCGCGGCGGCGGCGTGGGACGACCGCATGAACGCGGTGCGCGCGAGCTGCCGCGAGACGGTCGAGGCGTTGGGTCGTGACGGGTTGCTACGTCCCGGGTGGTCATTGGACGAGGCCGTGGATCTCATGTGGACCATGCTCTCCGTCCGCTCCTGGGAGAGCCTCACGGTCGAGTGCGGCTGGTCGCAGGAGCGGTACGTCGGCCGGATGAAGGAACTGCTAAAACGCGCCCTCGTACGGGGGCACGAAGGGGCGTAGCCGGTCGGGTCGGCGGTAAATTCATCGGCGTATAATGCGGTCATGATCGTGGACAACGCCATCTACGTCGACGGGCGTCGGGCCGCGGAGCCGGGGACCCTGGAGGAGACGTACGAGGCGTGCCGGGATCAGAGGGGCGTCGCCTGGATCGGGCTGTACAGGCCCACGGAAGGGGAGTTCGAATCCGTCACGGGCGAGTTCGGGCTGCACCCGCTCGCGGTGGAGGACGCGCTGGAGGCCCACCAGCGGCCGAAGCTGGAGCGCTACGGCGGGACGCTCTTCGTCGTGCTCCGGCCGGCGCGGTACGTGGACGCGTCGGAGACCGTCGAGTTCGGGGAGACGCACGTCTTCGTCGGGGAGGACTTCGTCATCACGGTGCGTCACGGGGAGGCTCCGGATCTCTCGCGGGTACGCAAGAGGCTCGAGGACGATCCCAAACTGCTCCGGCTCGGACCCGTGGCCATCCTGCACGCCATCATGGACCAGGTCGTGGACGACTACGGCCCCGTGGTCGAGGGCCTGGAGAACGACGTCGAGGAGATAGAGTCGCAGGTCTTCGGCGGCAGCCCGAACGTCTCCCGCCGCATCTACGAGCTCTCGCGCGAGGTCATCCAGTTCCAGCGGGCGGCCGACCCCTTGGGCGACGTGCTCGATGCCCTTATCCGGGGCGAGACCGTCGAGGTGGACGACGAGGTGCGCCGGTACTTCCGCGACGTCCAGGACCACGCGCAGCAGGTCTCGGAGAGGCTCTCGGGATACCGCGAGCTGTTGCAGAATATCCTGAGCGTCAACCTCACGATGGTCGGCATCTCGCAGAACGAGCAGGTAAAGAAGATCAGCGCCTGGGCCGCCATCCTCTTCGCCCCGACCCTCGTCGGCACCGTCTACGGCATGAACTTCGACCACATGCCCGAGCTCCACTGGCTCCTCGGCTACCCCTTCGCGCTGGCGCTCATGGCCGCGATCTCGATCGGGCTGTACCTGTCTTTCAAACGCAGCGGCTGGATGTAGGGGCGCTGGCGCGGCCAGCGCGCACGCTTCGCCCTTCGGGCTTCGCTTTCAGCCAGGGCATGGCGGTGGTGGCCCGAACGCGCCGGCCGTGCCCTCGACCATGAGAACCTGGACGGCTCGTTCGTCGCGCCGACGGAACACCGCTGTGTTTTCGTAAGTTGCGGTGTGCGGTGGTGGGGATGTCGGGTTTAATTGGGGGGACGGTCTGGAGCTCGCGAAGGGGTAGCGTATGGCAGACGGCAGGCCCGCCATCCTGGCCGAAGGGTTGGAGAAGAGCTACGGCAAGACCCGCGCCCTGGGCGGCTTGGATCTCGCGGTCGAGGAGGGCACGGTGCTGGGCCTTCTGGGGCCGAACGGCGCGGGCAAGACCACCGCGGTCCGCATCCTGACCACGCTGCTGGCACCCGACGCCGGACACGCCGAGGTCGCCGGCCTGGACGTGGTGAAGCAGGCCGACGAGCTGCGTTCCCGGATCGGGCTCACCGGCCAGTACGCCGCCGTGGACGAGTACCTCACCGGCCGCGAGAACCTGGAGATGGTCGGCCGCCTCTACCACCTATCCAAAAGATATTCCCGCAAGAGGGCCGACGAGCTGCTGGAGCGCTTCGACCTCACGGGGGCCGGCTCGCGGCTGGTCAAGACCTACTCCGGCGGGATGCGCCGCCGCCTCGACCTCGCGGCGTCCCTCGTCTTCTCCCCGCCGGTCCTCTTCCTCGACGAGCCGACCACGGGTCTGGACCCCAGGAGCCGCCTCGCGATGTGGGACATCATCGGCGAGCTCGTCTCGGGCGGGACGACGCTGCTCCTCACCACCCAGTACCTCGACGAGGCCGACCGCCTCGCCGACCGCATCGCCGTCGTCGACGCCGGCACCGTGATCGCCGAAGGCACAGCCGACGAACTCAAGGCCCGCATCGGCGGCGAGCGCCTCGAACTCGTTGTCTCCGAGGGCAACGACCTGCGCGCCGCGGCCCGGGTGCTTGAGCGCCACGCACACGGCGGCGGCGTCCGCACCGACGCAGACCGCCGCCACGTCGGCGCGGCCGTCGAGGGCGGCGCCAGGCTCCTCGCCACCGTCGTCCGCGACCTCGACGCCGCGGGCGTCCAGGTGGACGACCTCGGCCTGCACCGGCCGACCCTCGACGACGTCTTCCTCTCCCTCACGGGACGCGCCGCGGAGCCAGCTGAGGACGACCAGGAAAAGGAGACCGCATGAGCGCCGCGAACGTCCGTCCCGAGGAGGCGCGTCCGCTGCGGCGGAGCAGGCTGTACTGGGCGTTCGCCGACGGGTGGGTGCTGGCGAAGCGGAACCTTGTGCAGATCCCACGCAGCCCCGAACTCATCGTCTTCGCGACCATCCAGCCCGTCATGTTCGTGCTGCTCTTCCGCTACGTCTTCGGCGGGGCCATAGACGTCGGCGGGGAGAGCTACGTCAACTACCTGATGGCCGGGATCTTCGTCCAGACCGTCGCGTTCGGCGCCGTGACCACCGGCATCGGGCTCGCAGAGGACCTCAAGCGCGGCCTCGTCGACCGCTTCCGCTCGCTCCCCATGGCCCGCTCCGCCGTCCTCACCGGCCGCACCATCGCCGACCTCGTCCGCAACGTCTTCGTCGTCCTCGTCATGCTCCTCGTCGGCCTGCTCGTCGGCTTCCGACCCGAGGCCGACGTCCTCGGCTGGGCCGGGGCCATCGGGCTCCTGCTTCTGCTCAGCTTCTCGTTCTCTTGGATCGGGGCAACCGTGGCCCTCCTCATAGGCAGCGTCGAGGCCGTCCAGTCGGCGGGCTTCATCTGGCTCTTCCCGCTCACCTTCGCCAGCAGCGCCTTCGTCCAGACCGACAACATGCCCGACATCCTCCGCGCCTTCGCCAACAACCAGCCCATCACCCTGATCGTGGACACCGTCCGCGGCTTCCTCCTCGACCAGCCCGTCGGCCCCGAAGGCTGGCAGGCTCTAGCCTGGTGCCTCGGCATCCTCCTCGTCTTCGTCCCGCTATCTGTCTCACTGTATAGGAGGGTGGCGGCACGCTAGCGCGCGTGGGTCAGGCGTCGAGTACCACGTCCGACAGCCGGATGCGATACAGATGATGCGCAGGCCTTTTTCGAATTCCTCGTCTCCGATGGCGGAATTGGTCCATGTTCTGGGTGCTTGGCGGGCAAGATGAGCTAGTCCGTGCGCTCCAGCTCGCGTAGAAACTCCCTGGGTGTCACGATCCGGGCCAAGGTGCGTCCGTCCCCGTCCTTGGTGGTCCGATCCGGAAGGTCGAGCAGGTGACGGTCGACGGACACCAGGTAGGAAGCGTCGCGAAGAGTGCCCGCGATCCCCACGAGATACTCATCATCGGGGTCGGCACCTACGGCGCCTTGAACCACCGCCTCGGCCGGATCTCCCACGACTTCGGCCCGGCGATGCAGCCAGCTCACGTACTCGGTGGCCTCCTCGTAGGTGAAGTGCCGACGGAACTTCTCTCGTGCCAGGACCGTCTGAAGCTCGTGGAGCAGCCGGGGCGAGACGACGAGATCGAAGTCGCCCGCCATCCAGCGTCGGAGGATCTGCCATGGCGCGCCTCTCCCGGAGATAGCCGCGCTGACCAGAACGCTCGGGTCTAGTACCACGCGGACATCCGAGTAGGCTACGACGATTCCTTGCGTTCCCGTCTCATGGCGTGCAACTCTTCGTTGGCAAGGCTTATGGCCTCTTCTTCGGAAAGCGGTTCGACGCCATCGAGGCGGCGGCGGCGTTCCAGGTCTTCGAAGAACTCCTCCAGGCTGCCGGACTGCCTAAGACCCAGGACAAGGTAGCTGCGAACTATTTCCTCCAGCAACTCGCCTTCTGTGCGACTTTGCTCGTGGGCTCTGGTTCGCAGCTCCTCCAGGAGCCCGGCGTCTATCTCGGTTCGTTGCTTCTCGGCCATCTCCGTACCTCCTGGGTGCTATTCTCGCACGCCAGGAGCCGTGGAACGCAGGGACGCTACGTAAGATATTGGACGCGTCGTGGAGGGTGCGTGCTGAGATAGCTTCCGGGAGTGATCCGCGTGCCGGAGCTCCACTGGAAGAGCGCCGTAGACAGCTGCCGCGTGATCGGCGAAGCGCTGGGAGAGCTTGTGGCGCACGGAGAGATCGACCTCACCAAGGCAGAGGCCCTCGGCGAGAGCGTGCTGCGCGGCCACGTGACGCGTCCGTACGGACTCTAGCGCGAGACGGGCTCTATCCGGTTTACTTCCGCGATCTCGTTCTCGTCATTGATCGTCCGGTAGAGGTCCAACGCCATCTGCCCGTTCAACCAGAAGTCCGGGCTCGTGCCGAACGCCCTGGAGAGTCGCAGCGCCGTCGAGGGCGTGACGCGCCGATTGCCCTTGACCAACTCGTTCACCCGGACGTAGGGAACCAGGATCCTCTTCGCAAGCTCGACCTGCGTCATCTCGAGCGGCTTGAGAAACTCCTCCAGCAACATCTCACCGGGAGACGTGGGAGCCCTGTCTTTTGGTAGACGCGTCTTCATGAACTTAGTGGGTCACGCATCTAGCACCACGTCAGAGAGCGGGCTGCCGATGCAGATGAGGCGCAGGCCTTTGTCGAACTCCTCGTCTCCAATGGCGAAGGCCATGTCCTGGTCGATCTCGCCCTCCAGGCACTTCTGGATGCAAGTCGTGCACGTCCCGCTCCGGCAGTCGTAGGGCAGGGTGAGGCCGGCCTCTTCGGCCTCTTCCAATATGTACTCGTCCTCGGCTATCTCTATCGTGAGATCGCTCTTCTTGAAAGTAACGTTGTGCTTTTTGGCCACTCCGTCTCCTGACAGAATAGCCCCGACCCCGAACACCGCGGGGCCGGAGCTATTGGGTTGCTGGTCGTACTAAAGCGCGGGCGCTACCTCTGCTCGAACTCCTCGCCGGGGGCGCCGCAGACCGGGCACTCCTCGGGCGGCTGGATCCCTTCCATCGTCTCGCCGCAGGTCCCACAAGCCATCGTGACGGTCATGGGCGGGTGCGGGGCGCCGCCGTCCTCTGCCTCGATGGACTCGCCGGTGTCCTTGGCGAGGTCGGCTATGGAGACCTTGCCGGTTATGACGTCCTCCATCGTGGTGCGGGCGCCGCTGAGGGCGTCCTCGGCGAGGGGGAGGTCTATGCGGGCGACGCCGCGCTCGCGGGCGAGCTTCTCGGTCATGTTGCGCGAGATGTTCCGCATGAAGCCTTTGGGCGCCCGGTCGAGGCGGTCTAAGGCCTCCTGCGTCCAGGCGAACTCCTTCGAACCGCCCTCGGGGATCTTGAGGTCCTCGCCGGCCTTCTTGAAGGCGCTGTGGTCGATGGGGCAGGTGGCACCGGTGGTCTCCTCGACCTGCTGCTTGGCGTGGGAGACAGGGCAGCCGCCGCTCTTGACCTCGGGGGCCTCGCGGCCGGTCTCCTCGCGGTACTGCTGCGCGACGTACTCGCGGGTGATGGTCGAGTAGCCCTTCTTGAGCGCGCTCTTCTCGACCCGCGCCCTGACGCGGCGCTTCTCCTGCCACTCCTCCAGGCTGTCGAGGAGGGTCGTGGCGTCCTCGGTCCAGTGGAGCTCGCGGCCGTCGTAGACCTCGGAGAGGTTCATGGTCTCGTCGCCGCTCGTCGTGGCTATCTCGGCGTCTACGGCGTGGAAGTGGGTCGGACCGGAGCCGCAGACGGGGCACTGAGCCGGCTTGCCCTTGGCGACGTAGCGGCAGACGTCGCACTCGAAGCGGTCCTGGCCCTGGGCGGCGCGGTGGATCTCATCCTGCACGTCGGCCGAGACGCCCGCTATATCGCCCTGGTCCTCAGATCGGCCGAACCCACCGCGGCCGGCCTCGAGGATCTCGTCCTTCGTCACCTCGCCGTTGCCATTGCCGTTCTTGTGACCGTTTCCGTTGCCGTTCGTCCCGTTCGCCTTGTCGGCGGTGCGCTCGTCGAAGTCCTTGAAGAGGGAGTCGATGGGCTTGTCTTCGCCCATGGCTTCGGCCTCGCGCATCTGGTCGCCGATGGCGCGCATGGACTCCATGGCGCCGGGGGGGAGGATGCTCTTGATGACCTCGTCGATAACGCCGGTGGTTATTACCGTGTAGCCCTTCTCGATGGCGTAGCGGATGATGGCACCCGTCGCCATGCCGACGACGAAGCCGGGGATGCGGTCGAGGCGCTCGTAGGCCTCGTCGGTCCAGGTCATGTGCTGCTCGGCGGTGTACAGGTCGGGAGCCTGGTACTCGTAGTTGCCGACGAGGACGTTCGTCGGGAGGTAGCGCATCATGTTCTCGGTGTTGCCGCCGATGTCCATCTCGTCGTCGGAGTGGTAGCCGATGCGGCCCATCACCACGAGCGTCGGATTGACCTCGTTTACGTACTTCATCGTCTGCTCGAAGGGCTTGCCGGCGAGCAGCGTCGTCTTGAGCTCGACGCCCTCGTCCTCGGCGATCTTCTTGGCGACCTCGAGGTGCGCCGTGGGGATCACCCGCTCCACCGTGGCCCCGTTGTCGCCCGCCGACCGGCCGAGGGCCCGGACGGCGAGACGCAGCGCATCCTCGAGCGAGGCGCCCTCCTCGTAGTGCTCCTTCAGGTGCGCC
>CAXUFZ010000186.1:0-7479 GCA_964250345.1 uncultured Rubrobacteraceae bacterium
TCTCCGAAGGCGCCGAGCGCAACACGGCGATGGGCGTCTGGGGAGCCGCCGCCGGCGCCGGCGGCTCCGCGGGCGGGCTGCTCGGCGGCGTCCTCACCGGGGCTTTCGGGTGGGAATGGGTGTTCTGGGTCAACGTGCCGATCACGCTCCTCGGGGCGATACTCGCCCCCGCGGTGCTCGCCGAGGGCCGCGCCGAGGCGGCGGCCCGCCGTTTCGACCTTGTGGGGGCCCTCGCCGTGACCTCCGGTCTCACCTTGCTCGTCTACGCGCTCATCAACGCCGGGGAGTCCGGCTGGGGTTCGGCGAACACGCTATGGTCGCTGCTCGTCTCGCTCGCGCTTCTCGGGGCCTTCGTCCTCGTCGAGTCGCGTTCGGCGGCCCCGCTCGTGCCGTTCGGGTTCTTGAGCCTGCGCGGCCCGACCACCGCCAACGTCTCGATGCTCCTCTTCGCCGTGGGCATCTTCGGGATGAACTACTTCTTATCGCTCTACATGCAACAGGTCCTCGGCTACTCGCCGCTTCAGGCGGGTCTCGCCTTCCTGCCGCTGACCGCGGGGGTGGTGGCCCTCTCCTGGGTCGCCTCGCGGCTCGCCACGAGGCTCGGCGCCAGGCCGGTGCTCGTGTCCGGGTTCCTGTTCGCGGCGGCGGGGTTGGCCTGGTTCGGCGCAGTCTCGCCGGACGGGAGCTTTCTCGCGGACATCCTCGGGCCGTCGATGCTGGTCGCGGTCGGAGGCGGGCTCGCGCCCGTGGCCATAGCGATCTCCGCGGTGGCCGGCGTGCCGGAGCGGGATCAGGGACTCGCCGGCGGGCTGGTCAACGCGTCGCAGCAGGTCGGCTCGGCGCGCGGACTCGCGGGGCTGGCGCCGCGCGCGGGCGCGCGCACCGGGTCCGCTGCCGGGGGGGCCGCCGACCCCGCGACGCTGACCGAGGGGTTCCGGGCGGGCTTCCTCGGCGGCGCGGCCTTCGCGCTCGCGGGGGCCATCGCGGCTTTCGTGTTGGCCCCCCGCGCGCGCCCGAAAGGCAAGGCCCGCGAAGCCGAGAGCCGAAACGGAAGCTACCAGGGCGGTTAGGTCATGGCAAAGGCCGTTTTATTCGGTACTTCCACGTGCCCGTGGCGCCCGCGGGCGAGGCGCTACCTCGCGGACCGCGGAATCTCGGCAAAGGAGGTCGACGTCGAGCGGGGTCGGAAAGCCGCCGCCGACATGGTCGGAAAGACGGGCCAGATGGAGGTTCCGGTCATCAAGATCGGCTCGAAGTGGGTCGTGGGATTCGACCGTCCGGCAATAGATAAAGCGCTAGCCAACGGCGGGTGAGCAAGGATCGAGCGGGGATAGGTCCCACCGGTAAACGATCCGGGCCAGGCTTCCCGGCGCCGGAGCGTGGGAGAAAAGTCCGCGGGAAGGCGGGTCGGGCGATGAGCGTCGGGGTACTACCAAGAGGGCGGCATACGGCCCACGGGCTTCCGGTGGGTTGGGGAAAAGCCCGGTGGAGAGGCGGGCGACCCGTGACGGAGAGAGCTCGGAGCCGGCCATGAAACTCGGCAGGAGGAGCAAGTACGCTGTCAGGGCTCTCGTCGAGCTCACGCTGTATCCGGAGCGATGCCCGCACGGGACAGGCAAGGTCGCGCGCAGGACCCGGATGCCCGAAGCCTTCGTCGGGCAAATCTTGGGCCAACTGGTTAGGAACGGCATCGTTGAGGGGCGACGCGGAGCCGGGGGAGGGTTCTGCCTGGCCGTCCCGCCGGAGGAAGTGAGCGTACTCGACGTCGTGGAAGCCCTCGATGGCGAGCCCCGGGTCGCCGGAACTCCATCGCCCGATGAACCGGTTGCCGTCCGAAGAGTCTGGGAGGAGGCCGTGGAGGCGCTGGAGCGCGTGCTGGCCCGGCACACCATAGCCGAGCTGGCGGCCGAGGAGAAGGCACGGGCCGGGAGGCATGCCCCCGACGGGTGCCAGGGAGACGTCGCGACGGACCCCGAGCGCCTCTCGGCGGAGATTGTTAAATGAAGGACCCCGATGATAGGCTGTCCCCGCTGCCCGAGGCCGCTGCGAAAAACGGGGGTAGGATCGCCCGAGGGCGTCCCGCAGCGGCCCTTATCTGTACCTCGAGCGGCTGCCCCGGCCCGCTTCAGGCCGCCTTTACCAAGAACGCGACAGAGCCAAAACGCGCGACGCGCAGAGGGACTCGAGGCGTCGGCAAAAGCGCGAGCACGAACCACGACGTCAGCCCACAACACTACATAAACACTGCATAGGTGCTACACTCCGTGTCCGCAGGAAACGTAAGCGTCGACAGGGAGGTAATCGGAATGAAGGTGGTCTTCGTGCACGGGGCTTTGGTCTTCGACGGGGCGTGGTGGTGGCACCGCATGGCGGAGCCGCTAGCCGCCTTCGGCCTGGAGAGCCGGGCCGTGGAGTTGCCGAGTTGTGTTGCCCCGGACGCTCGCGGGGGCACCGTCGGGGACATGCACGCGGATGCCGACGCGGTCCGCGCCGCACTCGAGGAGGAGGACGGGCCCGTCGTGGTCGTGGGGCACTCCTACGGTGGCATGGTTATGACCGATGCCGCGGCGGGCCAGGAGAACGTCGAGCACCTCGTCTACCTGACCTCGGTAATGCCCGAGACGGGCGAGACGATGGCGGACTTCGGCGGCGAGCCGGGGCCGTGGATGGACCCGCGCCCGGAGGATGGCACGATGGGCATAAAAGCCGAGCTTATGCCCGCCGCCTTCATGCAGGACTGCGACGAGGCGGCGGTCGAGGGGGCACTGGAACGGCTCACCAGCCAGCCCCTGGCGGTCTTCGGGCAGGCGCCCCGCGCCGTCGCGTGGCGCGAGAAGCCCTCGACCTACGTGGTGTGCGCCGAGGACCGGGCGACGCCCCCCGAGGCGCAGCGCCGGAACGCCGCGAGGGCCGACCGCGTGGTGGAGCTGCCGACCGGCCACCACCCCATGCTCTCGCGGCCCGAGGAACTGGCCCGGGTGCTCGCGGAGGCAGCCGGCGCGCCGGACGGGTAATCTCGAAGGGGGCGGTTACAAAGGTGGGGCAGAGGAAAAAATCCCAAAAGGAGGAGGCAAGATGAACGACACAGCAGGAAAGAGCGCGGCCGAGGTGGCGAGGGCGTACTTCGACGCCCAGAACCGCCACGACATCGACGGGCTTATGGCCCTCTTCGGCGAAGACGGCGCCTTCACCGACCCCAACACGGGGCCGATCTCCGGGGAGTAGCTGAGGGAGTTCTTCGCAGGCTCCTTCGAGGCGTTCCCGGACATCTCCTTCGAGGTCGACGAGCTCTTCGAGGGGAAGGGCGGGCGCGCCGCGGCGCAGTGGCGTATGAGGACCGGGGCACCCCGCCCGAGCGGCCGCGCGAGGTCGCCCGACGGGCCTCGACCGGCGGCGAGCTCGACGCCGGCCACCACCCGTTCCTGCCCCCGGCCCGCCGCCGTGCGCGACGTCCTGCTCGCCCTCTGACGATCGCTACGCAAGTCACTAAACTATAAGAAAGAAGGTACTAAAATGACTAATCGTGACCTCCTCGCAAATGCTTATGCGACGTTCAACCGCCGTGACGTCGACGGGTTGCTCGAGCTTCTCACCGATGATGTGAACTGGCCCAACGGGGACGCCCGGCTCATCGGCAAGGCCGCCGTCAGGCGGTACTGGCTCCACCAATTCACCGAGACCCGCACGCACGACGAACCGCTCCGATTCATCGACGTGTCACCGGGCAGGACCGTCGTGCGCCTCGACCAGACGGTGGCAGACCTCCATGGTCGGGTCCTGTCACGTGGCGCATTCAGGTACTCGTTCGACATCAGGGGAGGCTTGATCAGTCGCCTGGACATCGCTGCCGTGACGACCGTCGGCTTCATCGGTAGCGGCGAGATCGGCAGCACGCTGGCCCGCCTGGCAGTCGACGCCGGATACGACGCGGTCCTCAGCAACTCGCGCGGGCCCGAGACCCTCGCCGACGCCGTGGCAAAGCTCGGCCCGTCGGCCCGGGCGGCGACGGCCGGCGACGCCGCTCGCGCGGGTGACGTCGTCGTGGTCACGATCCCGCTCAAGGCCTACCGGGCGGTCCCGGTGGAGCCGCTCGCGGGCAAGATCGTGATCGACACGAACAACTACTTCCCCCACCGCGATGGTGTGTTCCCCGAGCTGGAGGCCGAGACCACCACGACCAGCGAGCTGCTCCAGCAGCACCTCCCCACCTCGCACGTGGTCAAGGCGTTCAACAACATCGGCTACCGGGAGCTGGCGACGCAGGGGCAACCCGCAGGAACCCCCGAGCGCCGGGCCATGTCGATCGCGGGCGACGACGCCGCGGCCAAAAAGACGGTCGGCACGATGATCGACGAGTTCGGCTACGACGTCGTCGACGTCGGCCCCCTGGCAGAGGGCTGGCGCTACCAGCGCGACACCCCCGCATGGGCGGGCAGGCGGACCGCCGGCCAACTGCGGACGGCGCTCGGCCAGGCCAAGCGCTACGCCGACATGAGCTGACCGGGCGCGGGCGCGGCGTGACACGGCCCACTAGTGGTCCCAGCGACCGACTGGACTAGTGCACGACCGTGGCTCTCTTCGTCACCCGTAACACCGTCTACTACCGGCAAATCCTCGAGCGGCTCTCCGAAGAGGGCCACCACGTCGACGAGGAGGACCTCTCGCACCTCTGGTCCACCCGCTACGAGCACATAAATCCCTACGGCAAGTACAGCTTCGATCTTACAAACAACGACGGGATAGGTGGCGAATCCCTCAGGCCCCTGTGCGCGGGGTAGCGGTGTTCGGGCCCTACAGAGGTGCGGTCCAGGCTACAATATTAAGAAATATTAAGGTCGTTGCCAATTACCCGTTTACTACCTATACCCGAAGTGGAAAGCGAGCTCTGAGAGAAGATCCTCACGACTGGGTGCTTGCCTGGTAGGTTGCCGTACCGGGGTACCGGGGCCGATCCACGAGGACGAGATCTTTGGAAGCGAACGTGAAGGACGGAGACAATCAATGACCAGGCCGGCGCCACACGAAAATACCGCCCTGTCGGTGCCACACCGGCACCACGGCCTGACGCTTGCCGCGCTCATGGTCGCGGCGCTGGGGTTCGCGTTCGCGCAGACCGTGGTGGCCCCGGCCCTGCCGGCGGTTCAACGCCAGTTTTCCGCCTCGCTGGGCACGGCGACCTTCGTGCTGACCGCGTTCCTTCTGACCGCGTCGGTGGCGACACCGATCGCGGGCCGCCTGGGGGACATCTTCGGTAAGAAGCGCGTCCTCATGGGCGTGTTGGGCGTGTTTGCCGCGGGCTCTATGATGGCGGCCTTGGGGGATTCGATCGCGTGGCTGATCGCGGGCCGGGCGACGCAGGGGGTGGCCGCCGGGATGATGCCGCTGGCTTTCGGGGTCGTCCGCGACGAGTTCCCCGAGGAACGGCTGGCGGTGGGCCTGGGGGTGATCGGCGCGGCCTTCGGGATCGGCGGCGGGGTGGGACTCGTGCTGAGCGGGCTGATAGTGGACGCCCTCGGCCTGGAATGGATCTTCTGGTTCGCCCTCATCGCCGCCGCGGCGGGCGCGGGCTTCACCCAACTCTTCGTGCCCGCCTCGCCGGAGAAGCATCCGTCCCGGATCGACTGGGCGGGGGCCGGTCTGCTCGCCGTCGGGCTCACCGCGCTGCTGCTCGCCCTGGGCCAAGCCGCGAGCTGGGGCTGGGGCTCGGCCCGGATCGTGGGCCTGCTGTGCGCGGCGGCCGCGGTGTTGGTCGTCTGGGTTGTCTACGAGCATCGGGGCCCCGAGCCACTGGTGGACATGCGGATGCTACGCGAGCGCACGATCCTTGCCACCAACCTCACCTCCCTGCTCACCGGTTTCGGGATGTTCGGCTCCTTCCTGATCGTCCCGCAGTTGGTGCGGGCCCCGCCGCAGGCCGGCTATGGTTTCGCGGCGTCGGCCACCGAAGCGGGGCTGTACCTGCTGCCCGCGGCGGCGACGGTGTCGATCTCCGGTCCGCTGGGGGGGCACCTCTGCGGCCGGTTCGGCCCCCGCGCCGTGCTGGTCTACAGCACCGTGTTTGCCGGCGCCGCGTTCGTCCTCCTCGCCGCTTCGCACGACCAGCGCTGGGCGATATACACCGCCATGGCCCTCCTGGGCTTCGGGATCGGTCTCGCGTTCGCCGCGATGCCCAACCTGATCGTGGGGGTCGTCGGGCGCGGCCAGACCGGCGTGGCCACCGGCGTGAACCTCGTCGTGCGCCTGATAGGCGGAGCGCTCGGTGGGCAGGTAACCGCCAGCATCCTCGCCTCCCAGCACATCGCCGCCACTTCCCTGCCAACCGAGTCCAGGTTCACCATCGCCTTCGTGACGTTGGCCGCGGCCCTGGTGCTCACCTTCCTCCTGGCCCTCGCCATCCCGCACGACAAAGCAGGGGGCACGGTTTCTTCTACGAGCCGGCGAGACAGCAAGGAATAGAGAGCGAGATTGCGGCGGCGATTGCTAGGTCGAACGCCGCGGCTCCTCGCCCCGCGCACTGGCCGCGTACGAGGCCGAGCGCCACGCTCCAGACCGCCGACTAGTTGCTAAGCGTCAGCGGATGGGCTGTCATCTTCAGCTCACGGGCAATGAGCTGCCGCGTACGCCTCAACGTCGAAGACGCCGTAGATAGGATGCGTGGTCACAACGCAAGGGCTTGTGAGGCGTGTGGCCAGCGATCAGCGTGCCGATGCTTACCCAAAATCCGACCATAGTTTTGACCATAACCGCGACCATAACCCCGTGCGGTTCGAGGGGGGTCCAGGAGGGTTCGGGATCGGCGTTCAAAAGAAAAAGCCCCGCTAATGGGGGTCTTTGGGAGGCTGCCGGACCAGGATTCGAACCTGGACTAAGTGATTCAGAGTCACTGCACGGCTTCCGCAGCCGGCCGCCGCGGACCGTCGTGGGCCGCTACGAAGCCGGAACGCCCCCCCCCCCCCGGGGGGCCGGCGCCCGTGGGGCCCCGCGGGCGGCCCCCCCCCCCCCCCCCCCCCCCCCCCCCCCGGGGGGGCGCCCCGCGCCGTTGGTCACCGCGGACTGCCACGCAGTCTTGGTCAGCACGGAGGCGACCGCAGCCACGTCGCGGCCCCCGTGAGCGGGGTCGCTACGCTCTCCGTCGGCGAGGGCGAGAAGGTCGAGGCCGGCCAGCAGATGGCGACCATAGGGGTGAAGACACCGCAACGGATTTTCTGTACGGTCGGGTGTCTTCACCCCGCATCGGAGCCACCGGGGAGCGCCGGCCGGTCCTCGCCGGTCGCGACCTCCCCGATCACGTCCAGGAACGCCCGCACCACGGGCGAAGCCTCGCCCCGGCGTCGGACGACGGCCGTCTCCACCTCCGCCGCCGGAGACCGTAGCCTCCGGTAGACCACCCCGCCCCACCGCATCTTCGCCACCCACGCCGGCGCCATGCCGACCCCGACCCCCGCCGCCCCCAGGGCCGCGAGGATGTGCACGTGGTAC
>CAXUFZ010000187.1:0-7438 GCA_964250345.1 uncultured Rubrobacteraceae bacterium
GACCACCGTGTTCGTCACGATGCCGCCCTGCACGAGCTCGTCGACGCGGGCGTCCGGGACGGCGTCGAACTGGTGGGTCAGGGGGCTCGGCGTGGAGGTGGAGGCGCGCGAGTCGTACACGCCGCCCGAACGCTCCTACAAGATGGCGAAGGCGGCCGGCATGGACTTCGTCACCCTCACGGACCACGAGAGCATCGAAGGCGCGAACACGCTCACCCGCCACCGGGACTTCTTCGTCGGCGAGGAGGTCTCGGCCCGCTTCCCGGAGGGCGGCGAACACGTCGACGTCCTCGTCTACGGCCTCGACGCCGCGGCCCACCAGGAGGTCCAGGCCCGGCGGGGGAACGTGCACGGGCTGGTGGATTTTTTGCGGGAGGCCGGCCTCGTTCATGCTCTCGCCCATCCGGTCTACGCGATGCCGGGTCCGCTCGACCGAGGCGCGATGGAGAGGCGGCTCGTGCTCTTCGGCCTGTGGGAGTTCGTCAACGGCTCGCGCCCCGCCGAGCAGAACCGGCTGGTCCAAGAGATAGCCTCCCGCGTCGGCCCGACCGAGCTGCGCCAGATGGCCGCGAGGCAGGGCCTCGCCGTCCCCCCGCACGCGAGGGTGGCCGGGACCGGCGGCTCCGACGACCACGGCGGCATCTACGGCGGCGCCACCTTCACCGTCGGGCCCCCGGGCGTAAAGAGCCCGGACGAGTTCCTGGAGGCCCTCCCCGCCCGCGAGGGCCTCCCCGGGGGCGAGGACGGGTCCGTCGCCAAGATGGTCCACACCGGCTTCAAGCTCGCCGGGGCGGCCGTCGAGGAGGGGGAGGGGTCGCAGCCTGCCGGGGTGCTGCGGCGGTTCGCGCCGCTCCCGGCCTCCCTGAAGCGCCTGCTCGGCGGTCCCGGTTCCGACGGCAAGCTGCTGGAGTACCTCCCCCTCCTGTCGCGGCTGGACGAGGGGCGCATCCGGGCCGCCCTCGCCGGCCGCTACGAGGAGCGGCTCGCGGGGTCCCTGAAGGACGTCGGGAGCGGCTTTCCGGCCCTCGACTTTCTCGGGTCGATAGGGAGCTTCGTGGACGGTCACGTCTACGTCGCCCCCTACGTCGGGGTGCACGGCTACTTCGGCCGCGAGCGCCGGAAGGCCCGCGAACTGCGGGACCTCCTGCGCGGCAGCCTCCTCCCCGAAGACCGCGAGGCCCCGAAGGCCGGCGTCTTCGTGGACGGGATGGAGGCGGTCCACGGCGTCGCCACGATGTACCGCAACGTCCAGGCCCTCGCCCAGAAGGGGCCCGTCGGGTCCATGAAGATCGTGCGCTGCGGCGGGAAGACGGCGGACTCCCCCGGGGGGCACGCGCTGCGGGCCGTCGCGGAGTTCAAGGTGCCGCTATACGACGGGCTCGCGCTGGGGGTCCCGTCGTTGCTCGACGTGCTGGAGCACGTCGCCGAAGAGGGATACGACGTCCTGCACGTGGCGACGCCGGGCCCCTTGGGGCTCGCGGCGCTCGTCGCCGGCATCGCGTTAGACGTGCCCGTCGTCGGGGCCTACCACACGGAGTTCGGGGCTTATGCTGGCGCTCTTTCCGGGGACGGGTTCGTGGCGGAGATCGTGGAGGTCGCGGTGCGCGAGTTCTACGAGCTGTGCTCCGCGGTCGCCGTGCCGTCGCAGGCCACGGCGCTCGCGCTGCGCAACCGCGGCTACCGCATCCGCCACTTCGAGATCCTGGAGAACGGCGTGGACGGCGACCTCTTCGACCCCCGCAAGAGGGACGAGGCTTTGCGCGAGAGGCTCGGCGCCGGCAAGAAGCTCCTCCTGTACGCCGGCCGCGTAAGCCGCGAGAAGGGCCTCGAAGCCCTGGCCGCCGGCTACCTCGGCCTCGACCGCGACGACGTCCGCCTCGTCATCGCCGGCGACGGCCCCTACCGCGGGGAGCTGGAGGCCGTCCTCGGCGACGCGGCCACCTTCACCGGCTTCCTGGAGGGAGAAGAGCTGGCCCGCCTCTTCGCCTCCTGCGACGTGTTCGTCTTCCCCAGTGCCACCGACACCCTCGGACGCGCGGTCGCCGAGGCCCAGGCCTCCGGCCTCCCCGCCGTCGTCCGCGGCGACGGCGGCCCGGGCGAGTGCATCCGGCCCGGCGTCAGCGGCTTCGCCACCCCGCCCGGCGACGACGCCGCCTTCTTCTCCGGAATAAAGCTCTTGCTCGACGACGGCGACACTAGGGAGCAGATGGGTCTGGAAGCCCGCCGCTTCGCCGAGGAGCTCGACTGGGAGGCCGTGCTGGACGGCATGATCCGCCTTCACTCACGCCTCGCCGGCGAAGAAATCCCCACCCCGAAAGACCGGGAGTCGGAGATCGAGAGCCCGGAGCCGAAAGACCACCCCCTCCGCCACCTCGCCCCAGGCTCGTGAGGCCCGCAAAGCCGCGGAACTGCGAGTCCCGGTCGCACCTCCACCGCCAGAAAGCTGAAAGCGACCGAAGGGAGCGTGCTGAAAGGCGCGACAGCGCCGGGCTGAAAGTGGAGGCGACAGCCGGAACGTGCTGACAAGCGGAGGCCGCAGGCCGAAGCGTGCGCGACGACCAAAGGGAGGAGCCTAAGCCACGAACCGCCACGAGACGAACAACGCGCAGAACACGAGCGAGACGACCACGCTCAGGGCGAGGCCCGCCGCGAAGACCGGGCGGTTCCGGTACAGGAGCCCGAGCACGATAAACAGCGGAAAGGCGACGAGGACGTAGCGCGGGGCCCCCATGAGCGGGCTCTGCGGCGTGCCGAACAGAGCTGCCGGTAGGACGAGCAGGAAGGCGTAGAGGGAGAGGTCCGGCGGGAGGTCCCGCAGGCCGGCCACCAGGATCACCAGCGCAAAAACAAAGAAAAGCAGGTTGTACAGGTTGTTCGCCAGCGCGATGTGGTTGACGACGCCGGCGAACGACGGGTCCGACCACAGACGCGGGTCGAAGAACCACCCGGCGCCCCTGACCGCCGCCCGCCAGGCGTCGCCGGCTGTCTCCAGCGGACCCGCCGCCGCCCGGCCCCACTTGGCCTGGTCCGTGTAGAAGAGCAGCGGGCTCCCGAAGCGCAGCCACAGGTAGCCCGCGTACACCGCCAGCCCCGACGGCGCGAGCGCCAGGTAGACGACGCGCCAGCGGTGGATCTCCCTGTTCCTGAGCCACTCGTAGGCCAGCGGGGCGAGCAGGAAGACCCCGACGTTCCGCGTCGCCGTCGCGAGGCCGGCGAGCAGGCACGCCAGCAGCAGGTCCCTCCTGACCCTCGCGGCCCACAGCGAGCCTGCCGAGAGGGCCAGGAAGAGGCTCTCCGTGTAGACCGCGTTGAAGAAGAACGTCGTCGGGAAGAAGGCCAGGGCAAGGACCGCCCCGCGGGCGACGCCGGCGTCCCAACCGCTCTCGGCGATCCGGTAGACGAAGAACAGGGCGAAGGGCAAGAATAGCAGCGAGACCAGCGTCCCCCAGACGGAGATCGCCGGCCACGAGACGGATCCGCCGAACAGCTCCGCGAACGACCTCGAGAGCAGCGGGTACAGCGGGAAGAAGGCCGGCGAGACGTTCTCCGGCGGTCGCAGGTAGCCGTCGGCCGCGAGCGCGATGTAGTGCTCGCCGTCCCAATGCGACCAGATGCTGAGCCTGCCGAAGGGCACGTCCTCGGTGACGGCCTGAAAGCGCGACACCGGCATGACAACGGAGAACAGATACCCGGCCGTCAGGTACAGGAGCCGGCTCGCGGCGAACACGAGCAGCACGAAGACGAGGCCGTCGCCCTTGCCTCTTTCCTTGGGGTGCGTCATCTCCAGCCCGGGATCGCCGGCAGAACCGCGGCCCTCCGCCGCGCCGGGCATTATACCGGCGACGCCCATCGGCGGGTCGTCTTCGCCCCGTTCATCGGTTCGTCCGCGCCACTATTTCGCGGGTGGAGAAGATCACGACGTCCCTGTTGTCGAAGACCACGGGGTAGAGGTCGGGCCTGGCCACGAAGCGCCGCCAGTAGTCCGCCGTGGGCCTGTCGGGCATGTTCTTGTAGAGGACGACGTAGCGGACATCGTGCTTCTCGAACGCGGAGGCCGACCGCTCCGAGGCCGGGGCCACGACGGTGCGGAGGACGTCCATGAGTGGTTCGGGGCCGGTTGGGGGGAGATCCCTGGGGCGTAGGATCTGGCCGTACTCGAACGACTGGAGGGCCGAGTAGTGGCCCATCGCGAGCATCATGCGGCTCGGCACCTGGTTGGCGTGGGGGCTGACCATGATGTTCCCGCCGGTGTTGTGGTCTTCGAGCCACGCGCCGGCCTCGGCGATCTCTGGCGTGATCGTCACCTGAACACTCGGCCCGGCCGCCCACTTCAAACTCTGCGCCGCCTGCGTGCCCACGAGCGCCACCGAGAGCAACGCCGCCACCGAGGCGACGAAGACCGTCGCCGTCCGCCGCCTCGACACCGGCGAGCGCAGCACGGCGAAGAGCGCGAGCGCCGCCAGCAGCGCAAGCGGCACGCCGAGGTCCCGGCCGAAGCGCTGGGGGAAGCCCGTCATCGAGAGCCGGCTGCCGGCGAACAGCAGCGCGGCCCACAAAAAGACCGTAAGGTGCGCCAGCACCGCCGGGAGGCCGCCGGCCCTGCCCCGCGACGCCAGGAGGAAGACGCCGAGCAGCCCCAGCCAGGCGACGGGCTGGGAGACCATCGTCCCGACCAGGAACCCGCCCGGGTAGATCTCCTGCGTGCCGACCGCCATCCCCCCGGCCGCGCCCGTCGTCCCGCCGCCGGACCCCGCACCGCGTAGCTGCGCCGCCGCCCGCCCGAGCCCGTAGGTGTGCCAGGCGTAGGCGAGCGCGAGGACGCCCAGCAGCGCCAGGGAGAGCGTCAGGGCCACGCCGGTCCGCCGGTCCCGGAAGAGCATGGGCAGCGCGAAGAGCAGGCCGACCGGGGCGAGCAGCAGGGCCAGGTACAGGCTCGCGACCGGGTGGTAGAGCGCCACGGAGGAGCCGAGGATTGCCAGCAGCAGGCCCCCCCGTACCGTCGGCGAGCGGTACGTCGTCACGAGCGCGGCCAGGGCCATCACCATCAGGAACTGGGAGGTGACGAGGTTCGGGTACATCGCGTCGTTGAAGTAGTAGTAGGTCCCGCCGAGCAGGACGGAGAAGAACGCCGCCGCCACGCCGTAGCCCCAGCCCCAGAGTCGGGCCCCGAGGCTGTAGAGGGCGAGGGCGGGAAGGAGGAGCAGGGCGGGACCGAGGACCGGGAAGATCTCCAGCGGGTCCAGGTTCGTCAGGCGCGAGACGGAGGCGGTCAGCGTGTGGAATCCGGGGGGGTAGATCAGGTACGGCTCTATCCGCCCGACCTCCATCATCCGGTTCGCCATCACCGCATGCGAATAATGGTCCACCCCCCGAATGAACGGCCAATCGTGCAACGCCGGCCCCGCGTACCCGCGCGCCAACGCGAGCAGAAGAACCCCCGGCAACAGCAGCCTCCGCGTCCACGGAGAGACCACTGGCAGGAAAGAACCGACCGTCTCCTCCGCGTCCGCCCTCCGCGAAGAGAACAGGTGCAACACTCCGGCCGCGAGCACGAGCAGCGAGATCGCGAGCACCATCCCCCGCGTCGGTACGGCATCGCCCGTGGTGGCGGGCATCACCGGGTCCCAGGGAAGGACGCCGAGCACGACCCCGAGCGCCAGGCAGAGCGCCAGCGCGAACGGCACGAGCGCGGGCGTGGAGAGCGGAACGGCCGGATCTGGGACCACCGGCCCATCCTCCCCCTTCGCCGGCCCGAACCGGAGGTAGGCTCCGAGGCCCGCGACAAAGACGATGGACACACAAGCGAGGACCACGGGGAGCGTGAGGCCCAGGCCGAGCAGGCGCGTGGGGATCAGGGCCGCGGCCGGCACCAGGGCCATCGACAGCGCCACGGAGAGCGCGACCCTCTCGGCGAGATCCAGCGGCGCGCGCAGCAGACCCGTCCAGAACCACCCGGGAGCGACGCCGACGACGAGGGCCCCGAGGGACGCCGGGATCAGGTCGAGCAGCAAGACCCGCCATCCTCTGTACGACGACCAGGCACGCCGGACAGTTAACAACAGGCGGACGCGCCAACGGAGTCCAAAGCCCGGATTTAACGGAAGCTTTACCGAGCTTTAGCGGCCGTTTCACCTCAGGACGTGATCCCTGGAAAGGTGGGTCTTCGGCCGGGGATGGCCGAGAGGAAGACCTGCCGCTACAGCTCGAGCGCCGTCCTCAGGCCGCCGTCGACCGCGAGCATGGTCCGCGAGCCTAAAGTGCCGACCCGACCGCCGAGGAAGCCCTTGTCCAGGGTCGCCAGTTGGGAGACGTTGACCACCGAATCCCTGGGCAAGCCGGTCTCCAGAGCCTCCACGAGCACGTTGCCGGGCGCCTCCGACAGCCCGAGGTTGCCGGTCACGGCAGCCACCAGAACGGTGCGGATGCGGCTGCGGTTGAACTCGTCGGAGGAGACGACCACGACGGGCCTGCGACCGCCGGGCTCCGAGCCGGCCGGTTCCCGCATCGAGGCCCACCAGACCTCGCCGCGCCGGGGGCCCTCGTCCGTCCCCTCCTGGAGACTCACCAGTCGTCCTCCGCGGGTATTGACTCCGCCTGCATACGCTCTAGGGCGGGATCCAGACGGCTCTCCTCCGCCCGCGGCCCCGCGTAGACGACGTCCAGACGTTCGGTGATGCCCTCCGCTTTGTGTTCTTCGAGGTAGGCGTCGAGCGCCCTGGCGTAGAGCTCGCTGCGGCTCATCTTCCGGCGGCGCGCGAAACTCTCCGCGGACTCGAAGATCCTGTCCGGTATGGAGACGGCGGTCTTCATGCGACGAGTATAACACTCGTTATACCGAACTCAGAGGTCCTTTCATGCACCGTGGGGCAGATTACCTCAACTGTCGCGGGGCGCGAAGATGATGACGCTCGGATTCTCGTAGGCGGTGCGGTAGAGGTCGGGGCGTTGGGCGTAGGGGAGCCAGCCTATGCCGGGGTAGCGTTTGTGGAAGATCACGTACCGGACGTCGTTGCGTTGCATGATGCCGCGGGACTTCTCCCCGGCCGGGTGTTTCAGGACCCACAGGGCGTCTTTGAGTGGGCCTGCGCCGAAGGGCGGGAGGTCTCTTTCGCGCAGGATGCGGGCGTAGTCGTAGGACTGCATCTCTGTGTAGTCGCCCATCGCGAGCATCCCGCGGCTCGGGACGTAGTCGAGGTAGGGGGTGGCGACGATGCTGCCGCCGGTGTTGTGGTCTTCGAGCCAGGCGCCGGCGGCGGCGACCTCGGCCGGGGCTGGGCGGTCCTTGGGGCGGAGGCTGGGTCCAGAGGCCTGTTCGAGGTTGCGGGTCGTCTGCGAGACGACGAGGCCGGCCGAGAGGAGGGCCGCGATCAGGGTGGCCGCGAGGGCGGCGCGCGATGGGGTGAGGCGCGGGGTGGCGCGGAGCAGAACGACGAGGGCG
>CAXUFZ010000188.1:0-2265 GCA_964250345.1 uncultured Rubrobacteraceae bacterium
TGCCGAGTTCACCACGATGAAGGAGGACTACCAGGCCGTCCTCGACGAAGCCCGGCACGGGCAGAGGATCCGGGGCTTCCCCGCCGCCCCCGCCCTCCTGGGCCTGCGCGTCCTCGACCGCCTCGGCGTCTCCCCCCTCTACAGGTGGGTCTACGAAACAGCTTCCAAAGACTCCTTCGTCTCCATCGAGAAGGCGCAAAAGCAGCTAGGCTACGCGCCCAAGTTCTCCAACAAGGAGGCCCTGCTCCGCAACTTCCGCTGGTACCTGGCGAACCTCCGGCAGTTCGAGAACGCGAGCGGCGTCTCCCACCGCGTTCCGTGGAAGCAGGGCGCCATCGGCCTGCTGAAGAAGGTCTTCTAGGCCTCAGACGGAGCCGAGCAGCTCCGCCGCTTCTCGGTCCACCATCCAGGTCGGACCGCCGGGGGGCTGGACGAGCGTGGCCGGGTAGGCGCGCGGGTCGGCGTCGCCCTCCAGGATCTCTTTCAGAGCCTCGGCCTTATCCTCGCCGGCCACGAGAAAGAACACGTCCCGAGCCGCGCTCAGAACCGGCGCGGTGAGCGTGAGGCGGGTGGTCTCCAGCTTGAGCACCGGGTTGGACACGACCAGACGGTTTGTCACTTCGAGCGCCGCGGTCTCGGGGAAGAGACTCGCCGTATGGCCGTCGCCGCCGATGCCGAGCATGACGAGGTCAAGGACCACAGGCCCACCTTCGAAGAATCCCGATAGTTCTTCTTCGTAGGAGGCGGCGGCTTCTTCGGGGACCAGCTCGCCGCGCATCGGGTGGACGGAGACCGCGGGTACGTGGTCGAGGAGCGCTTCCTTCGCCATACGGTAGTTGGAGTCCTCGTGGTCGGGCGGGACGGTGCGTTCGTCGCCGAAGAAGACGTGGACGTTCGGCCAGTCCACGGCGTCGGCGTAGTCGCGGGCCAGGATCCCGTAGGTCGCCTTCGGGGTGGAACCGCCGGCGAGGGCGACGACAAAACGTTCGCGCTCCGCTATAGCTTCTCTGGCCTTCTCAGCGAAGGCGCGGGCGGCGGCTTCGGCGAGGTCGTCGGGGGTGGCGAAGATCTCGACGTTCACAGGTCGAGGATCCCGACGGCGGCGCGGAGGGCGGCCTCGTAGGCCTCGTCGCGCCCGCGGTAGCGGAGCTCTTCCCCGACGAGGACGCCGAGGTCGAAGGAGCCCGTGTGGACGGTGCGCTCGGCGACGAGGTCTTCGTCGCGCATGACGGTGGTGCGGATGTCGGTCCTCTCGCGGTGGCGCGAGACCTGGAAGCTGTAGTCGGGGGAGCGGAGCCGGACGCGCCGGAGCCGCGCGTCGGGCGAGTCGGGGGAGAGATGGACGGAGACGGTGCCGGACGGGCCGGAGAGTTGTATGTGGCGGTGGTCGCCTTCGCGGGTCACGGTCTCGGGGGTCCAGCCGAGGGTCGAGGAGAGCCAGCCGAGGAGGAGCAGGACGCGGCACTCGCCGCCTGGGGCGTAGAGGATCTCGACGTTCTCTATGCGTTCGAGCTCGCCCGCGCGCTCCCGGGAGCCGAAGGCGTCGGCGATCAGGGACCGCCACGGCGAGAGGCCGACCCACTGCAGGTCGCCGATGGCCGGCATCCTCCGGTTGCCGATCAAGCCCGCCATCTCGCGCAAAGTCTCCTCCCGATCTTCGCGGGCGGCGGAGTCGACGATGACGCGGTCGGCGAGGTCCGCCATCGCGGCGAACTCCGGCGAGGATGGTGAGAAGGCGCCCGGGTACCAGAGAAAGACGGGGAGGTCCGGGACCAGGAGTGGTCCCGCGAGGCTCTCCAGATGGTTGGCCGGCGCCCCTTCGGCGTGGATCGTCACCTGCTCGGCGCAGACCTGCGCCCCGCCCCCGCCCCTGACGTTGCAGAACACGGAGAGCTGGACGTCCACGTTGCCCTCGTCCTCGGGGTCCGAGATCAGGACGATCGCCCTGGCCGGATGACGGCCGGCCAGGTTGGAGACCGCGCGCGTCACGTCCGGGGCCGAGGCCTCGTCGGTGATGACGATCAGGTTCAGCACGCTCGACCGCAGCGCGAGCGTGCCGTCGTCGTTGGCGCGGAGCCTCGCCAGCTCCCGCTCGACCGCGGCCACGCTCATCAGCCCCCCGTCCCCACGAGACTCCCTGGTCTCGCCGATCACTCGTCGCTCCGCTTCGCCGCACTCCCGGGAGTCGGGAGGCGCTCGCCCAGGCTCCGCCTGCGCTCGCTTCGGGAGTCGGGAGTCGGGAAGGGCGAGGCCACGGGTCTTCCG
>CAXUFZ010000188.1:2275-7433 GCA_964250345.1 uncultured Rubrobacteraceae bacterium
CCCCGCCGGGCGGCGGCGGGGGGGGGGGGGCGGGGGGGGGGGCGCGCCCCCCCCCCCCCCCCCCCCCCACCCCCGGTTCCCGACTCCCGGAGGTTCAGAGCGAATCGACCTCACGGCCTTCTCCACTCGTGGCCGTCGCGTTCGAGGAGCCTGTCGGCATCTTCGGGTCCCCAGGTGCCGGCGGGGTAGGGGGAGACGTCGTTTTTCTGCGCCCAGTGGCGCATTATGGGGTCGAGGATGCGCCAGGCGCCCTCGGCCTCGTCGGCCCGGATGAAGAGCGTCGGGTCGCCGAGCATGAGGTCGAGCAGGAGGCGCTGGTAGGCGTCGGGGGCCTCTTCCAAGAACGCGGTGCCGTAGAGGAGGTCCATGTTCACGGAGCTCACCTCGAAGCCCGAGCCCGGGACCTTGGCCCCGATCTTCAGGGACAGTCCCTCCTCCGGCTGGACGCGGACGACGAGGACGTTCGGCTCCAGGCCCTCGGTGTCGTCGCGGGCGAAGGGGGTGTGGGGCGAGGAGTGGAACTGTATGGCGACCTCGGTCGCCTTCTTGGGCATCCTCTTGCCCGACCGGATAAAGAACGGGACCCCCGCCCAGCGGTAGTTGTCCACGAAGAGCCTGAGCCCCACGAAGGTGTCCGTCACGGACTCCGGGTCCACCTCCTCTTCCTCGCGGTATCCCTCGACCTCCTCGCCCCAGACCCAGCCGCGCGCGTACTGGCCGCGCACGGCGTAGTCGTCCACCTCGTCCTCCGGGATCGGCCGGACGGCCTTTAGGACCTTCACCTTCTCCTCGCGCAGGGATTCGGCGTCGAAGGCGACGGGGGGTTCCATAGCCGTCAGGCACAGGACCTGCATGACGTGGTTCTGGACGATGTCGCGCAGCGCCCCCGCTTCTTCATAAAAAGCGCCTCTCGTCCCGACGCCGATGTCTTCGGCGACGGTGATCTGGACGTGGTCCACGTAGTGCTGGTTCCAGACCGGCTCGAAGATGCCGTTGGCGAAGCGTAGGGCCAGGATGTTCTGGACCGTCTCCTTGCCGAGGTAGTGGTCGATGCGGTAGATCTGGCCCTCGCCGAAGTACCGCTGGATGTCCTCGTTCAACTCCCGCGCGCTCCCGAGGTCCCGCCCGAAGGGCTTCTCGACCACGAGCCGCGACCACCCGCCCTCTTCCCCCTCGTTCATCCCCGCCTCGCCGAGCCGCTCCACGATGGTCGGCACGAGAGATGGCGAGGTCGAGAGGTAGAAGGCCCGGTTCCCTTGCGTCCCCCGCTCCTCGTCGAGCTTCTTCAGGAAGCCCTTGAGCTCCTGGTAGGTCTCGGGCTCCTTCGAGTCGCCCGGCAGGTAGAAGATGCCGCCGGCGAACGACTCCCACACGTCGTCGCTGACGCCGCCTTCGACGTGCTCCTCCAGCGTGTCGCGCAGTTTCTGACGGAACTCGTCGTGGCTCATCTCCGTCCGGGAGAGGCCGACGACCGCGATCTCCATCGGCAGCCGCCGCTGCGCCGCGAGCTCGTAGAGCGCCGGCACCAATTTTCTCGAGGTCAGATCCCCCGAGGCCCCGAAGATGACGACCACCCCGGGATCGGGCACGCGCGGAAGCCGCTGCTCGTCCCGGAGAACGTTCGGCAAGACTTGCGTGTCGGCCACTACGGGCTCCCCTCCTGTATCCCTACTTCGGCTCCTGCTCGGAGTACTCGGTGCTCGCCTCCTGGATGGCGTGCCCGCCGAACTGGCCGCGCAGGGCGGCGATGACCTTCATGGCGAAGGAATCGTCCTGGCGCGAGGCGAAGCGGGCGAAGAGCGAGCCGGCGATGGCGTTTGCCGGGACGCTCTCTTCTATCGCCTCGAGCACCGTCCAGCGACCCTCGCCCGAGTCCTCTACGTAGCCCCGGACGCTGTCCAGCTTGGCGTCCTGCTCGAAGGCGTTCTCGGCCAGCTCCAGCAGCCAGGAGCGGACGACGCTGCCCTGGTTCCAGAGGCTGGAGAGGGCGCGCAGGTCGTAGTCGTAGCGAGACTTCTCCAGGATCTCGAACCCCTCGGCGTAGGCCTGGAGCATCCCGTACTCGACCCCGTTGTGGACCATCTTGGCGAAGTGCCCGGCACCGGCGTCCCCAAGAAACGCGTAGCCGTTCGCGGGGGCCAGCGTCTCGAAGGCCGGCTCGACGTACTCGAAGGCGTCCGAATCGCCCCCGATCATCGTGCAGTACCCCACGTCGTAGCCCCACACGCCGCCCGACACCCCGGCGTCGAGCCACCGGAAGCCGGCGTTCCTGACTTCTCTCGCCATCGCGACGGAGTCCCTGAAATACGAGTTGGCCCCGTCCACGATGATGTCGCCCTCGTCGGCGTGCTGCATGAACTGGTGGATCATGTCCACCGTCGTCTCGCCGGCCGGCAACATGCTCCACAGCACGCGCGGCGACTCCTGCTTGGCGACGAACTCCTCGACGCTGTAGGCGCCCTCCGCCCCGGCCTCGACCGCGTCGTCGACCTTCCCCGACGAGCGGTTGCCGGCTATGACCCGGTGGTCCCCCTTGTCCTCCAGCCGGCGGACCATGTTGAACCCCATCCGACCCATGCCCCAGATACCAATATCCACGGTGCTCCTCCCTTTGGTCGTCGCTAGGTTCTAAGGCTCCGAAGCATTAAGGTTTTGAGGGGTGGAAAGTCGGGATCCCGCTTCGCCAAGTACCCCTCAAAACCTGAGAACCTCAAAACCTGAGCGCCTAACTCACCAGCTGTTTGCCCTTGCTCTTTATCTCGTCGAGCAGCTCGTTGAAGGGGTCGGCGAACTTCTGGATGCCCTCCTGCTCCAGGACGTCGGTCACCTCTTCGTAGTCGAGGCCGGCCTCGCGGAGGTCGTCGAGGAGCTTCACGGCGTCCTCTATACCCTCGGTCAACTCCGGCTGGATGGTGGCGTGATCTTTTACGGCTTCTATGGTCTTTTTGGGCATGGTGTTTACGGTCTCGGGGCCGATGAGGTTGTCCACGTAGATGGTGTCCGGGTAGTCGGGGTTCTTTGTGGAGGTGGAGGCCCAGAGGAGGTGCTGGCGGTTGGCGCCCTGCTCTTCGAGGGCGTTCCAGCGGGAGCCGGAGAAGATCTGGCCGTAGACGCGGTACGCCAGCTTGGCGTTCGCGATGGCGAGCTTGCCCTGTAGGTCCTGTCGGCCGAGCTTCTCCAGGCGGTCGTCGGCTTCGGCGTCGATGCGGGAGACGAAGAAGCTCGCCACCGAGCGCACGCTTGATGGGTCGCCGCCGTTGTCCACGAGGCGCTGGATGCCGCGGACGTAGGCGCGGGCGACCTCGCGGTAGCGCTCTAAGGAGAAGATCAGGGTGACGTTAATGCTCTTGCCCCGCGAGATCATCTCCTCGATAGCCACGAGCCCGGGCAGCGTCGCCGGGATCTTGACGAACAGGTTGGGCCTGTCGACCGTCTCGTGCAGCTTCATCGCCTCGTCGATGGTGGCCTGGGTGTCGTAGGCGATGTCTGGCTGGACTTCGAGGGAGACCCAACCCTCCTCGCTGTTGTCGTCGTAGACGGGCCTGAGGACGTCGCAGGCCTCCTGGATGTCGGTGCCGGCCACACCCCAGAACATCTCCTTGGCGTCGTCCGTGTTTTGGGCTAGCTCCTGGAGCTGGTCGTCGTAGAGGTCGGAGTTCGCTATGGCCTTCTGGAAGATCGCCGGGTTCGAGGTCACGCCCACGATCCCGTCGTCGATCATCGCCTGCAACCCGCCGTTTCGGGTGTCGTCGCGCGAGATCTCGTCCACCCAGGGCGCCTGCCCCTGCTCGCGCATCTTTGCCAGGTTCTCGTTCACTTCCGCCTCCTCTGGGAGCCCGCAGTGGGACCGCTGGCGCGGCCCATCCCGACAGTCTACACCGCGCGTGGCGCGTGTTTCCCGTCATGTTCGGTCCTTACCTTGCCGCGCGCCCGGCCAAACCAGCCTTGACCCTGCCCTTACGGCAACGTTTACACTCGTTTTCGGAGGTCGAGACATGAGAGAGCAGCGGTTGAGGATCGGGGTAGTCGCAGAGCTCGTCGGCGTCACGCCGAAGACGCTGCGCCACTACGAGGAGATCGGGCTTCTAAAAGAGCCCGAACGCTCGGAGTCGGGCTACCGGCTCTACTCCGCCGAAGACCTGCTGCGGCTGCACCGCGTGAGAAAGCTGCGGTCCCTCGGCCTTTCGCTGAAGCGCGTGGGGAACGTTCTCGGTGAGGCCGACCAGGAACGCTCGCTCAGGGACATCCTGGGTACGCTCCGGGCCGAGGTCGAGGCGGAGATGGCGCTTCTGGAGGAACGTCGGCGCCGGATAGAGGCGATGCTCTCCGGCGAGGAGGAGACGGAGGCGTCCCCGTCCTTCGAGAAGGCGATGGACCTTCTGGGAGAGCACCTCTCGGCGTTGGGCGAGCAGAGCCTGGAGCAGGAGAAGAAGCTCTGGTCCATCCTCGACTCCTTCGAGTGGCCCGAAGGTTACGAAGAGGGTAACGAGAGGCTTTTTCGCTACTACGCGGAGCGTCCGGAGGAGTACCGGGATCTCCTCGAGGTCGGCGAGGATCTCTCCGCGCTGGCCGACCTCCCCGAGGACGACCCGAAGGTCGAGGAGGTCGCCAGGGACCTCGTGGCCTACTTCGAAAAGTACCCGCCGCCGGAGTACCTGGAAGACCCGCCGTGGTCGGCGGAGGACCCCATCGGCCGGGCGAGGCTGGAGCTCATGGTCTCGACCATGTCCCCGGCCCAGCAACGCGTCATGACGCTGCTCGGCGAGCTCATGGACGGAGGGCACGAAGGAGGCGCTGGTGGACAAGCGTAGCAAAGGGGACGCCGGCCTCCGGGATCTGCTGTCTTTCGCCGGCCCGCATCGGTGGACGATAGCCGGGGCTCTGGCGCTGGGCCTCGTCGGCGCGGTGGCGGAGTTGGCGCAGCCGCTCGTCGTCGGGGCGATCTTGAAGGCCGTGAGGACCGGGCAGTCGGTGGGGGGGCCGGCCGCCACGCTCGTCGCCCTCTTCGCCCTGGGCGCGGTCTTTACGGGCCTGCAAGGCTACCTGATGGGCAGGACCGGGGAGGGCGTCGTCCTCGGGCTGCGCCGGGCGCTCGTCGGCCGGCTCCTGCGGATGACGGTCGCCCAGCACGACCGGCGGCGGACCGGGGACCTCCTGT
>CAXUFZ010000189.1:0-7375 GCA_964250345.1 uncultured Rubrobacteraceae bacterium
CGCGGCATACGCCGCCGCCGAGGCCGCCGTGGTGCCCGTCGAGGCGCAGACGGCCGCCCGCGTCCCCGCGGCGACGGCCCGGCTCATGGCGACCGTCATCCCGCGGTCCTTGAAGGAGGCCGTCGGGTTCATCCCCTCGAACTTGAGGAAGAGCCTGGCCCCGACCCGCCCCGAGAGCGTCGGGGCTTCCATGAGGGGCGTGTCGCCCTCGCCGATGGAGGCGATGGCCCCGTCGGGTACCTCCGGCAGCCACCCCCGCCACCGCCGTATAACGCCCTGCCCCAACGCCCGCGTCTGAACGTCCAAGATGCAACATGCCTTTCGTCGAAGGTCGAACCGGAGAGTCTAGAGAGAAGGGCCGGGTAGAAGATCCCCGGCGCCGGTAGTTCGCCGCGCGCGAACCGGGATGTGGAGAACGAAGCCCATAACGCCGCAAAAGTACCACGCCGCGCCGCGCCGGTGCAAGAACGTGGCGGTGTGCCGGGTCGTTTAGTAGATTACGTGAAGGTTTTTGGGCTCGAAGGTCTTGAGGTTCTCGGGTAAGAGCAATCCCTCGAAACCTAATGCCTTGGAACCTGAAGACCTTACGATGAGGAGTACCTTGCCAGCAGAGACACACGCCAAACCGACGATCCTGGTCACCGGCGGCGCCGGGTTTATCGGCGGCAACTTCGTCTTGAGGACCGTCGGGCGCTTCAAGGTCGTGAACCTGGACGCGCTGACCTACGCGGGCAACCCGGAGACCCTGGCTTCCGTCGCGGACGACCCGGACCACGCCTTCGTCGAGGGGAGCATGGGGGACCGGGATCTGGTCGCACGGTTGTTGGCCGAGCACCGGCCTTCGGCGGTGGTGAACTTTGCCGCGGAGACGCACGTGGACCGCTCTATCGACGGGCCGGCCGCCTTCGTCCAGACGAACGTCGTGGAGACCCAGGGGCTGTTGGACGCGGCGCTCGACTACTGGCAGGCGCTCGGAGGCGACGAGCACGCGAACTTCCGGTTCTTGCACGTCTCGACGGACGAGGTGTACGGGGCGCTGGGACCGGCGGGGTTCTTCACGGAGGAGAGCCCGTACAGGCCGAACTCGCCCTACGCGGCGTCCAAGGCGGCCTCGGACCACTTTGTCCGGGCCTACCACCACACCTACGGGCTGCCGGCGCTCACGACGAACTGCTCGAACAACTACGGGCCGTACCACTTCCCCGAGAAGCTGATACCGCTCATGATCCTGACGGCGCTGCGCGGCGGCCCGCTCCCCGTCTACGGCGACGGCCAGCAGGTCCGTGACTGGCTCTACGTCGGCGACCACTGCCGGGCGGTAGAACGGGTGCTGGAGAGGGGCGTGCCCGGCGAGGTCTACAACGTCGGCGGCCACAACGAGCGGACGAACCTGGAGGTCGTGAAGACGATCTGCGCCCTTCTGGACGAGCTCGCGCCCGACTCCCCGCACGCGCCGCACGAGGCGCTCATTACGTTCGTAGAAGACCGGCCCGGGCACGACCGGCGCTATGCCGTCGACGCCGGGAAGATAGAGCGTGAGCTCGGCTGGATGCCGGAGGAGACGTTCGAGAGCGGTCTGGAGAAGACGGTGCGCTGGTACTTAGAGAACCGGGCGTGGTGCGAGACCGTCGTCGCGCGCGGCTACCGGCAGGAGCGGCTGGGTTTGGGCGGTAGGGGCCGGGCTTGAAAGGCATCGTGCTCGCCGGCGGGTCGGGGACGCGGCTTTATCCGCTGACGCACGCGGTCAGCAAGCAGCTTCTGCCCGTCTACGACAAGCCCATGATCTACTACCCGTTGACGACGCTCATGCTCGCGGGCATCCGCGAGATCCTGATAATCTCCACCCCCCACGACCTGCCGCGCTTCCGCGACCTGCTCGGCGACGGCTCGAAGTGGGGCGTGAGCTTCGACTACGCCGCCCAACCCGAACCCAAAGGCCTCGCCGACGCCTTCGTGGTCGGGCGGAAGTTCGTCGGCGGGGACGACGTCTCGCTCGTCCTCGGGGACAACATCTTCTACGGCGAGGGCTTCGTGGACCAGTTGGAGCGGGCCGCGGGCGGCGGGGGCGGCGCGACCGTCTTCGGGTACTACGTCCGCGACCCCGAGCGCTACGGCGTCGTCGAGTTCGACGGGGAGGGAAAAGTTCTCTCCATCGAGGAGAAGCCGGGGAGGGCGCGGTCGCACTACGCGGTTACGGGGCTGTACTTTTACGACAACCGGGTGGTGGACGTGGCAGAGAACCTGGAGCCTTCGGGGCGGGGGGAGTTGGAGATCACGGACGTCAACCTGAATTATCTGGGGCGCGATGAACTACGGGTGGAGGTCATGGGCCGCGGCATGGCGTGGCTCGACGCGGGCACGCACGAGTCTTTGCAGCAGGCCGGCAACTTCATAGAGACCATCGAGCAGCGGCAGGGGCTCAAGATCGGCTGCCCCGAAGAGGTCTCCTACCGCAAGGGCTACATCGACGCCGCCCAATTGGAAGCGCTCGCCGCCCCCATGACGAAGAACGACTACGGTCGGTATTTGCTGGATCTCCTCGAAGGCGGAGGCCCCGTAACGTGAACGTCCGTGAGACCGACCTTCCGGGCGTCCTGATCCTGGAGCCGAAAATCTTCGGCGACGATCGCGGCTTCTTCATGGAGACCTGGAACGGCCGCCGCTACGAGGACCTCGGCATCCCGAACTGTTTCGTCCAGGACAACCTCTCCTTCTCCGCCCGCGGCGTCCTGCGCGGGCTGCACTTTCAGAACCCTATGGCTCAGGGCAAGCTCGTCTCCGTCCTGCGCGGCGAGGTCTTCGACGTCGCGGTGGACATCCGCGTCGGCTCCCCGACCTTCGGCCGCTGGACGGGCGTCATCCTCTCCGCTGAGAACAAGCGCCAATTTTGGGTCCCCGAGGGCTTCGCCCACGGCTTCGTCGTCACGGGCGAGGACGCCCTCTTCTCGTACAAGTGCACGAACTACTACGCCCCCGAGTACGACGGTTCCATCCTCTGGAACGACCCGGAGATCGGGATAAAGTGGCCCGTCGAAAAGCCGATTCTTTCGGAAAAAGACGCCACCGCCCCGACGCTCGCCGGGATGCCGGAGGGCTCCCTGCCCGCACACGAGGAGGCTTAGACCGTGGAGGACCGCAACCCGCTCGACGTCATGGAGGGCCACCGCTACGCGCGCCTGAGCACCTTCCGCAAGAACGGCGAGGCCGTGCCGACGCCGGTCTGGTTCGCCCGCTCGGGCAGCGTCCTCTACGTCATCACCGGCCGCGACTCGGGCAAGGCCAAACGCATCCGCAACAACCCGGAGGTTCTGGTCGCCCCGAGCGACATCAGGGGCCGCCCGAAGGGGGAAGACGCCCGCGCCGTCGCCCGCCTGACGGACCAGCGGAAGGGCGACCCCGCCGACCGGGCGCTGCGCGCGAAGTACGGCTGGCAGTATCGCGTCTTCGAGTTCGTCGAGAGGCTGCGAGGCGCCGCCGACGAGCTGGTCTACCTGGAGCTGCGCGCCCCGGAAGGGCGTTCGTAGTGGCCCTGTTCGAGGGATTCGCGTCCGAGAAGGTGGACGTCGGGGGCGGGGTGGGGATCCCGGCGCGCGTGGCCGGTAGCGGTCCGCCGCTCCTGCTCCTCCACGGCAGCCCCCAGACCCATACGATGTGGCACCTCGTCGCCCCGGCGCTCGCCGAAGAGTTCACCGTCGTCGCGACCGACCTTCGGGGCTACGGCGACGCATCGAAGCCCGCCTCGGACGCCGAACACGCGCCGTACAGTAAGCGGGCGATGGCGGAAGACCAGATCTCCGCGATGCGACACTTCGGCTTCGACCGCTTCGCCGTCTGCGGCCACGACCGCGGCGGACGCGTCGGCTACCGCATGACCCTCGACCACCCGGGCGTCGTGACGAAGCTCGCCGTCCTCGACATCGTGCCTACCTGGGAGGCCTTCTCCCGCGCGGGCATGTCCTTCGGCCTCGGCTACTGGCACTGGTTCTTCCTCGCCCAGCCCCACCCCCTGCCCGAACGCATGCTCGGCACCGAAGCCGGGGACTTCCTCTTCCGCGGTCCCCGCGAGCTCTTCGCCCCCGTGGCGATGGACGAGTACCTCCGCTGCCTCCGCGACCCCGAGACCGTCCGCGCCATCTGCGAGGACTACCGCGCCGCCGCCACCATAGACTTCGCTCTCGACGCCGAAGACCGCGAGGCCGGCAACAAGATCTCCTGCCCCCTTCTCGTCCTCTGGGGCAGTCGGGGCAACCTCGAGGAGTGGTACGACGTACCCGACGTCTGGCGCGGCTGGGCCGACGACGTGGACGGGCGGTCGCTCGACTCGGGCCACTACATCCCCGAAGAGGCGCCCGGGGAGACGCTGGCGGAGCTTCGGAGGTTTTTCGGGGGCTGAAACGAGAACACGCGAAGAGCGTGTGTCATGCGGCGGGCTAGGTTGTTTCGTCCACAGACACGGCCCCGCCCGGCGATGCTACTACGGTCAGGGTACTGCCCCGCAGGGACATGCCCACCAGGGGACCGCCCTCCGTTACCAGTACCTGGATCCCTCGTTCCCTGTCGTGCCAGAGAATCCGTCCCCGATGATAGTTGGTCTCGACACCGCGACCATCGGCAAGAACGGCTACACCCCGACCCACGAGCGGCAACGACAGGGACTCCACCAGCTCCCTCGACAGACCGAGCGAACCCGTGAAGCCGGTGTCCACCGTGGC
Source organism: uncultured Rubrobacteraceae bacterium (assembly GCA_964250345.1). Taxonomy (GTDB): domain Bacteria; phylum Actinomycetota; class Rubrobacteria; order Rubrobacterales; family Rubrobacteraceae; genus Rubrobacter_D. Next base: position 4,713 of record CAXUFZ010000189.1, read on the forward strand.
CTCGATAAGCGTCCGCGCCCCCGACCGGCCAAGTATCGTCAATGTGAGCAACGCCTCGCTGGCGTTGCCGGACACGTGCCCGCGCATTACCACGGTGGTAGCGGCACCATACTGATGTCAGGGGGAAGCGAAGCCTATGCGGTGGGCGGGCACGGGGGCGCCCCCGGGGCCCACGCGCGTGAAGAAAAACAGCGCGTCCGGGTGCTTCTCTTCCGCGCGCGCGAAAGCCTCTTCCTCGTCGTTCGAGATCTCGTGGTGGCCGCTCTCGACGTCGATAACCACGAAGGCGCCTTCGTGCTCGGGACCCAGATTCGGGCGCACGGAGCCCTCGTAGATCTCACGCCCCCTAGGGACGATCTCCTCTTCCGGCACGGACGGTCTCATGCTTCGCATTCTACGTGATCGCGGCGCACCGTGAGCTATAGGGAACCTACGTCTTCTTGTTCGCGACCCGCCTCGCAGCCGAGACGAGGAGCTTTATCAGAGCCCTGGCCGTCAGGCCGACGAGGACGGCCGCGCTGTAGAGGCCGAACGGTCCGTGGGGGCCGTGCTTGCGGTGGTAGAGGAAGGCGCTCTTGTGGAGAAGCCAGATCGCCCGCGGCCTGCTCCGGCTGCTCCCGCCGGTCTGATGAAGCACCTCGACATCCGGCAGGTAGAAGACCGACCAGCCGGCCTCGCGAACACGGCGGCAGAGGTCCGCGTCCTCGAAGTACAGGAAAAAACGCTCGTCGAGAGGGGAAATACGGTTCAGCGCCTCCCGCCGGACGACCATACAAGCGCCCGAGACCCAATCCACCCGCGCCGGACGTGAGATCTCATCGAGCGCCGGGAACTGGCCTTTCACGAACGAGCTCTTCGGGAAGAGGCGGGTGAGCAGGGAGGTCCGGCCCAGAAGCCCGGAGACGAGCGAGATCTCCCGCCGCGCCGACAACTGCAACTCCCCATCGGCGTCGAGTATCCGGGGACCGGCCACGCCCGCCGACGGTTCGACGGCGAAGAAGGCGCCGATCCTCTCGAAAAAGTCTTTCTCCACGACCGTGTCGGGGTTTAGCAGGACGACGAGCTCGCCCGAGGTCCCCGGAAGCACCCGGTTCCAGGCCCTCGTCAGGCCGAGGTTCTCCCCGCTCCTGACGAGCCGCACGCCGGGCGGGAGCTCCGGCACCTCCTCGCTGTCGTTGTCCGCTACCAGGATCTCCAGTCCCTCGTAACCCGTCTCCCGCAGCGACGCGACGCACGCGAGCGTGAGCGGCCACGAGTGGTAGTTCACGATGACGACGGAGAACCTCATCGCCCGAGCCGCGCTTTGAGGGCGTCCTGCATCCGTCGCCGCCGGCTCTCCGCCGCCCGACGGGAAGATCGTCCCAGCAGCTCCCGCAGGTACACGTCCGAGACGCGCTTTTTGGGCTGTATCTCCCGGCGCTTCTTGAGCATCTTGGGCAGGAGCCGCCCCGCCCCGGCGAGCCCTTCGAGGTACGCCTTAAGGCCGCCGGGGGAGAGGGAGACGACGAGGAAGCGCGAGAGTTGGCCGAAGACGACGGAGGGGAGGAAGCGCCACGCGAGCGGGGCCGGCAGATTCTTGACCAGGAGGAGCAGGCCGTTGCGGGTGCCGAGGCGGGTGGCCGTGGCGCTCCGCTTGCCGCCGGTCGAGACGCTGCCTATGTGGTAGACGACCGCGTCGGGGACGTAGAGGCAACGGAAGCCGGCGAGCTGGGCGCGGAAGCTCAGGTCGCCGTCCTCGCAGTAGGCGAAGAAGTCCTCGTCGAAGAGGCCCACCTCATCGACGACCGATCTCCGGTAGAGCGCCGCCGCCGCGCACGCCCCGAAGACGTACTCCTCGCTTTCGAACTGTCCGCGGTCCGTCTCGCCGTGGCCGATGCGGTAGGGGAGGCCGCTGCGCCTGAGCGCGTCGCCCGCGCCGTCGAGCCGGCGGCGGTCCCCGAAGTCCACGAGCTTGCTCGCGAAGAGGCCGGCCTCCGGTCGCCGGTCGGCGGCCCGGACGAGGGCTTCCAGCCAGCCCGGGTCCTGCTCCGTGTCGTTGTTCAGCAGCACGACGAGCTCCGCATCCGACGCCTCTATCCCGGCGTTCACCGCGCCGGAGAAGCCGCGGTTCTCGGTCAAGGCGACGGTCTCTGCCTCGGGAAAGTTCTCCCCGACGAAGGCGACGGACCCGTCGGTGGAGGCGCTGTCCACGACGACGGTCTCGAAGTCCCGGAACGTCTGCCGGCCCAGGGAGGCGAGGCAGGGACCGAGGAACCGCCTGGTGTTCCAGTTGGGGATTACGACGGTGACGCGGGGGGCCACGGGCCTCAGGCGGCGGGGCCCTGCTCTTCGAGCTCCCCCTCGTGGACCTCGACCTTCGCGGACGGCCCTGCCGCGTCCCGCCCGGGCGTCCCGTCCCCGGCGGTCACCTCGAAAGGCGTCCCTTCGGACCGGGCGAGGACCCCGCCGCCAGGTACGGAGAGGGAGGTCCTCGCTATGTATTGGCCGGGGGTCAGCGGCGCGTCGAGGGCGAAGTCCACCGTTACCGGCTCGCCCTTCGACCGGCCGCCGAGCGGGGCGCCTTCCAGGTCCGTGGAGGTCGCGAACAGCAGCGCGCCGGAGTCGTCGCGGGGGGCGACGCCGCGCGCGGGCGGCGCCCCCCCCGACCGGGAGCGCCCGCGCGG
>CAXUFZ010000190.1:0-7363 GCA_964250345.1 uncultured Rubrobacteraceae bacterium
GGCTCCGGCGGGAGCCACCCGCCGGGCGCGGCGATACTGTCCGGGGCTCTTGCGAACTTCGGGAGCTACGGGCTCTTGCGCTGCGGCGGGGGCATGATGCAGCGCGAGCTCGCGCTCGGGTCGGTGGCGGTGCTGGTGCTCGGGACGGCGAGCGTCGTCTACGGTGGCCTGCAGGCGATCTCGCGCCGCGACACCTCGGAGGTGATGGCCTACTCCGCGATAGGCCAGGTCGGCTACATCCTCGTCGCCCTCGGCGTCGGTGGGCCGGTGGGGTTCACCGCCGCCGTCCTCTACGCCGTCGTGAACTCCCTGAACAAGGGCGTCGTCTTTCTCGCCGCTGGCCTGCGCGGTCCCCTGGTCGGCGCGGCCTTCGCCGTCGGGGCCTTCTCCATCGCGGGCGTCCCCCCCGCGGCCGGGTTCGTCGGCAAGATCGCCGTCTTCAAGGCGGCCATAGCCGGGGGGACGGCGACGGGTGTGGCCCTGGTCGGCCTGATCCTCCTCGGCAGCGCCCTCTCCTTCCTCTACTCGTTCCAGGTCTACCAGCGCCGCTTCCTGGCCCCGAAGGACGAGGGCAAACCCAGCCCGCCGGCCGCCCGCGGCCTCGTCGCCGGCCTGGCGGTCCTGGCGCTGGCGCTGGGTCTCTGGCCAGAGCCGCTCATCTTCGCGAGCCAGGCCGCAGCCGAGGTCCTGACCGGGGGCGGCGGATGACGCGGTACGCCGCCGCCATCGCCGGCCTGACGCTCGTCTACGCGCTCACGCTGGCGAGCTTCCACCCGCTCGACCTGCTCTTCGGGGCCTGCCTCTCGGCCGCCCTGGTCTTCACCTCCCGACAATTCGTCTTCGGGAGCGAGACCGCGGGCCGCGGGCCTTCCCTCGTCCAGCGCCTGGCGGCCTTCGCGCCGTTCTGCCTCGCCGTCTTCGAGGAGATAGTGAAGGGGACCTGGGAGGTCATGCTGGTAACGCTCCACCTGCGGCCCCTGAAAAGGCCCGGCATCGTCGAGGTTCCCATCGGCGAGAGGACGCCGACGGGTCTCTCCGTGTGGGCCGTCGTCACGGGCCTGCCGCCGGGTTCCTTCTTCGTGGACGTCGACCGGGAGAAGGGGATTGTCCTGATCCACGTAATAGACGCCTCCGACCCGGACGCGTTCCGCCGCCAGCAGGAAGACTTCTACCAACGCCACCAGAGAAAGGTGTTTCCATGAGGTCGTCGCTTCGCTCCTCCCCGGGAGTCGGGAAACCCGTGGCCTTGCCCTTCCCGACTCCCGACTCCCGAAGCGAGCGAAGCCGAAGGCGTAGCGGGCGCCTCTCGACTCCCGGTCCCCACGCTGAATATCGCGTTACGAGGGGGGAGGCGTCGTGCACGAAGTAGTCTTCTACCTGGCGTTCGCGTGGATGACCGTGTTGCTCGTGGTGGGGGTGGCGGCGGTGATCCGGCTGCGTTCGACGGCGGCCCGCATCCTGGCCCTCGACATGACGACGCTCATACTCGTGGCGCTCTTGATCCTCTACGCCGACGCGAACCGCGCGCCGTACTTTCTGGACGCCGCGCTCGTGCTCGCGCTGCTCGCGTTTCTGGCGACGCTGGCGCTGGCCCGCTACCACGGCGAGCGGAGGATCTTCTAGTGGGGGATGCCGTCTCTTCCGTCGCGCCGTTCCTGGCCGATGCCCTCGTGGTCCTCGGCGTCTTCGTCATGACGGTCGGGGTGTACGGGGCGATACGGATGCCAGACACCTACACGAAGCTGCACGCGATGAGCAAGGCGGTCTTTCTCGGCGTCGTCTCCTTCTGCGCCTCCTCGGCCGTCACCGGCGACCCCCAGGTTATCCTCCGCGTCGTCCTCATAGCCGCGTTCCTGGTCGTCACGACCCCCATCTCCGCCTTCGTCATAGCCCGCGCCGCCTACCTGCGGGACGAGCCGATGCGCGCCCCCGACCCGGTGGACGAATCTGGGAAACTCCCGGAGGACGGAGGAGAAACCGGCTAGGTTCGAGGTCGTTTGCCTTCCGCCAGGGCGTCCTCCGGAGGAAGTTTCCCTCTTCGGTCGAGGGATAGGATCGTCGCCGCGGAGGCGCCGCCGACGAGGAGCATGAGCAGCCAGGGCAGGGGGGCGAGGTTCGCGGCGCGGGCGAGGTCGAAGGCGAGGCCGCTGACGGAGTTGCCCACGGCCGCCGCGATGCCGCCGGCTACGCTCAGGAGGCCGTAGTAGGTGCCGAGACGTCGCCCGCCGCTGAGGCCGGGGATCAGGCCCATCGCGAACGGCTTGGCGACCATCATGCCGAGCGTGAGGAGCGCGGCGGACAGGACGACTGGCGAGAGGTTCGCCGCGTGGGAGAGCGCGCCGGTGCCCCCGACGGGCAGCAGGGGCGTCGCCAGGAGGGGCGGGAGGAAGGCCAGGCCCATGAGGGCGAGGCCGAGGCAGACGGAGGTCTGGGGACGGAAAAGGTCCTGGAAGAGGGTCGTCGTGCGCATCTGGGCCGCGATATAGAGGAGGGAGGAGAGGGCGAACATCAGGCCCACGCCGGCCTCGCCGCCGGTGAGGCGCCCGACCTCGAATGGCAGGCCCAGGTAGAGCTGGTTGAACAGGACGTAGTAGCCGGACATCCCGAGGGCAAAGACGACGAACGGGCCGTTAGTCAGCGCCTCCTTCCAGTCGGCGAGCACGGTGCCCTCCGAGCCGGCCTCGCCGCCCTCGCGGGCGGGGAGGTACAGGATCTGGGCGGCCGTGATCCCAAGGAACAGAGAGCCCGCGACCGCGCAGACGAGCCGGAAGTCGAACCCGAGCAGCGCGACGCCTACGAGCGGCCCGAGCAGCGCTCCGACCTCCCCGAAGACCTGGAAGAGCGCGAACGCCTCGGTCCGCTCCTCCTCGGACTCGTGGGCGAGATAAGCCTCGACGGCGGGGCTGAACAGGGCCGCGGCGAACCCGCTCAGGACCGCGGCGAGCAGGATGCCAGGCAGCGACGCGAAGACGCCGAAGAGCCAGAAGCCTACCGTCCGGAGCAGGCACCCGGCGACGATGACGGGCTTGTAGCCGATCCTGTCGGCGAGCGAGCCGCCGACCACGAAGAGCCCCTGCTGGGAGAAGGCCCGCACCCCGAGCACGAGCCCGACGGCCCAGGCGGCGAAGCCGAGCTCCCCGCCGAGGTAGACCGCCAGGTACGGCAGGACCATGTAGAAGCCGAGGTTGAAGCTCAACTGGTTGAGGACCAGCACCCGGACCGCCGGGCCCGAGGCGCGGAAACGCCGGATGGCGCCGGGTCTCCGCGTGCTTTTGGAACCTGCGTCGCTCACGCGCGGGGAAGCTCCCAGCGCCTCTCCAGGGAACGCCCCGCGACGGTCACGGCGAGCGCGGCGGAGACTATGGCCCCGGCGGGGGCGAGGACGAGGAGGGGCCGGCTCTCCAGGTAGGGGCGGGCCTCGGCGAGCATCGCGCCCCATTCGGGCGTCGAGGGCTGCGCCCCGAGGCCGAGAAAGGAGAGGCCGGCGATGGCGAGCAGGAAGTTGGCGAACTGCAGGCAGGCGTGGGCGAGCATCGGGCCCGCCACGGAGGGGAGCACGTGCCGGTAGAGGACCTGGCCCTCCCCCGCGCCCACGGCGACCGCGGCGGTGACGTACTCGCGGGCGCCCACCTTCTGTGTGAGCGCGTGGGAGATCCGGGCGAAGGGCGTCCATCCGGTGAGGAGCACGGCGAGCAGCAGCGTGCCCGCGCCGGCCTCCAGGATCGCGGCGAGCAGAAGCCCCAGCAGCACCGCCGGGACGGCCACGAGGACGTCCACCGCCCGGCCCACGGCCTCGGAGAAGAGCCCGCCGACCCTGCCGGCGACCATGCCGAGGACCGTGCCCGCTGCCCCGGAGACCACGACGGCCGCCACGGAGAGCCCGACGGAGAGTCTGGCCCCGTGGAGCAGTCGGGAGAACACGTCGCGCCCCAGGTGGTCGCACCCCAGAGGATGCGCCGCCGAGGGCCAGGCGAGGGCCGTCCCCAGGTTCGCGGCCGTCGGGTCGTGCGGCGCCAGGGGCGGGCCGAGCAAGGCCAGTGCCGCCAGGAGGCCGAAGACCGCCAGGGGACCCCGCCCGCCGAACGGTCTGATCCCCCCCCTCATCCGGCCCTCAGGTCTTCAAGGTCGGGTCGGCCAGGATGCGGGCGAGGTCGGAGGCGAGGTTCGCGGCGACGGCCACGGCGACGGTGAGGACGAGGCCGCCCTGGATGACCGGCAGGTCGCCCGCGACGACCGCATCGTAGAGCGTCCGTCCGAGACCGGGGACGGAGAAGATGACCTCCACGATCACAGACCCCCCGAGAAGGCCCGCGGCCCACAACCCCGCGACGGCGGTCACGGCGGCGAGGGCGTTGGGCAGCGCGTGCCGCCACAGGACCCTGACCTCGCCGGCTCCCTTCGCCCGCGCGGCCCCGACCCACGGCTGCGCGAGCGCGTCGGTCACCTCCGCCCGCACCAACTGCGTCGCGAAGGCCGCCACTGGGGCGGCGAGCGTGAGCGCCGGCAGGACGACGTTGGGAAACCCCTCCCAACCGGCCGAGGGCAGCACCCCGAGACCCACCGCGAAGACGAGGATGAGCACCGGACCCACGACGTACTCGGGGACGGCCACCCCGAGCTGCGCCGCAGAGGTGACCAGAGCGTCCAGGCGCCCGCCGCGCGCGGCGGCCAGCGCGCCCAAGACCGTCCCGGAAACCACGCCGAGCGTCAGCGAGATCCCCACGAGCGAGGCCGACACCCCGAGGGCCCGCGCGAGCTTGGGCCCGACGGGCGCGCGGTCCACGTAAGAGTTCCCGAGGTCCCCGCGGGCGAGGTCTCCCAGCCAGAGGCCGTAGCGGACGACGGCGGGCCGGTCCAGCCTGAACTCCCTCTCCAGGCGGCGCACCGTCTCTTGGTCGGGCGCCCGGTCGGTGAGGCGCGCTCGGAGGACGGCCTGCGCCGGGTCCACCCCGGCGAGCTGCGGGAACGAGAAAGCCAGCAGGGAGGCCAGCAGGATCAGGACCGGCGCCAACATCAAACGCCGCAGAACCAGCCGCGTCACCCCCCACCTCCGCCCGACCTGCGGCCGACGAGGACGAAGAAGCCGCAATCCGGCTCCTCGTACGGAACCACCTCGAAAGAATCCTCCAGCCTCTCCAACCCCGACAGCCCGGCGCGGCGCATCAGCTCCTCGGCCTCCGCCGCGCTCGGGCCGGCGTAGAGGGGCAGCCGGGCGCGCGCGAACAGGTAGCAGAGCTCGAACCTGACGCCGGAGCGGTCGGATGCGCCAGACCGCAGGGCCGCGAGCAGGCGCCGGAGGGACCGCGGGTGCGTGTTCCAGCGACCGTCTGTGACGAGGAGGGTGCCCCCGGGACGCAGCAGGTCGCGCCAGTGGGCCACGGCGGAGGCCGGGTCGGGCAGGGTCCAGAGGAGGTTGCGGGCCAGGACGCCGTCGAAGCGGGCGCCGCTCACGGGCAGCCGCCCGGCGTCGCCTCGCAGGAAGTCTATGTCGAGCCCTTCGTCGCGGGCGCGCCTCCGAGCCTCGTCCAGCATCCCTAAGGAGAGGTCCACGCCGGTGACCCGGTGGCCGAGGCGGGCCAGAATCGCCGCGTTGAACCCCGTCCCGGTCCCCACGTCGAGCAGGTCGAGGACCTTCCCTTCGGGCGGACCGGGGAACACCCGGCCGTAGGCCGCGGCCCACCGGGCGCCGTGTTGCTTCTGCGCGGGTTGCTCGGCGTAGTCCGCCGCCCGCCGATCCCAGTACCGGAGCACCAGCCGGCGCACCGCGCGCGCGGAGGTCCCGTTCGACGACCGCGGGACGAGGGGATCGGTCATCGCACCCTCCCCAGGTCGGGCGTAAGCAGATAATGCTCCAGCGGGTGCGTTCTGTAGTTTTGCACGGCGGTGGTGTGGGCCGTTCGCAACTCCTGGTGGTAGAGCGGCACCCCGGCCACGTCGCGGATCAGGGTCTCTTCGGCCCTCTGGAAGAGCTCGTACCTCTGCCGGGCGTCCTCCGCGCCGTTCAGCCGCCCGACGAGCCGGTCGAGGTCTTCCGAGCAGTAACGGTTGAGGTTGTAGGAGCCGTCGCAGGTGTAGTCGTCGGAGAGGAAGCCCGAAGGGTCGTTCACGTCGGTGAGGTAGCTGCGCGACAGGACGAACAGGTCGAAGTTGCCCGCGAGGACGTCGGGCTCCAGCGCCGCGTACTGGGAGACACGGACGTCGGCCTCGACCCCGGCCTCCGAGAGCATGCCCTGGACGGCGGTCGTCACGTCGCGCAGCTCAGCGCGCTCCGTGTAGGTCCACAGGTCGAGGCGCAGCCCGCCGTGGCCCGCCTCCTTCAAAAGCTCTCTGGCCCTCTGCGGGTCGTGCTCCGGGCTCGGAAGGTCGTCGCTGGCCCAGGGTTCTTCGGGGCTAAACACGCCGCCGGCGGGGATGCCCGAACCGCCGAGGACGTTCTCCACGAGGGCCTCCCGGTCCACGGCAAGCCGGAGGGCCTCCCGCACGCGGCGGTCCGAGAGCGGCCCGGACTCCGTGTTCGTGTAGAGGCTCGTGGTCCGGGACGCGGCCTCGGAGACGACCTCCACGCCGTCCGCCTCGCTGAGCGTCCGCAACTGGGGTATGGGCACCTCCTCGGCGATATCAAGCTCGCCGGTGCGCAGCATGTTGGCGCGCACCGAGGGGTCCGCCACGAAACGCGCCACCACCTCTCGGACCCGCGGGCGCCCGCCCCAGTACCCCTCGTGGGCCCGCAGGATGGCGCGCTCGTCCGGCGTCTCCTCCGTCAGCTCGAAGGGGCCCGTGCCGGCGCCGAAGGGGTCGGGGGGGCCCTCGCCCTTGTAGGCTCCGGGGGCCAGGATCGCGGTGTTCGGGCTGGAGAGCCTTTGCGGCAGGATGGGGTCGGGCTCCTCCGTGCCCACCTCCACCGCGAGTTCCCCGACCGCCCGGACCTCGGCGCTCCCCTCCTCTAGCGCCCGCGGCGGGGCGGACGAACCGAGCACGTACCGCAGCGCGCCGACCGCGGCGTCGGCGTCGAGCCGACCGCCGTCGTGGAAGGTCACCCCGTCGCGCAGCTCGAACCGCCACGTCCTCGCGTCCACCCGTTCCCAGGACTCCGCGAGCCCGGGCTCGGACTCCCCGTCGAAGCCGACCTTCACCAACGGCTCCGCGACGCCCAGCTTGGTCAGCACGAACGCGTCGTCGGTGTCTATCGCCCAGCCGTTGTCCGGCCCGAACGACACGCCGACGGCGAGACCGTCGTCGCCCCCGGAAGACCTTTCGAACCCGCACCCGAACACCAGGGCGGAGGAGATCAGGCCCGCCAACAGCGCGACGGCGACCCGACGCGCCACACCCCCCACCCGCCGCGGCAACGCACACATAAGCC
>CAXUFZ010000191.1:0-7356 GCA_964250345.1 uncultured Rubrobacteraceae bacterium
CCTCCGGCGCGGGGACGGGGTGCCGGGCTTCGGGCACTCGCTCTACCCGGACGGCGACCCGCGGGGCGCCGGCCTGCTGCGAAGGACGACGGAGGCATACCCCGGGAACCCGGATGTCGGGCTATCCGAAGCCGCGGTCGCCGAGGTCCTTGACCTCACCGGCGGGCGGCCCAACGTCGACCTCGCCCTCGCGACCGTCGCCCGCGCGCTCGGCCTGCCGCCCGGGGGGGCCATCGCCCTCTTCGCCCTCGGCCGCACGGTGGGCTGGGTCGGACACGCCATGGAGCAATACGCGGGCGGCGCCCTGATCCGACCGCGAGCCCGATACGTGGGGCCCTAGCTCCTCCCTTCGGTCGTCGCGCACGCTTCGGCTTCGCCTACGCTTTCAGCACGCTGCGCCCTGTGGGCTCCGCTTTCGGCAACGTACAGGGCCTGGCGGCCCTCGCTTTCGGCACGCTCCCTTCGGTCACTTTCAGCCAGTTCCTGGCGCGTGGCGTTGCCCGGGGCGTCGAACCGACGCTTCCCGGAGAGACAGTTCCCAAGACGGCCGCTCGTGCGCTGGCGGGTGATTTCCGGGCGAGGTTTTGGCTGAAAGCGGAGGCGGGGCCGGAACGTGCTGACAAGCGGAGCCCGCAAGGGCGCAGCGTGCGCGGGCCGCGAAGCGGACCGCTACATCGGGATATCGAGGATGCCGAGGCCGTTCAGGATGATCACCGTCGTGGCGAAGGAGTTGAACGTCGCGTGGGCGATGAAGGGGGGGAGGAGGCTGCCGGTCCGTTGGAAGAGGGCGCAGAGGGCTACGGCCAGGACCAGGATCGCCGGCAGCAGGACCGGCTCCAGGTGGATGAGGGCGAAGAGCGTAGAGGACGCGAGCGCGGCGAACACCAAAAAGACCCGGCCTGCCCTGTTTCGGGAGGATTTCGTCGCCAGCCTTGACGAGACGAGGCCGCCGAGGCGGTTCAGGCCGTTGAAGACGGCGCCGCGGAAGACGAGTTCTTCGACGAAGGGGCCGAGGATGACGACGACGAAGACTATGGCGGGTATGGCGGTCGCGGGGTTTTCGCCGACCCAACCCGTGAGGCCGCGCATGAACGGTTGCTGCACGGTGGACTCGGTCGAGAAGCCCAGCCGGTCGAGGACGAAGGCGCTCAGAGGGTTCAGGATCAGGCTGACGATCACCGCCCCGACGCCGACTATGACCCCTGAGGCAATTCCGAGGAACACGCCGCCCCTCGGCCGCGAGAAGCCGAGCGGCGCGAGGGAGAAGGAGGGATACCGGCCGAGAGACCGCGCCACGACGACGCCGATCCAGAACAGCCCGATCACGGCCGCCGCGACGGCGAGGTCCGTCTGGACGACCCCGAGCAACGTAGCCTGCGGGTCGTTAACGGCGCCCGCCTTCGAGGTAGACGTCGCCCGCGGGCCAACCACCGGCCGCATCTCCCAAAAGCCGCTCTTTTAGAGATTCGGGGAGGAGGTGTACGGTCCGCAGCTCTTCGGCGTCCACCCACCGGAGCTCGCGCAGGGTCGGCTCCGCGCCGGGGGCAACCTCGGGATCGCTGCCAAGCCGCGCTTCGGCGTCGTCCTCGGGCGTCATCCTGGCGACGACGTCCACCGTGTGGCGGTCCTCCCGCAGGAACTCGCCGACGTAGAGGACGCCGGAGAATCGGGCCCGGAGGTTCGTCTCCTCGGCGACCTCGCGCGCGGCGCACTCCGGGACGGTCTCTTCCGGCTCCAGCCTGCCGCCGGGGAGGACCCAGTACGGGTCGCGGCCCGGCTTCTGGTGGCGGACGAGGAGGACGGCCCCGCCCCGCTCTACCACCGCCCCGACGCGCACGCCGAAGTCCATACCCGTTGATGAACGATCCTTGCCCATGCGGCGTGAGTATAACCGCGGAAGGAGGTTCCAAGGCTTTGAGGTTCTGAGGCTCTGAGGTGTACTTCACGACGCGGGGCGCTGACCTCCCACCCCTAAGAACCTAAGAGCCTAAACGCCTTCAAGACGTTCCCGCCGGCTCCCCCTCCGCCTCGCGCAGCCGGTCGAGCCGGGAGACCTGCGCCTCCAACTCGTCGCAGGCCCACAGGACGAGCCCGAGCCCTTCGGCCTCGGAGACGCGGTCGTCGCTCTCTGGGGCGCAGACCTCCAGCGCGTTCGACTCCGTGATCTGGTAGCGGCCGTCCCGGCGGCGGAGCCGGCGCAGCTCTTCCAGACGCCCGTCTCCCGCGCCGGCGAACTCCACGACGGAGTCCAGGTACGCGGTGGATACGGGATCTTCGGTCCCGCCGGCCACCGCGGCGTGGAGCAGCCCGCCGCCGAGCCGGGAGAAGCCCGGCACGAGCAGCCTGTCGCCCTCGACCTCGAAGGCGGAGACGCGGTCGTCCGGCGTCACGGTCAGGCCTTCGTGGAGGACGCGCTCCGCCGCCGCCAGCACGAGCTCGACGGCGGCGAGGGTCACCCGGGGGAGGTTGCTGTCCATGCCGCGCAGCTCCAGCGTGCCCTGCCGGTTCAGGCGCACGGGGTTCCAGGCCGGGCGGAGCAGGTCGCCGCCGGCCTCCAGGAAGAGGCTTCGTTCCACGCCGGCCCGGTCCATCGCGGAGAGCCACGCGCGGTAGCGGTCGAGCTGCTGGCGGGACAGGTGCTCGGGACTTTCGGCGTAAGGCAGGAGCGCCCCGACCTGCGGCAGGTTCCTGTAGACGCCGTCCCAGCCGAAGGCCTCGCTGCCCCGGTAGCGGGCGGCGCGGGACGCGAGGCCCGTGGCGCGGCCCTCGTAGAACGGGCAGGAGCGGGTCAGCAGGATCAGGGCCGGATCCAACGCCGTTGCGAGGTTGTACAGGTCGAGAAGCTCCTTGAGGCCGTCCCTGGCGGCGTCCCGGGACACCCCGGACTCGACGCTCACGACGCCGGCGGCCAGCTCCAGGTGCAGGTGGGTTCCGGCGCAGCGGCCGGCGTCCATGAACCTCTCCAGGCCGACGGTGCGGACCTGGACCTGGTAGTCTGGATCGTCGCGGACGGCGGGTTCCAGCGGCAGCGGGTAGGTGCCGAGCGGGTAGAGCCGCAGCCCCAGCGTCTTCGCGGTCCGCAGGGCCAGCCCGACGTTGTTCGCGTACTCCCTCTCCAGGTCGGCGAGGTCGAAGACCGGCGGGGTGTTCACCTCGACCAGGCCCTTGACGAACTCCGGCGCCATGCGGGCCGGTCCGCCGCCCCCGGTCTCCTCGTTGCAGCGGGCCAGAAACTCGTCGGCGCGCGAGGAGATCCCGCCCGAGTCCTCTACCAGGAAGAACTCCTGCTCGAGACCTATGCTACGGTCGAACAACCGGCTCCCTTCCTCCGTTCCCGCGGGGACGAAACCTCTTTCGTCGGACAACTCTAACCCAGGACCGGACCCCGCGTAACTGGCCGTCCGGCGAAAAACGTTCCGCCGGGCGCACGCGCGGTCCGACAACCTGTAGGCTTGGGACGGCGCGCGTGCGCCCCGGAAGGAGACTGAATCGTGAAGACCGAAAAAGACGCGCAGGACCAGTCCGGGCGGAACACCGAGGTCAGGGAGCACCTCGCCAACGAGCGGACGCTGCTCTCGTGGGTGAGGACCGGGGTCGCGCTCATCTCGATAGGCCTCGTCGTCGAGCGGACCGGGACCCTGATGTCCACCTCAGCCCAGATGGGCTCGAGCAACGCCTCTGAGCTCTTCGGCCTCGCGCTGACCGTGCTCGGGGTCCTCACGCTCGTCATAGGGACGGCCCAGTTCCTCCGAAACCGGCGCAGGATCTCCTCCGGCGACTTCGTCCCCTCCCTGGCGGCCTACATGGTCATCGTCTCAGGAGCCCTCGCCTTCGCCGGGGCGTTCATCGCCTACGTGCTGCTCACGTAGCAGAAGATCGAGGCTTTTTCGAGGTGTCGATCTACAGGTTTCAGGACATAGAGGTAGTTGGCGGGGTCGAATCCTCGAACTTAAGAGCTCGTGGAGCAGGCGACCTTGGACCCGCAACCTGAAAGCCTCCGCAAGAGACGGCCTCCGAATATTGCCGGAACAAGAAAGAAACTCACGACACGACTTCCGATTACTCTCTTTATGGCGTACTCCTCTGCGAGCGGACGTTTTGCGCCGAAGAGAAGGTGTGCTGTATGTTTCTAGCCGGACGTGAAACCGGCCGGGAGGTTTCGGGATGGGTGTCGCAACACGCAACACCGCGGGCTTGCTATTCGTGATGGCGCTCGCGGCATTCTTCGCGAGTCTCGGTGACGAAGTTCCGGGAAGCTAAGGAGCGGGCCGCCAAGGAGCGGGCCGGTCCGAGGCGCTGAGAGAGGACGCCGGTTGAAGACGAAAGAAACGGCGAACAGAGACGCCGGCAGGTATATCGGGGGGCAATCCCTGGACCAAGCGAGCCGCAAAAGGCGTCGGGCCGCCTTCTCTCTGGCCTTGCTGCTCGCCGCCTCCATAACCCTCCTCGTCCCTCCGGCGGCGGCGCAAGAATCGCCGAAGGGCGAACCCGTCTACACTTCGCGAGAAGGTCCGGGTTACGAGGTGTACGCCGACGGCTCCCTCGACATCGGGGGCGACGTGCTCGGCAGCTGCGACACGGTGCTTGAGGCAATCCAGCGGGGGCCTTTGGAGCCCACGCGCGAAACCTACAGGCAGGTCCAGGTCTGCGAGGAGGCGGGCTTCCGGGTCCCGGGCAGCGAGTTCCTTCCCGAAACGGGCGGCCCATCCTTGCCGGTCGTCGCGGCATTGGGGTTGGTCCTGAGCTGCGCGTTGTGCCGCCTCGGTACGCGCTAAACCTTTCAAGCAGGGACGACCCAGGACGCGGCGCCTCCCTGCGAACGCGTCCCGACCTGGCTGCCGACCCAGACGTAGCCGTCGGACCAGACCTCGCGCTTCCAGATGGGGACTATCTCCTTTGCCCGCTCGGGTCAGTTTGCCCTCCTTATGCGGACGGCGCCCGGGACGACGACGGCGAACGTCCCAGGGACGAGATCGACGGCGTGTACCGCGAAGGCGGAGGCCACTGCTTGCGCTTTGCCCTCTGGTGATAGACCCGAGAGGCGGATGAGAACGACGCCCGCGGAGAGAAGACCTTGGCGAAAAACCAGCTCCCCGAGGTCTTTGTCGGCGGTCAGCAAAACCCGGGACTCCCGGTTTGCCCGATCCAGCACGGCCCCGTCTTGCACGCCCGGTTCCATCTCGGCCACGTACGACACGTTGTGCCCCTCCTCCCTGAGGAGGTCTACGATGTCCCGGTCCACGCCCTCATCGGCGAGGAGGTTCACTCCGCGGCGCCACGCAACGGGTAGACCACGTCCGCCCTCAGGGCTCGCCCGGCGAAGGCCAGGGCCGCCCTGATCCCTTCTTCGGTCAGCCGCGGGTGTTCGGCGAGGATCTGCTCGAAAGTCTCGCCCGCCGCGAGCTTCTCCAGGATCAACTCCACGGTGACGCGGGTGCCCCGAACGACGGGCTTGCCCATCATCACCTTCGGATCCGAGCTAACCAGGTCTTGCATGCCTTTCAGCCTCCTTGTCGTGGGACGGACTCTGAACAGACAGCCGGTTTCCGGGGTACAGCCCTAGTCCGGCGATCGGGTGCCGACCTGGCTGCCGATCCAGACGTAGCCGTCGGACCAGACCTCGCGCTTCCAGATGGGGACTATCTCTTTGATGCGCTCTATCGCGTACCGGCTCGCCTCGAAGGCCGGGCCCCGGCGGCGCGAGGCGACGACTATCGCCACGCTGGCCTCGCCCGGATCGACCCGTCCGATCCTGTGGACGATGGCGACGTGCCCGACCTCCCACCGACCCTCTATCTCCGCACCGATCTCCTCCAGCTTCCGGTCCGCCATCGGACGGTACGCCTCGTACTCCAGGTACTCGACGGTGTTCCCGTCCGACTCGTCCACCCGCGTCGTGCCGACGAAGGTGGCGACGGCGCCGCAGTCCGGCCTCTGGGCGACCTCGATCATGGCCCCCACGTCTATCTTCTCCTCGACGACGGCGAACACGCTACCCGCCCGAGACCGGGGGAAGGACGGCCACCTCGTCGCCCGGGCCCACCCCGTCCTCCATCCTCGCGTACTCGCCGTTGACGGCGAAGGCTAGGGTGTCGCGCATGGAGGAGAGGTCGGGATGCTTCTCGGTTAGCAGCGGCCAGATCTCTTGCAAGGTCGTGGCTTCGTCTACCTCTAGTTGGACTTTGCGCGTGCCGGCCCGGTCGGCGGCGGCGCCGAAGAGGAGGACCCGAATCACGCGCCCCTCCCTTCCGGCTCCGGCACGTAGTCGGGGCCGACGACGACCTTGAGGGCGTGGGGGACGACGGAGAACCGCGCCGGCTCGTCGCCGACGACCTCGCCGTCCACGGTGAACTCCAGGCCCGGCGGACGGGTCTCGACCCGGATCTCCTTCGCCCGCGCGCTGAACACGCCCTCTTTGCCCACGTAGTCCGCCCGCGCCATGGAGGCCGGGGCTAGCTGGAGCAGGTCCGCCAATCCCAACTTCTCTATGATGACCACGTCGAGCAGGCCGTCCTCGGGGTTGGCCTTCGGCGCTGCGAGCCAGCCGCCGCCCGCGAACCGGCAGTTGCCGACGACCACGTTGACTGCCCGGATCTTCCGCAGCTCGCCATCGAGGTAGAGCTCCAGCTCTTTGACGTCGAAGTCCTTGGCAACCTCGAGCGACGCCCGCAGGTACGACAGCTTGCCCCACCGGTCCTTGATCTCACCCTCGTTGGCGTCGGAGATCTCCGCCCCGAGCCCCCCGGTCGCCACGTTGATAAAGAACCGCTCCCCGACCCCATCGGAACGCACCCGCGCAACGTCGAGCGTCCGCACCCGGTTCTCCCTGATGACGTCGACCGCATCGTTGGGGTCGTCCGGGATACGCAGCGTGGCCGCGAAGTCGTTGCCAGTCCCGGCGGGCAGGATGGCGAGGGTGACGCTCTCGGGGAAACCGGCCTTGCCGAGGCCGTTGACGGCGTCGTTGATGGTGCCGTCCCCCCCGGCGACGACGAGCAGGCCCTCACGCCACTCGCGGGCGGCGTTCGTGGCGTCCCCCGCGTCCCGCGTCTCGACCCAATCTACCTCGAAGAGGTCGAGCTTCCCGCGGAGCTCGTCGGCGTCGTATTCACCGCCGCCGGAGGACGGGTTGAAGATCACCCGCGCCCTGGGCCGGCCCACTACCTTTCTCTTCCGTAACCCGACATGCAACAGAGTCTACCCGGAAAATCCCCGGGCTATGACGGCGCCGGAGGGCCCGCCGTACGCCGTCTGAAGCCCCGCTACCTCCTGCGGGTCACGGCGTCCGACAGGGCCGAAGCCACGGCGCGGGCCGGGCGTACCACCCCGAGCGGCACCGGCTCGAAGGCCCCGGCG
>CAXUFZ010000192.1:0-7333 GCA_964250345.1 uncultured Rubrobacteraceae bacterium
GCTCGCGCCCTCGACCGTTTCGGCGGTGGTGGGCGACCTGGTCTCGGAGGGGCTCGTCGTCGAGCCGTCCGCGCGTTCGGAGGCCCCGGCGGTCGGGGCGCTCGGCCGTCCGCCCGTGCTCGTCGCGCTGCACCGCCGGGCCGGGGTGGCCCTGGGGATAGACTTCGGCAAGCGTCACCTCCGGCTGGCGATCTCGGACCTTTCGCACACGATACTCGCCGAGCGCCACCGGGCGCTCGACGCCGACCTTCCGGCCGCCGAGGCCATCACTTTGGCGGTGAGCCTGGCGGAGGAGATCTTCGCCGGGACCGGCGTCGGCCGCGCGGAGGTGGTCGGCGTGGGGATGGGCCTGCCCGGTCCCGTGCACCGTCCGTCCGGGGAGTTGGGAGACGCCACCATCCTGCCCGGCTGGGTCGGCGTGCGCGGCGCCGAGGCGGCGAGCGCGGCGCTGGGCCTCCCGGTGGAGGTGGAGAACGACGCCAACCTCGGGGCTTTAGGCGAGTGGATGTGGGGGGCGGGACGCAACGCCGAGCCCATGGCCTACCTCAAGGTCGCCAACGGCATCGGGGCCGGGTTCATCGTCGGCGGGCGGCCGTACGTCGGGGCCGGGGGGACGGCCGGGGAGATCGGGCACACCGTCGTGGACCCGGGCGGACCGATCTGCCGCTGCGGGAACCGCGGTTGTTTGGAGACGCTCGCCTCCGCGCCCGCCATCCTGGCCGCCCTGCGCGAGACCTACGGCGAGGACCTGACGCTCGGGGAGGCCGTCTCGCGCGCGCTCGCCGGCGACGCCGGTTGCCGGCGGGCGATCTCGGACGCCGGGTGGACCATCGGCTCCTCCGTCGCCGCCCTGTGCAACCTGTTCAACCCCCGGCGCATCGTCGTCGGCGGCGACCTGGTGGCCGCCGGCGCCCTTCTGCTGGAGCCCGTGCGCGAGTCCCTGAACCGCGGCGCGATCCGCTCGGCCGCCGACGACGTGGAGGTCGTCGAAGGCACCCTGCGCGAGCGCGCCGAAGTCCTCGGCGCCGTCGCCCTCGTGCTCCGCCGCGGCCCACAACTGCTAAACGGCGCCGCCCCGCGGCCGCCCGCCGGCAACTGAACCGCGGACTACCGGCGTTCTCCCCGGCTGGGATCGCGTGCGCCGGATCGCCCCGCGCCCCGCATATGGCGGGTCAGCGTCTCCCGGCAGTTGTCTGTTGGCAGCGTCGAGGTGTGTCCCCGAGCCAGAGCAAGAGCGGGAAGGCCCACCGTCACACGGCGTTCCCGGCGGACCGTAACGGTAGTCCGTCCATACCTTCGGACATCTCCGCTCCTCATGCGGTCTTGCCCCGACCGTAGCGCTCTCAACGCGCTTCGGGACGGCTTGCATGGTCCACGTATTTTCTCCAATCTCCGTACTCGGAGATGTCCGGCTTGCTCCCGGCGATTCTCTCCGGGCAGAGCATCCCCTTGACCCACTCGCCGCCTTCGAGGAGCACGTCGCCCATGTACAGGTGCGGGGGCTCGGTCTCCAGGATGCCGGGCAACACGTCATCACCGACGTCGTATAGCTCGCCCACCACGGAGACGCCGCCCTCACCGACGTGGAACATGCCGGGGTATGAGTCGTCTATCGAATGGATGCGGTACTCGGGGGCCGTCGCCGCGTCCCGCGCGAACACGGCGCCGGCGATGTTGTCGTGGGCCGGCTGGCCGCGCATCACCGTCCCGTTGAAGAACACCTTCGTAGACAACTAGGGCTCCCTCGATATCGAGATCGGATCCCCGGACCTCGGCGGCGGGAAGCCCTCTGAAGTCCCGTCCCTGACCTTTACGCTATCTTCCCACGGAAGACGGTAGCTGCCCTCGACCAGGTCCTTCATGTAGGTATAGGGACAGTCCGTGGCGCCGCCGTCGCGGGCGACGTAGCCGCGGTGTCCGAACTGGTAGATGTTGTTCTCGACACCCCAGGACTCGCGGGCCTCGTCGGCGAGTCTCGGGACCACCTCTCCGGTAACCACCTCCATCGGGAACTCGCTGCCCTCGACCGTGGGCGTGCCGTCGAAGGAGCAGATCATGCCCTCGCCCATCGAGCGGAAGGTGCCGTCGGTGCCGGCCATGCACACCGAGACCGTGTACATCAGGTTGCAGAAGGCGTTGGACTGGTTGGTGATGCGCCAACTGTGCCGGATCGGGACCGTGTAACCCGCCGTCCGGATCATGACGTTCGCGCCCTTGTAGGCGGCCTCGCGGGCCATCTCGGGGAACATCCCGTCGTGGCAGATGATCAGCGAGAGCTTCGATCCCGCCGGCCCGTCACACACCGGGATACCGAGGTCGCCAGGCTCCCACGGCTCGACGGGGACCCAGGGGTGCAGCTTCCTGTAGTAGAGGGCTATCTCGCCGGACGAGTCTATGATAATGCCGCTGTTCCATGGGTTGCCGTCGGGGTTCTCCTCCATGATCGAGAAGCAGCCCCACACGTCCATCTCGCGGCACACGGCCCTGAAGGCCGCGACCTCCGGGCCGTCGAGGCTGCACATCAGCTCCGGCGCGGTGCTCATGCTCAGGCCGTGCAGGCAGTACTCGGGGAAGACGATCAGGTCGAGCGTCGGCATCCCGCCCTTGACGCTGACGACCGTCTCGCAGATCTCACGCGCGGTCCTCGCAACATCCTCGGGCGTCTCGACGGTGGGCAACTGGTACTGCACCAGCCCGACGACCATCCCGCCCTCGGATGGGTTCAGCCCACCCAGTCCGCTCATCGCGCGGCTCCTTTCAGAGAAGTTTCGACGGCCCACGAAGCGTCCTTGCCGGGCGTGGCGTCGAGGACGCGCAGGAGTTGGCCGGAGTGGGCCACGGCGCCGAAGACGCCGCCCTGCATCTTGATCATCTCGAGTGACGCCAGGTAGTTGCCCTCGTCGGTCGCCCCGGTGCAGTCCTCCAGCAGGAGGCACTCGTAGCCCCGGTCGTTCGCCTCGCGCATGGTCGTGTGGACGCAGACGTCGGTCGTTATGCCGGTGAGTACGAGGTTCGTTATGCCGGCGGTGCGCAGGATCAGGTCAAGGTCCGTCGCGTAGAAGGAACCCTTGCCGGGCTTGTCTATGACGACCTCGCCTGGCTTCGGGGCGAGCTCCGGCACGATCTCCCACCCCGGCTCCCCGCGCACCAGGATGCGTCCGCACGGTCCCTCGGACCCTATCTCGGCGCCGATGGCGGCGCTCCTGCGGCGCTTGTTGGCCGGCAGGTCCGAGAGGTCGGGGCGGTGCCCTTCCCTGGTGTGGATCACGGTCATGTCAGGGACCCGCCGCGCGGCGTCGAGCACCCGCCGGATGGGTTCTACGGCCCTCGCCGTCTGCGAGAGGTCGTAGCCCATCTTGTCCACGTAGCCGCCCTCGCCGCAGAAATCCACCTGCATGTCTATGACGACGAGCGCCGTGCTGTGCGGCACGGCCTCCCCGTCGTAGGGCCACGTGTACGGGTCCGCGTCCACCTTGAAACCGTTCACTGATCTCGAACCTCCTGAATCGCCTACCCGGCGCGTTCCCCAACCGCCGCCTCGATGGGCGACGGCCAGAGGTCTCTCCACGGCCTGGCCCGCTCGAAGGCGGCCGACGCCCGCAGGACGGTCTGATCGCCGAGGTGGCGACCCACGATCTGCAACCCTACCGGCAACCCGTCCCCGGTGAAGCCGGCCGGGACCGTGGCGGCCGGCTGGCCGGTCATGTTCATCGGGAACGTGAAGGAGAGCCAGTAGGTGTCCCCCACCTCACGCCCGTCAATAACGCCGGGCCCCTGGATGCCGGTCTCGAAGGGCGGCACCGCCAGCGTCGGCGTGAGCAGCAGGTCGTAGCCGCGCATGAAGCGCCACATCTTGTTGCAGACGGCCTTTCGGACCAGCGTGGCGTTCGTCAGGTCCTCGGCCGTCCAGTCCCGCTCCAGGAAACCGACCAGGTGCGGGCTCATGTTATCTCCCAGTTCCTCAGCGACGCGCCGCATCCCCGCCAGGTCCGTATCGAGCGCCACCAGCCCCCAGAAAGCGTCGTAGGGGTCGTCGAAGCCGGGATGGGCCTCCTCCACCGTGCAGCCGAGATCCCCCTCGAAGACCCCCACCGCCTCCCCGCCCCCCCGGCGCACCTCGGGGTCCACCGCCGCGTAGCCCCAGTCGGCGCTGTAGGCGATCTTCATCCCCCGCAGGCTGTTCTGGTCTGCCTCCGCGGCCTCGATGTACGAGAAGTCCGCGTCGGGCAGGGAGAGCCGGTCTCGGTCGTCCGCGCCGGCCATGACGGAGAGCATCAGGGCCCCGTCGCGGACCGTGCGGCTCATGGGACCGATGTGCTCCAGTGACTCCCAGCTAGAGACGCCGGGGTAGCGTTCGTCGCGGCAGCCGGGGTAGAGCGGTACGCGGCCCATCGAGGCCTTCATCCCGAAGAGGCCGCAGAAGCTGCTCGGTATTCGGACGGACCCGCCGCCGTCGCTGCCGACGGCGATGGGGCCCATCCCTGCGGCCACGGCGGCGCCCGAGCCCGCGCTCGACCCGCCGGAGGTGAGGTCGGGGTTCCACGGGTTGGTCGTCGTCTCGAAGACGGGGTTGTGCCCCACCCCGCTGTAGCCGAACTCGGGGGCGTTTGTCTTGCCCAGGATCACGGCACCGGCATCTTTCAGGCGCTCGACCGAGACGTCGTCCTCGTCGGGGATCCAGTCCGCGTAGGCGTGGGAGCCCATCACGGTCCTGATGCCCTTCGTGGCGACGAGGTCCTTTATGCCGACCGGGACGCCGGCGAGCGGACCAGGGTCCCCGCCGTCCGAAACTTCCTTTTCGACCCGCTTCGCCCGCTCGCGGGCGAGCTCGGGCGTCGGGGTGCAGAAGGCGTGGAGCGTCGGTTCCAGCCGGTCCATGCGCTCCAGGACGGCGTCAACGACCTCGACCGGGGAGAGCTCCCCGGACTTGACCATCTGGGCGATCTCCGTCGCCTCCAGCGCGCAGAGATCGTCGGCGGACCGGGGACTCACGTCGCGTCCCTGGAGAGCGCGGCCTCCGGTTCCGGGGCGCCGCGCCGCCGGGCCACGAGCGTGGCGGCGGTGTAGGCGGCGACCGCGACGATCATGCCGACGACGGCGACCGAGAGCTGGGGGGCCTGGCTGTTGACCAGGAGCGCGATCCCGGCCGCGACGGCCCAGGAGAAGAACGCCGTCGGGCGCCACGCGACGAGGGCGTCGTCAGCCGTCTCCCTGCGGAGCACGAGCTGGTCCATGATGATGATCGCGCCCAGCGGCGGCACCAGCACGCCGAGCAGGTTCAGCCAGTCCAAAAAGAGGCTCCAGATCCCCGCGAGCGCCGCGACGACCCCGATAACCCCGAGCACTACGGTCAACAGACGCATCTTGCCGCCGGTTATGTACGACCACCCGACGGCCCCGTTGTACAGGCAGTGGGTGCAGACGGATCCCAGGTTGATGAAGACGAACAGGACGGCCACGACGGCCAGCAGGGGCCCGCCGTCGGCCAGGATCGGCAGGAAGTCTCCCCCGGCTTCGGTCGGGGCGCCCGAGGCACCGGCGGCCACGATCACGCCGCCCACGAGCATCGAGACCATGTTCGCCACCGGGAACGCGAAGAAGGCCGCCAAGGCCCCCTCCCGCCCATTCCTCGACCACCGCGTGAAGTCCGCCGTCATGGTGCCGGAGTCAATGAACCCCGCGATGGTCACGGAGACCACGGCCCCGAAGGTCAGCGCCCCGGCAGCACCCGCGACGTTCGGGTCCGGGGTGTAGCTGAACACGTCACCCAGCCCGTTCTCGCGCGTCACGATAAAGATGGCGACCGCGGCCAGCACGACGAACATCGGGGCCGAGACCCAGCCCAGGATCGCCAGCGCCCGAATACCCACGAACGTCACCGCGATGTACAGCACCCCCGCGAGCAGCGTCATCAGGAACGCGTTGGCCCCGAACGAAGTCTGCAGCGTCTGCCCCGTCAGCCCGGTCTGGAACGCGAACCACCCGATGACCAGGGTCGCCAGGAAGCCGGAGACCGCGACGTAGCCGTACCTGCCGAACGTCTGCTGGGCCTGCAGGGCGAAGCTCCGGCCCGTGCTCCCGGCCCGGTAGCTCAACATCCCGACGTAGACGGAGAGGACCACGTTCCCGACCAGCATCGCGAGGACGCCGGTCCAGAAGCCCAGGAACGCCACGTAGATGCCGCCGAAGACGGCGTTGGTCAGGATCATGGGGAACCCGAACCACACCGCCGCCACCGAGACCAGCGGCTTACGATGGTCCTCGGGAACGGGAACGTGCTCGAACTCTTCTTCGAGCACGGGCCCCTCCCGCCGGCCGTGGTTGGTCTCCGTCATGGTCTGTCCTCCTGTCTCGCCGTCATGGTAGAGGTCTCAAGGCTACAGGCGCCTTCCGGCGGCGCCTTTGGCCGGTCGGCTACATTTCGGGGCGCGGGGAAGCGCCGGACCTGTACTCCGGCATGGACTTCAGGCCGGTTCCACCTCCGGCTTCCTGCCCACCTGGAGCGGTCTCTTGCACGAGTCCTCGCAACTCTTCTCGAGGGTGCAGCACAGGGAGCAAATGTCGGTCTCGTGGAAGGTGCAGGTCGCCATGTCCGGGGCCTCGAAAGGCTTGTTACAGACGCCGCAGGTGCGCGTGGCGTAGCGGTCCTCGTCGGACTCCAGGAACGCGCTCGTCGAGCCCTCGCGGGCGACGTAGTACTTGCCCCGCGTGGCGAGGGCCAGCACCGGCGAGAGGGCGAAAGAGATGCCGAGCGCCAGGTACGGCGAGAAGGCCTGGGCGAAGGGGCCGAAGACGCCGAAGAAGGCCGGGACCGAGACGGCGACGCTCGCCATCATCGAGCCGAAACCCACCGGGTTGATCTGGTACAGGTGCGCCCGCTTGAACTCCACGTAAGAAGGGCTGACCTTCAGGAGCGGCTTGTTTACGACCAGGTCGGCGACGACCGCCCCGATCCAGGCGATGGCGACGTTGGAGTAGAACCCGAGCACGAAGCTCAAGAAGCCGAAGACCCCGAAGAGCATGAGCGACAGCGCGATCCCGACGTTCAAGAACACCCACCACACCCGTCCCGGGTGCCAGTGAAAGACGCGCGAGAAAAAGTTCGACCACGCCAGCGACCCCGCGTAGGCGTTCGTCACGTTGATCTTCATCTGCGAGAGCACCACGAGGATGACCGCCACGACCAGCGCGAGGCCAGCCGGGAAGACCAGCCCGAAGCCGTTCACGAACTGCTCTATCGGCTCGGTCGCCTGCAGGGTGGTGACGCCGGCGACCTGCGAGATCAGGTAAAAAGCCAGAAACGCCCCGCCGATCTGCTTGAGCGCCCCCAGGA
>CAXUFZ010000193.1:0-7329 GCA_964250345.1 uncultured Rubrobacteraceae bacterium
CCGGATACCCCCGGGCTGGGCCCGCGGGGTTGGGGTGGGGGGGGGGGGGGGGGGGACGGGGATGAGCTTGGTAACCTCAACGAGCTGGGTCCCGAGCTCACGCGGAAGGCTATGTCGTACGTGAAGAATGGGGACGTCTACGACCTCGGGCTCATGTACAAGCGCAGCAGCTACAAGTTCGCCGGGCACAGCCCGGGCGAGATCATCTCCTTCCGCACCCCGACCGGGATGCTCAACCAGCAGGACCTGGACTTCGTGCGCAGCGAAGAGGACAACTCCACAAACTCGACCTTCGCCAGCAACGCGCTCTTCATCTCCGACAACGTCGCCACCCAGATCGACTCCTTCGGCCACTTCTACGAGGGCGACCCGCCCCACACCTACAACGATTTCCTGTACGAGGACATCCAGAGCGACTGGGGCCTCCTCAAGCTCGGCGCCGACACCATCCCCCCGATAGTCGCCCCGGCCACCATGATCGACGTCGCCAAAAGCCAGGGCAGAGACCCCCTCGGCGAGAGCTTCGCCATCGGCCAGGAAGAGCTCCAGCAGGCCCTCGACGACCAGGGCGTCGACATCGACCCCCTCGACGTCGTGCTCGTCCGCACCGGGACGGCGGGCGTCTGGATGGAAGGCGACGGCGTCGGCTCGAACTTGGAGGAGATGGCGAAGGTCGACTCCGCCGGCCTGACGGTCTCGGCGGCCAAGTGGCTCGTCGAGGAGAAAGGGGCCCTCGCCGTCGGCTGCGACACCTCCGGCATAGAGGTGCTCCCGCCCACCGAGCAACTCGACGACGGGACCTCCTTCAACCCCGTCCACGTCTACCTGCTCGTCCGCCAGGGCGTCCACATCCTCGAGTACCAGAACCAGGAAGGTCTCTCTCAGGACGAGGTCTACAAGTTCGCCTACGTGCTCGGGGTCAACAAGATCCAGGGGACCGCCGCCGGAACCGCCCTCCGCCCGATAGCGATGGCGTAGCGACCGCTACTTCAACACCCACGTGTCCTTCGTCCGGCCACCGCTCGAAACGTTGACGAGGCGGCTGCCGGGAGCGGCCACCCTGGTCATTGCACCGGGGACGACCCAGACGGTCTCCTCGTCGGGGGCGAGGGCGTGGACGCGGAGGTCGGCGTAGGAGTCCCGTAGCAGGAGGCGGTCTTCTTCCGTCTCGCAGAGGACGTGGGTGGAGAAGTCCACGGGGTCCTGGGCGACGAACCCGACGGGGTTCTCTTCGACCCCGGCGCGGAACTCCCGGATGGCTTCCTCCGATTCCTCCGGGGCGATCAGGACGCCCTTGCCGCCCCAGCCGCTGCGGCTTTTGACGACCAGATCGCCGAAGTTGTCCATGACGTGCCTCCGGTCTTCTTCGACGGCCAGGGAGTAGGTTCGGAGGTTTTGGAGGATGGGTTCTTCGGAGAGGTAGGTCCGGATCATAGCCGGCACGAACGGGTAGACGCCCTTGTCGTCGGCGATGCCGAGGTTGGGGTCGAAGACGGCGGCGACCTTGCCGGCGGCCTGGCTCTCTATCAGGCCGGGGAGGTCGTCGTAGATCCTGCCGCTCTCGATGCGCTCGTAGATGACGTCGATCCTGCGCCCGCTCCCCCGGTGGACCAGGTATCCATCCCGGTCGAGCCCGACCTCGTGGCGCTCGGCGAGGATGGCCCCGTGCTCTCGGGCGAAGACGCTGTGGTCGAGAAAATACTGGTCGTCGTAGCCGGTCGTGAGGACGGCGATGGTGGGGTCCGCCTTGGGCGAAGCGGCCCGGATCGTCTCGCCGAAACGGCCCATCAGATCGTCGAGCGGCCTGACGCCGAGCGCCGCGTAGGACTCCGGCAGCAGCTCGGCCGTCCTCTGCCGGAGGAGGTGCATGGGTTCGATGCCGACGGGCATCTTGGCGTTGTCCTCGATAACGAGGTACTCCCACTCCCCCGCCGCCCGGCCCTCCACGGCGACCATGTCGAAGCCCATCTGGCGGTTCGGCACGGGGCCGAGGCGCATCGGGACCCGGTCGTCGTGGAGGACGCTGCTCTCCAGCACCTCCCGGGGGACGACCTCGTCCCGGCCCTCCTCCAGACGCCGGAGCCACGCGTTGATCGCCCGCATCCGCTGCGCGAGACCCCGCTCCAGCACCTCCCACCCCACCGCGGACACGACGCGCGGCACGTAATCCACCGGATAAGTCTTGTCCTCACGATCCGAAATGCCGAGATCCCGCTGCACGTCCAGCAACCGCCCGTGGGCCCGCTCCACCCCGGAACGCCACCCATCAGGACCCATCCGTCCCATCTCCTCAAGAACGGGCCGGTAGTGTGCGAACGGCTCGCCACCCGGCCCGAAGACCTCGTTGGGACCGGACTGCCCGCGCTCGAATCCCACGGAGGTTTCAGGCATCAGGGAGCCCGTTCGAGGACACCCGTTGCCGGAGACCGGTTATCGCCAGAGCTAAAGATCCGCTCATCCGAACACGCCGAACAGGACGCAGGGCAGGCCGAGCATGAAGGAGATGGAGAACGTTATGGCGAAGAAGACGTTGTGTTCGGAGATGTAGGAATAGAGGCGCCTGTAGTGGACCATCAAAAGGGCCGAGGGGACGGAGATGCCGGTCATCAGGGCGCCCGTCACGCGGAGGGAGTTGAGCGGGCCCAGTTGCTCGCGGACCCCCTCCGGGTTGAGCAGCAGGAGCCCGAACCAGTCCGTCGCGAGCACGAGCGAGACGCCGAAGACCGCCAGCAGCCCGATGAATACGGGCCGGGGGAAGAGCGGACCCTGCACAGGAGCGTCGGGGTGCTCGTCCTCTTCCAGAAGCTTTCTCGGGGGGCCGCCGAAGGGTTTCAGCGGCTTTCTCGGGCTGTTCATGGGTCGGGTTATGGTAACGCATGATCTCCCCGGACGTGCCCTTGCGTTCACGGTCGGCGGCGGAAGAAGCCGCCCTCGGAATGGATGGTCTGGCCCGTGATCCAGCGCGCCTCCCCGCCGGCCAGGAACGCGACCAGGCGCGCCGCGTCCTCGGGCTGGCCGATCGCGCCGGACACGACCTCGGGCTCGAGCTCCTTCTTCAGCTCCTCCGTTATCCAGCCGGTGTCCGTCGGCCCGGGGTTGACGGCGTTCACCGTGATCCCGCGGTCCCACACCTCGGCCGCGAGCGTTTGGGTGAACGCCTCGATGGCCCCCTTGCTCGCGGCATACGCCAACTCCCCGATCATCGGCCCCAACGACTGCCCGGAACTGAAGTTCACGATCCTGCCGCCAGACCCTTCAGAGAAACGCCGCGCGAACAGCGCCGACAGCAACGCCATCGCCCGCACGTTCACGGCGTAGTGCGCGTCCAGCGTCCCCGCGTCAAGCGCCTCGTAGCCATCGCGCGTCGAATGCGCGGCGACGTTGACGAGGATGGATGGCCGACCGATCTTATCCTCCGCCGCGTCGAGTAACCTCTCCGGCGACTCCGGCGGCGAGAGATCAACCTCGACCGCCTCGGCCCGGACGCCCGAAGCGCGCAACTCGGCGGCCAGCGCCTCGGGCTCGTCATCATCCGATGCCCACGGCATCTCACGGTCGTAGGTCCTCCAGTACGAGAGTACGACGTCGGCGCCGCGAGCGGCGAGCGCCCGGCAGACCGCCGACCCTATCCCCCGCCGACGCCCGACGCCGGTGACGAGCGCCACGCGTCCGCGCAGCTCGTCCGAGCGGACGAACGGTTCGGAGGCATTCTGATCTTGCAGGGAAGTCCGGGGTTCCAGCATGGGTTGCTCCTCGCGTTGACGCCCGGAAACGGGCTGGGGTGCGGTCCGCGGGCGCGGACTCTACGCTTATCGGTGAGCTTATGCCGGTGTGTCGCCCATGTCCCGAAAATAGCACGACCAGGAATACGGCTCAAGACCGGGCCTCCGACGCATGATCGGGTTGTCTTTGTCGTACCAAACCTTTGTGATCAAGAGGTCAGGATCTCTTCGACCACCCAATCGAAAGTTTCGAGCAATTGTGTCAGCGCGTCTTCGTTTTCAAAGGATGACAGGTCCACGCCGGGCCGTCTGTTGATGCTGTCCGCCGGCAGGGATATCCCCGGTATCGAGTTCAACCGTTCCAGCAACTGAGATCTCTTTTCTTTGGATTCGAACGGTGGTTTGTACTGGTAGTGCTGGAAGTAGAAGGAGAATTGTCCTCCGGTGTAGATCGCGAAGAGTTGGTGTTTCGTCCCGTTGTGCCGCAGCATCGGCACGAAGGAACCCTCTGTCTTGCCCTCGCCCCACCAAACGTAAGTTGCCCCGCGTTGCGCCCAGTCGAGGATCTTTTCGGCGACCACCGACGCTTCGATGCCCCTTCTCCCCCTCAAGTCGTCGAAAAAAGAAGCTTCGTCCCACTTTCGACGGGCGCCCGTAACGGAGGACTTGGCCCTTTGCGCTTGCGCTGTTTGTCCGATCAACCGCGGCACGAAAGCTATCAGGTCGTCCGCGACGTGCTGTCTGATCTCGATGGCAAGGACTTCCGCGGGGTTCATCTGTTCGTTCAAGAACTCCACGATCCGTCGCAACTCGGCCGGGATTTTGTCTGCGACGAAGATCAAACGCACCTTGCCCGCCTGCAAGTTGGTTGTGGCTCTTTGCCAGAATTCTTCCGGGTCGATTCCGGGATCGAACGATTCGAGCAGCGTTGTCTCCGGCTCACGGCCGCGGGCTTTGCAGTTCGCCTCGAACGTGGAGCGCAACCTGTCGAGCGGCCAGTACATGACCCCGTTTGCCGCGTAGTCGAGCATTTGCGCCACGACTTCCCGACGGGAGCGGGTGTCGGTACTCCGTTTGACCTCGACGATGGTCGGGATCGCGTCTTGGTCCAGAAACAGGTGATCCGCCGACCACCTATCGCCGCCGCCTTCTTCGGATGGCAGCCCCATCTCGCGCGAGATGAGCAGCCACCTGCGTGGCTCGACGTCGTCTATCTGGTCCCCCGCGAGAAGATCCGGATGGTCCGCTAAGTACCCTTGTAGCAAGGCCTCCGTATCGTAGGCGTGTTCCCTCATCGCGACTAACCCGCCTTTGTCTCGCATCAGGTAGATCACCCCGCCCACAGCGGCCTCCTCTCCCTGCCACCCACAGCTCCTCGAAGAACCTGCCGTCGTCAGGCGGTCCCGACCTCCACGTACTCGCTGCTCGACGCAGGCTCGGGGATCGGTAATCCATCCTCTCATAGCCCTTCGAGGTGCAACCCGACGGCCTCTCCGATGAGACGCAACAACCTCGTCCTTCGTCTCGGCCACGGCCACGCAGCGCGGGAGATCCGGCACGTAAGCGCCGAAACCGTTCGCGCTCCGCTCCAGGATCACCACGTAGCGCATCGCGTCCCCCCTTTTCATCGAGTTTTGGTCCACGGTCATCCCTATCCATAATCGGGGTCGCTGCGGGCCATCCGCATGACGCCGACGAACATCTTGAAGGCGGTCGGGTAATCGTCGTGCGTCCAGGAGACGCGCCGGTCGTCCACGCGTTCGAGCTCGGGGAAGAACATCACGCTGGACGCCGCGCTCGCTGTGGCGAACTCGACGGTGAAGGTGTACGACGGATCGGGGGCGTAGGGCGCGAGGCCGTCCGCGCCGGTCACGGCCCGCTCCGCCGCCTCGCGGATGCTTCTCAGGGAGACTTTCGGTGTCAGGCACCGGGCCGTGTAGCGGTCGACGGCGGTCTTTACCCGGGCGGTTTGGACGCCGGCGTAGAGAGATTGCGCCTCCGCGCAGGCGAGGTCGTCACCGGTGACGAGGCCGACGGGGGTGCCGGAGAGGCCGGCCAGGGCGGCGTTCATGCGGGCTTCGCTGCACGGTTCGCCGTTCAGTTCGACGGTGGAGACCACGGTCGGGCTGTTGAAGGTGTGGCTGAGGACGCCCTCGCCGCCGGCGCGGGCGTGGTAGCCGACGAAGAAGGCGACGTCCGAGTTTTCGAAGCCCTGCATCATCGAGAAGGGTTTGCGGGAGCCGACGATCAGCTCCGCCCGTTCGTCCAGCTCCTCGATGAGGACGTTGCGCATCCCATCGTGGGCCTCGTTAACGAGGAACTCTGTCGCGCCCGCGGCGGCGGCGCCCTCGATGGCGGCGTTTGTGTCGGCCGTCAGGAAGCGGCGGAAACGCTCGTACTGGGAGCGACCCGGGATCACGTCCTCCGGGTGCGTCACCCCGGTGACGCCCTCCATGTCCACGGATATGTAGACCCTCAAACCGCCCCCTTCGTCCCTACGTGATCCAGGTCAACAACCAGTGTACAATCTATGCATGACCGTATTCCGCTACGGCCGACTGCACTTCGAAGAGGGCGAATACGTGCGCCGCAAGGACGCCACCCCCGGCGACGAGTTGGACCCGGTCGTACGCATCGTGGAAGACCTGGGGACCGTGGAAATCCCCTGCGGCAAGGCCGACTGCCGGAGCAACTGCATCGAGTACGCCGTCCGCCCGTCGCACCAGACGGAAGACTACGCCGTGGCGGACTGCAAACTCTCGCCCCTGGTAAGCATTATCTAGCGCTCCTCCCTACGGTCGTCGAGCACGCTTCGCCCTCTGGACTACGCTGTCAGCACGGCGCTGTCGCGGGCTTTCAGCACGCTGCGGCCTTCGGCCTCCGCTCTCGGCACGCTCCGGCTGCGCCTCCGCTTTCAGCTAGCCCCAAAAAACGCCCGGCGTCTTCTCAGACGCGCCTGCACGGCACCACGCAAAGCGAAAAGGTTGTAGCTGAAAGGCGCGAAGCGTCGTGCTGAAAGCGAGGGCCGCGAGGCCCGAAGCGTTGCCGAAAGCGGAGGCCGAAGGCCGCAGCGTGCTGAAAGCCCGCGACAGCGGGCGTACGCGCCCGGAAAGCCGGGGCGAGTGGGAAGGGTGGTTGGTTGGCGGGTGGGGGGGGGGTGTTCGTAGGTTCGCTGTTGGGTGGGGCGTCCAGAGGACCAGAGGCGCTGGAGGGTGCCGCCGACGAGGGGCGAGAGGAAGAGGCCGGCTAGGCCGGCGGGGAGCAGGTCGCGGGCGATGGTCCAGGCGATGAGGAGACCGACGCCGGGGGCGGAGTGGATGGAGTTACGGACGAGCTGTAGCGGGTCGAGGACGCCGCCGGGCGGGAGGATGCCGTAGGCGTAGACGAGGAGGGTGAGGACGCCGGATATGGTGCCCGTCAGGAGGGCCAGGGCGAGGCTTAGGATGAGCCTGGGGCCGGATGAGTCGTCGGCGGCGCCGCGCCGGAGGAGGCGGGCCCCGCCGGAGCGCGGGCCGGGCCCCGGGCGCGGGGTGGGCCCCATGCGGCCGGCCCCGAGCTGGTCGACGACCTCCGCAGCCTGCGGGTCGAGTACGCCACCTGGCGACGC
>CAXUFZ010000194.1:0-7328 GCA_964250345.1 uncultured Rubrobacteraceae bacterium
GTCCACGAGCGGGGTCAGCGGGCCCGGCGTCTGGAACTGGGGGGCCGGGATGCTCCTGTTTTTTACGAGGTCGAAGCGGAGGGCGGCGTGCATGGCGCACTCGATGCCGGTGACGCAGACCTCGCCGTCGCCCTGGGCCGCGTGGGCATCGCCGCAGGAGAAGAGGGCGCCGGCGTGCTGGACGGGGAGGTAGAGGACGGAGCCTTTCGTGAGGTGGCGGGTGTCCATGTTGCCGCCGAAGGGCCCGGGGGGCATGATGACGGGCTTCTCGCGGCCGGTAGGGGAGACGCCCATCGTGCCGAAGAAGGGCTCTATGGGGACGACGATGTCGTCCGCGAAGAACGTGAAGTCGCCGTTGGTGAGGTCGAAGATCTTGAGGTACGGATCGGTGAAGTCCTCGGATAGCAGACCCGTCCCCGGGATGATGGCGGTCCAGCCCCAGCCCAGAGTGTGGATGTCCAGGACCTCGACCGCGAGCACGTCGCCCGGCTCGGCGCCGCGCATCGCGACCGGGCCGGCCAGCGGGTAGAGCTTCTCCCAGTCCAGGGTGGCGAGGTCGTCGGCGGTCGAGTCCGGCGAGATCTGGCCGTCCGAAACCTCCCGCGTCCGGTAGACCACCGTGTCCCCCGGCTCGACGGTGAGCACGGGGTCTATCTCGTTGTCCCAGAGGTAGTGGACCTGATCTTCCGGGAAGTAGTGCGTCCTGGCCATCTCCGCCTCCTGATCGTCCGACCGCCGGAGACGTACTTTCTCACAACAGAAGCTTCGGGTTTTGAGTCTAGAGCCGGTCGAGGGCCTGCGCGAGGTCGCCCATCACGTCCTCCGGGTGCTCGATGCCGACGGAGAGCCGGATCAGGTTCTCCTTCACCCCCAACCGCTCCCGACGCGAGGGCGAGAGCTCCCGATGCGAAGAGGTGGCCGGATGTATCGCGAGCGTGTAAACGTCCCCAAGGCTCGGGGCCCTCACGCACAACTCTAGAGCGTTCAGGAACCTGAAGGCCGCCTCGCGCCCCCGCTCCGGTTCCACGTCCAACTCGAAAGAGAGCAGGCCGCCGGCGTCGGAGAGAACCCGTTCTGCGGTCTCGCGGTCCGGGTGGTCTTGGAGCGACGGATGGTTGACCTTCGCAACCTTCGGGTGGCTCTGGAGGCGAGAGGCGATCTCGCGGGCGTTCTCGCACTGGCGGTTCATCCTGAGGGGCAGCGTCTTGAGGCCCCTGTGGGCCAGCCAGGCCTCGAAGGGGCCGAGCACACCGCCGACGAGCTTGCGGATGCCCTCCACGGCCGCGTCGTAGGGCGGGCCGGCCACGACGACGCCGGCCGTGAGATCCCCGTGGCCCGAGAGGTACTTGGTCGCGCTGTGGACGACGATGTCCGCGCCGAGCTCCAGGGGGCGTTGCAGGCAGGGGGTGCCGAAGGTGTTGTCCACGATCAGGGCGGCCCCGGCTGCGCGCGTTATCTCCGCGATCCCCGCCACGTCAGCGACCCGCAACAGCGGGTTCGAGATCGTCTCGACGACGACGGCCCGGGGCTTGAGCTCGGCGACCTTCTTCTCCACCGACCCGAGGTCGTAGGCGTCGATGAACCGGGTCTCGACGCCGTTGTTACCAAAGACCTGGACGAGCAGGGTCGCCGTCGAGCCGTAGAGCTGCTCGGCGGCCAGCACCGTCGCCCCCGGGGTGAGCTCCGCCGCCGCCATCGCCGCGTGCGTCGCCGCCATCCCAGAGCCGAACGCGAACGCCCGCGCCCCGCCCCCAGGCACCTCCAGAGAGGCCAGCGCCTCCTCGAAGGCCCGCACGGTCGGGTTGTCGTAGCGGGCGTAGGAGTAGCCTTCTTCCTCGCCGCCCAGAACCCTGTCCGTCGTCTGGACGTCCGGGTGGGAGAAGGTCGTCGAGGCGTAGATGGGCGTCGAGACCGGGTAGAACTCGCCCCGACCGTTGCCGTTGCCGCCCGTGCCCCGACGCTCACCGGAGTGCACGGCGCGGGTGTCGAACCGCCTGCCCTCGTTGGCCGGGCTCACGACGGATCCCCGGCCCCGCAGGGCACGGGCAGCCGTTCCCTCAGAACGGTCCACGAAGGAAAAGGATGATGGGGGAGCGACGTACAAAACACGCCCTTAGAATAGCGGGTTTTGGCGGACGCGTCGCCGCGGCGGAGCCCGCCGCTACGCTCGGACCGCCTCGCGCGGCGCGACGGCCGACCCGAGCACCTCCAGGCACCGCGTCCGGGCCCGGTCTTCGGGGTCACCCTCTATCTGGATACCCCCGGACGCCAACGCTTCCTCGCATCCCAACCGCCCCGCCGCGAGCTCCAAAAAAGTCCCGGTCCCGCCGACGACCACGACGTCCGGCTCTTCGGCCGGTCCCTGCCGGGCCTCGACGGCTCCACCCGCGACCCGCAGGTGGAAAACCTCCCCCTCGATGCGAAGCTCGTAGGTCTCCCTGTCGCCGCCCGCCGCCGGTCGGAGCGAGGATCGCAGCGCCGTCACCACCCACGCCGGCCTGACGTCGTCCCCCTCGCGCGGGTCATCCATCAGCATCGAGCCCCACCGCGACAACGACACGACCACGGGCTCCAGCGACCGGCCCACACCCGTCAGCTCGTACACGCCGGTACCCGCCGGCGGCGGCAGCGTCGTCCGGCGCACGATCCCGTCCTCCTCCAACGCCTTCAACCGCGCCGCGAGCAAATTCGTCCCGATCCCCGGCAGACCCCCGCACAGATCCTTGAACCGCTTCGGCCCCGTCAAGAGCTCGCGCACCAGCAACAGCGTCCACCGCTCCCCGACGACGTCCAACGCCCGCGCCACCGTGCAATGCTGGTCGTAGCTCCTCTTGCTCATCTCCCACTCCTGTTTCTTGTTCTGTCATTTAGAATACCATAGTTTGCACTTGAAAATTGTATAGCGATGGTGTATATTTACAAGCGTTGGAGAACAGAGATTTCGGGGGCTATGAGATGGCGAATGAGACTAATATGAGCTTGGTGTCGGAGCGTCCTTCGGAGACGCCGGAGTTGTTGCCGAGTTACTTTGCTCGCATAGACAAGGGCAAGCTGTTGTCGCGGGAGGAGGAGATGGATCTCGCGACGCGGGCGAAGGCCGGCGAGCGGCGGGCCAGGCAGCGGCTCATCGAGAAGAACTTGAGGCTCGTGGTGAGCGTTGCCAAGAAGTATCGCGGTCAGGGTCTGCCTTTCGAGGACCTGATCCAGGAGGGCAACATCGGCCTGATGAAGGCCGTCGAGAAGTTCGAGCCCGAGCGCGGATGGCGTTTCTCGACCTACGCTACATGGTGGATCCGGCAGGCCGTGCAGCGCGCCGTCGCGGACAAGGGCCGCACCATCCGGGTCCCGGTCCACCGGGGCGACAAGGTCAGGAAGATGGCCCGGACGTACAATGCCCTTTCGGCTGAGCTCACGCGCGAGCCGACCGACGAGGAGGTCGCCAAGAAGCTCGAGTGGGAGGTGGAGCAGGTGCGGGATCTCAAGAGCTCGCTCTGGGACGCCTCCAGCCTCAACCAGCAGATAGGGTCCGAGGGCGACGGCTCCGAGGTCGGCGAGTTCGTCGAGGACGAGCGGTCCTCCGACACCGCCGGCGAGGTGATCCGGGACATGGAGACCGCGGGGCTCGACGAGGCCATCCAGCGGCTCCCCGAGCGTCACAGGCTGGTCCTGACGCGGCGTTACGGCCTCGGCGACGAGGGTGTTGCTACTCTGGCGCAGCTGAGCGACGAGATCGGCATCTCCCGCGAGCGCGTCCGACAGGTCCAGCGCGAGGCCGAGCGGATGCTCGCCTCCGGCGAGTTCGGCCGGTCGCTGGCCGCCTGACCCAACAACCGCAGCACGGATACGGAGCCGCCGCGTGAGATGCGCGGCGGCTTCGCCGTTTTCGCGAGCTCTTCGTCCCCGTCCGGCGTCGGTTCTATACTGGTGGGCCGGAGGACAGTTTCGAAGAGAGGTCTTTTGTGGAGAACGCGCGGAACCGGATAGATTATTTCGAGCGGATGCTGGCGGACAACCCGGACAACCCGACGGGGCTGTTGGCGTTGGCGAACGAGTACCGCAAGGCCGGCAGGTCCGAGGACGAGGCGGCGGCGCTCCGGCGCTACCTCTCCGCCAACCCCGACGACGAGGGGAACGCGTACCTGAGGCTGGGCGAGGTGTTGACGGAGCTCGGTCGCGAGGACGAGGCCGGGGAGGTCTACGGGACCGGCGTCCGGCAGGCCGAGAAGTTCGGGCACACCGGCATGGCGGAAGACCTACGGCTGGCGCGGAGTCAGCTCGGCGGGTAGAGGCTTCAGGCACGAGGTTCGAGGCACGAAGGCAGGGCGCGGCCCCGGAAAACCGGCGAGGGGTGGTCTCGCGGGATCTGCGCGACCACCCCTGGAACCTGGAGCCTAAAACCTCGAACCTGAACCCAAAACCCGGCCGCCCGGCCCGCGTCGGCACCGGTGTAGGAGACGGTCTTTTCGGGGTACAACCCTATCCGCCATGTGGGGTATTATTAAGAGGATCGAGTTGTTTATAGCCTTGCCAAGAGCGCGGCGCGGGGAGAGGCGGGGTATGATCTCGCCTCTCCTCGTCGCACGCTCGGGCTTCTCCCGGACCGCGACGTGAGGGTGTGATCCGTTGAAAAACCAGACAGAGAGCCAATTCTACGGGCCCAACCTGGGCTACGTGCTGGAGTTGTACGAGCGGTACCGGGAGGACCCCGGATCCGTCGACGAGGGGGCGCGGGCCTTCTTCGAGTCCTGGAACCCGCCGCAGCCGAACGGCTCCAACGGGAGCGCGGGCGTTGCCGCGGCGCCGCAGGACGTGGAGCTCGACGTCGAGAAGGCCGTCGGGGCCTCCAAGCACGTCAGGCACATCAGGGACTTCGGCCACAGGGCCGCGAAGCTGGATCCCTTGGGCAGCGAGCCGCCCGGTGACCCGACGCTCGACCCGGAGTTCTACAGGATCACCGACGAAGACCTCGAAACCCTGCCGCCCCTCATCATCGGCGGGCCCATCGCGGAGAAGAGCGCCACGGCCAGAGAAGCCGTGGAGAAGCTCAGGAACCTCTACTGCGACACCACCGGCTACGACTTCGGCCACGTCCACGACCCCGACGAGCGGTTCTGGCTCAGGGAGGCCGTCGAGTCCGGCCGGTTCCACAAGCGCATGGAGGGCGACGACGCCAGGCGGCTGCTCTCGCGCCTGACGCGCATCGACACCTTCGAGAAGTTCCTGCACAAGTCGTTTCTCGGCCAGAAGCGCTTCTCCGTCGAGGGCAACGACATGGTCGTGCCGATGCTCAACCTGATCGCGCGCCGCGCCACCGACGGCGGGACGCCCGAGATGGTCCTCGGCATGGCCCACCGGGGCCGCCTGAACGTCCTCGCCCACGTCCTGGACAAATCCTACTCCAGGATCTTCGGCGAGTTCCAGCAGCCCGAGAAGGGCGAGTCTTCTTCGGCGGCGAGCCGGCCGGGCGACGCCTGGGTCGGGGACGTCAAGTACCACCTCGGCATCCGGGGCTACCACCTCAGCGACGCCGAGGCCGACGAGCAGGTCCTCGTCAACCTCGCCCCGAACCCGAGCCACCTCGAACACGTCAACCCCGTGGTCGAAGGGATGGCCCGCGCGGCCCAGGAGCGACGCGACGCGGCCGGCCCACCGGTCAGGGACGAGAAGCGGTCGCTGCCGGTGCTCCTGCATGGCGACGCGGCGTTCCCCGGCGAGGGGGTCTCGGCCGAGACGCTCAACCTCAGCCGGCTGCCAGGGTACAGGACCGGCGGGACCATCCATATCATCACCAACAACCAGCTCGGGTTCACGACCGAGCGCCAGGACGCGCGCTCGACCACCTACGCGAGCGATCTGGCGAAGGGGTACGAGATCCCGGTCGTCCACGTCAACGCCGACGACCCGGAGGCCTGCCTGGCGGCCACGCGGTTGGCCTACGCTTATCGAGAGAGGTTCCATAAGGACTTTCTTATAGACCTGATCGGCTACCGCCGCTTCGGCCACAACGAGGGCGACGAGCCCGCCTACACCCAGCCCGTCATGTACCAGCAGATAAGGGAGCACCCGACGGTCCGCGAGCTGTGGGCGAAAGAGCTCGAAGACCGGGGCATCGTCACGGCCGAGGAGGCCGGGGGGATGGTCGAGGAGATCCAGGGCCGCATGGAGGAGGTCCGCAACAAGCCCAAGGACGAGGTCGGCGACGACGACCTGGAGACCGAGCAGCCCCGCACCCCCGTCGTAGAGGTCCCCGAGACGGCCGTTCCGGCGAACAAGCTCGTCGAGTTGAACGCGGCGCTCCTGGAGCGCCCCGAGGGCTTCACCCCGAACTCCAAGCTGGAGCGGCTCTTCCAGAAGACGCGGGCCAGCCTCGGCGACGAGGGCGAGGACCGCATCGACTGGGCCCACGCCGAGGCGCTCGCGTTCGCCTCGCTGCTCTCGGACGGCGTCCCGATCCGGCTGACCGGCCAGGACTCCGAGCGCGGCACGTTCTCCCAGCGCCACCTCGTCCTGCACGACGAGGAGGTCGGCGAGGACTACGTGCCGATGCAGAACATCCCGCAGGCAAAGGCCTCCTTCGCCGTCCACAACAGCCCGCTCTCGGAGATCGCCGTGATGGGCTTCGAGTACGGCTACACGATGACCGCCGACGACGCTCTGGTTCTCTGGGAGGCCCAGTACGGGGACTTCGCCAACGTCGGGCAGCCCATGATCGACCAGTTCATCGTCTCCGGCCAGGCCAAGTGGGGCCAGACCTCGGGCCTCGTCCTGCTCCTGCCGCACGGCTACGAGGGACAGGGCCCGGAGCACTCCAGCGCCAGGTTGGAGCGGTTCCTGCAGCTCGCGGCGATGGAGAACGTGCGCGTCGCTAACCTGACGACGGCCGCCCAGTACTTCCACCTGCTGCGGGCGCAGGCCACGCTCAAGGAGAACAAGCGCCCGCTCATCGTCATGGCGCCCAAGAGCCTGCTCCGGCACCCGATGGCCGGCTCCGGTCTAAAGGATCTCTCGGAAGGGCGTTTCCAAACGGTCCTCGACGACGAGGAAGCGCGCGGCC
This sequence comes from uncultured Rubrobacteraceae bacterium, assembly GCA_964250345.1. Classification (GTDB taxonomy): domain Bacteria; phylum Actinomycetota; class Rubrobacteria; order Rubrobacterales; family Rubrobacteraceae; genus Rubrobacter_D. The sequence continues at coordinate 7,055 of CAXUFZ010000194.1, forward strand.
GGGCCGACGAGATAGAGCGTCTCATCCTCTGCTCCGGCAAGTTCTACACGGAGCTCGCCGGCAGCGACTCGCGCGAAGAAGACGGCTCCACGGCCGTCGCCCGGGTCGAGCTGCTCTACCCGTGGCCCGAGGAGAGCGTCAGGGAAGTCCTGGAAAATTACCCGAACCTGCGCGAGGTCGCGTGGGCCCAGGAGGAGCCGGCGAACATGGGCGCGTGGACCTTCGTCCGGCCGCGGCTGGAGGAGTTGCTCGGCGACGTGCCGCTGCGCTACGT
>CAXUFZ010000195.1:0-7253 GCA_964250345.1 uncultured Rubrobacteraceae bacterium
CCCTAAAACACCGCCCAAAATACGCGGGACCGCCGACCTGTCCGGTCTCCCCGCTAACGGCCGGCTAACGCGCGCGACCTATCATGGCGCGCGGGGCCGGGTTCGAGGGAAGCCTCGTAAAGAAGGGAACGTCGCCGCCGAACGCGTCGGCCGCGCCCGTGGCGCGAGGCCGACGGCCCCCTCAGGTCGGCCTCGACGCTCCCCGCCCGGCGCCCGCGGTCGAAGATGGTCCGCGACGCCTCGCATCGTGCACGTCGGGATACCTGGAGGTCGAGCATGGGAAGACCGGACACGAAGAACGTCACGCTGAACGAACCGGGAGGCGAGGCGGAGCCCGCGGGGACGCCCGCGGGGACGCGCGTGGGGGTCCGTCCGGCGGACGGGTGGGGCATGGACGGGATGATAAGCGCCTTCTTCGTCTCCTTCGCGGCGGCCTTCGCGCTCATGGTCCTCCTGTTCATGTCCGAAGCCGTCGATTCCATGCCGGCGTTTGTTCTCGCCCTCCTGCCCGTGGCAGCATCCCTGGTCGCCTTCGGCGTGTTGTTCTGCGCGAGGGCGTTCTCCGACAGGCGGCGGGCGCGGGCCACCGAGGGCTGGTCGCCCGTCGAGGCGCCGGCCACGAGCGCGACGAGGGTTGAGCAACAGAGAGACCGGCGGAGAAAGGGAGCGTTTTGGGCGAAGACGCAGAAGGAAGGGATGGCCTGTCGGCGCACCAAACGATGCCCGACGGGGTGCGCCTGAGCACCGTGGACGTGACCCGTCAGGGCACGACGCTGACCATCACGACCCGTCGCTCACCGGAGGCGCTCGTCGGAATACCCTTCGCCGGGCTTGGCTCCTTCATCGTTTACGTGCTCGCCGCGGGGCGTCCGGAGGCCTGGATGGTCGTGGTCTTCGGCGGTTTCGGGATGCTGTTCCTGGTCGTCGGTGTTCTCACCCTGTACCGCTACGTGCTGCGGCGGCACGTCCTCGTTGTGGACACCGCCGCCGGAACGGTGACCGAGCCGGGGTGGCTGTCGGGGCGGCGCACCGCGCTCTCTTTGTCGGACGTCGCGGGCGTGAGCGTCAAGCGGCACTGGCACCGGTACACGGGCACGACCTGGGACGCGGGCCTGGACCAGAAGAACGGCGGGCGCCTCGTGCTCGCCCTTCGCGAAGGCCGGGGGGCCGCCAACGACCTCGCCGACCTGGCCCGCCGCCACCTCTACGGCCCCCGATGACCGCGGACGCCCCCGGGAACGCCGGACGCGGACGGGTAAGAGGCCGCCGTCTAATATACTGGCGCGGTGGATCTCTTCGACGCATCGAACGCGGACAACCTCTCCCGCCGCGCCCCCCTCGCCGAACGCTTGCGCCCGGGGATTCTGGACCAGGTCGTCGGCCAGCAGCACCTGACGGGCGAGGACGGACCGCTCAGAGCCGTGGTAGAGCGGGGCAGGGTCGGCTCGCTCGTCCTCTGGGGACCGCCGGGCACGGGCAAGACGACCCTCGCCCGCGTGCTGGCCGGCGAGGTCGAGGAGGAGTTCGTGCCCCTGAGCGCCGTGACGAGCGGCGTAAAAGACCTTCGCGCCGCGCTCGACGGCGCGCGCGAGCGGCTGAAGTTCGAGGACCGGGGGACGCTGCTCTTCGTCGACGAGGTCCACCGCTTCAACAAGGCTCAGCAGGACGCCCTGCTGCCGGCCCTCGAAGAAGGGCTCGTGGACTTTATCGGGGCGACGACGGAGAACCCCTCGTTCGAGGTTACGGCGCCTCTGCTCTCCCGGTCCCGGGTGCTGCGGTTGCGGTCGTTGTCCGAAGAGGATCTGGGTGCCCTCATCGGGCGCGGCACCGACGAGCTCGGCGTCGCCATCTCGGACGACGCGCGCGAGTACCTGTTGAGCCTAGCCGGCGGCGATGGGCGCCGGATGCTGAACGCGTTGGAGGTCGCGGCGGCCGGCACGAAGAAGGTCGAGATCGGGGACGTCGAGCGGGCGGTCGGCAACCGGGCGCTCCGCTACGGCCGCGAGGAGCACTACGACGTCATAAGCGCCTTCATCAAGAGCGTCCGCGGCGGAGACCCGGACGCCGCCCTCCACTACCTGGCGCGGATGCTGGAGGCGGGGGAGGACCCGGTCTTCGTGGCGCGGCGCCTCGTCATCCTCGCCTCCGAAGACATCGGCAACGCCGACCCGCAAGGCCTGCCGCTCGCCGTCGCCGCCACCGAGGCCGTCCGCCTCGTGGGGATGCCCGAGGGGCGCATCCCGCTCGCCCAGGCGACGACCTACCTGGCATCCACCGTGAAGTCCAACGCCGCCTACGCCGGCATAGGCAAGGCCCTCGACGACGTGCGCCGGCAGACCACGCCGGAGGTTCCGCTCTTTTTGCGAAACTCCCGCACGGACCTTATGAGGAGCGAGGGTTACGGCGCCGGCTACCGCTACGCACACGACGACGCGCCCGAGGGCATGAACGATCACTACCTGCCGGAGGAGCTAAGGGACCGTGTCTACTACGAGCCGAAAGAGAGCGGCGCGGAGGCCGACATCAAGGAGCGGTTGGACCGATGGAGGGAAGAGCGCGGGGGCTGACGGGCGACCGGCTGAACCGGATCGCTTGGTCGACGGAGTGGGACATCGCCCGCGCGGGCAACCCGGTCGCGGAGTTCGGGTCCGGCCTAGCAACCCACGACTGCGCCCGGTGGGACCTCGGCGGCTCGCACGTCGCCTGGCTACGAAGGCCTTTGAAGAAGCCGGGGATCCAACCCGCGCCCTGTTTCCATCCCTTCGAGTTCGTCTGCGCCTCCGAGACGGAGGGGCGGGACTTTCTCCCCGACGGACCTGACAAGGCGCCTTCGCGGCGTCTGGCGCTCTGGTTGGATCGGGAAGGCTTGCGCCGTCCGTCTCCACGACGCCTAAAGTTGATCCCCGCGCGCTCGGAGGAGCACTGGGCGGTCATGGCCGCGTACCGGGAAGAGGTCGAGAAGGAATTCGCCGGCTACTCGCCCGGGATCGGACGTCGCGTGGTCGGCCGGATCCGGCACCGCGGCAAGCATTTGACCGGGGACTGGCACCTGGCGCTGGCGGACGGCCGCGTGGTCGGCGGTATCGGCCTCATCCTGTTCGACACGCCGGTTGGGCGGGTGGGTCGGCTTCAGGACGTGGACGTCGCCCCGGCCTTCCGGGGAAGGGGGCTCGGCCGCGAGTTGCTCCTCGCCGTCTGCCGCGAGGCCGTGCGCCTGGACCTCGCCGGCCTCTGCCTGCGCGCCGACGCCGACGATTGGCCGAAAGACTGGTATCTCCGCTTCGGCTTCGCGCGCGTGGGTACGTGGTTACGCTACGCGCGAACAGGTGAAAGCAGTTTGTAGGATCGGGTGCGCGGTGGAGCTATCGTGGCTCGTCCGGCCGAAAGACACGCCCGAGTACGGGGCTCTCGAACTCGGAGGCGAGGCAGTCCATGTAGACCTCGTCGTAGAGCCCGCCGCCCATCGTGCGGCACTCGCGGCGCCGGCCGAACTCCTTGAAACCGGCTCTCTCGTAGGCGCGGATGCCGGCAGGGTTGAAGGCGAAGACCGTGAGCATGACGTTGTGGAGGCCGAGGGCCGTGAAGGCGTAGTCGAGCAACAGGCGGGTCGCCTCGGTGCCGAAGCCCTTGCCCCGGCAGTCCGCCTCGCCGATCATGATGCCGAACGTGGCCCGCCTGTTGCGGTAGTCCACGCCGTGCAAGCCGGTGTTGCCGATGGGTCGCATCGCCTCCCGCTCGTAGATGGTGAAAAGCATCTCGTCCTCCGCTCTTGCCTGGCGCTCGTACCAGTCTTGCTCCTTCTCTGCGGTCATCGGGCCGGGCGGAAAACCTATCGTGCGTATGGTGCCGAAGTCGTTGATCCAACGCTGGTAGAGCGGCAAAAGGTCGCGCCGGAGCGGGCCGAGCGCGACCCGCTCGCCGATGATGTTGAGGATGGGATCTCCAGCGTTCACGTGCGCGGGTCCTCCTCTGTCGAAAGGTTGCGTGCCACGACTTTTTCGTCGAACGCGGTGCTAAGGCATTGCATCCACACCTCATCGTACCCGTGTCCCCCTACCCTGCGGCACTCCCAGCGGCGGCCGATCTCGCGGAAGCCCCCTTCTCGTGGGCGCGGAGGCTCGCGTGGTTGGAACCCACGATCCTGACGCGGACGTTGTGCAAGCCGAGCGTGGAGAAGGCGTAATGGAGGGTCAGACGGATCGCCTCCGCGCCGAACCCCCGGCCCCGGAGATCCCGCTCCCCGATCACGGCGGCGAAGTCTGCCGCGCGGTTGCGATGGTCGATGCGGGCCAACGTCGTCGTGCCGATGGGACGCAGGGCACGTAGCTCGTAGACCGTGAGATGCGTCGAGCGCGGGTCGGCCGCCTGGCGCTCGTACCACGCCAGCTCTTGCTCGAAGGCGACGGGCCGCGGCGTCACGTTGAGGGTTCGCAGCGTCTCGAAGTCGTTGAACCACCGCGCGTAGGTGGCGACGAGGTCGCGACGAAACGGACCAAGCGCCACCAGCCTGCCCTCGATGTCAGGCGTCGGGCTTCCCATTCCCGCTCCGGAGTCGTGATCGTGGTAAAGCAGGTGGGATCAAATCGTCTGTGCTAGCGGCTTTACCTGCTCCGCAATCTCCCGGCCGCGCTTCCACTCGGCCATCTGAAGGTCGTGGTCGGTCTGCAGGCCGATCCAGAACCCCGCGCGCATCCCGGACCAACGCGCGAGCCTGAGCGCCATATCCGCGGAGATGCCGCGCTTTCCGCCCACGATCTCGTAGACGGCCTGCCTGTCCACCCCCAAGGCCCTTGCCAGCCCGCCCGGGTTCAGCCCGAGCGGTTCCAGCCACTCCTGCTTTAGGACCTCCCCCGGATGTACCGGAGGATCTACGCGATCTTCAGCTGCTTTTGCTCTCGTCATGGGTTGACGCCGAGCAGGCGCATGACCGTTTGGCGAGCTCTATCCCGATCCACACCGAGGTTGGAGAGGACTTGCGCCGCGCTACCCTCCGACTCTCCTAACAGACCCAAGAGTAGGTGCTCGGTGCCCAGGTAGTCGTGGCCGAGGTGCCGCGCCTCTCGCTGTGCCCGTTCCGCCACCCTTCTCAGGCGTGGCGTGAACGCGAACTCTAGTTCTTCCGCCGCCCGTCTGTCCGGCGTCCACGCGTTCTCTATCTGTTCGCGCACCTTGCGGAGGCCCACACCGAACTCTTCGAGGCACCAAGCCACGAAGTTTTTCCGTCTTCTCTTCTCCTGGAGGAGTCCCAGGAGCAGGTGCTCTGTGTCCACTTGAGTGCTGCTGTAGGTCCGGGCTGATTCTCGGGCAAGGTCCACCGCCCGGTGGACGCCCTCCGTTACCCCGAGTCCCTCCGACTTGTGCAACGCTTCGTTCACCGCTACCCCTGATCCTCATCCGTCGGTGTCGCTATCGCCATGTTACACGCGTGTTCATGTCTTCGAGGATCGGTCGCTGGCTACGTCCCGGGTTCGTCCTCGGCGCGCTCTTCCGTCTCACCGCCCTTCTTACGTCCGGGATCCGAAGCCTCGGGCTCCCCATCGAGCGGCGTCTTCTCGTTCGTTGCTAGTAGCAAGCTCAGGAAGACGAAGGGTTCGAACCAGGTGATGTAGGCGTAGAACCAGTAGTTGACGGTTAGCTGGAAGGCTATGACGATGGCGGCGGAGAGGGCGGCGAGGCGGCGGACGGTGCGCTTGCGGGGGACGAAGGCGACGAGGACCGCGAGGAAGACCGTCAGCGCGAGGAGCGGGCGTTGCAGGAAGCCTAGCGCGGGGACCTGGCTGAAGATGGTCCAGGGGCTGACGCGGTCGCCCTGGAAGGCGATGGTGCGCTCGTAGAAGAGCTGGGCGGCCTCGATGGGTCGGCCGGGGATGAGGAGGATGGAGAACGCGACGAGGACGACGCCCGAGGCGCCGAGTAGGTAGTCGGAGATCGGGCGCCGGCGCCAGCCGTCGTGGGCGAGCCAGAGGGGACCGAGGATGAGCGGGTAGAGCTTGACGGCGAAGCCGGCGGCGATGGTCGCGCCGCGGGCGAGGGGCGAGGAGGCCGCCGCGAGGCTTATCGCCGCTACGGCGGCGACGATGACGTCGTTGGTGTTGTTGTTGGTGGCGTAGATGGTGTAGGGGAAGGCCGCCCACGCGAAGACCATCGCCGCCGCACCCTTCGGGCCGGAGAGTTTGTAGCCGGCGATGAAGAGGGCCATCGCGCCCGCGACGAAGGAGAAGAGGGTGAGGGCGTGGGCGGCCGGCAGGTAGCCCCAGGTGCCCGTGAAGCCGAACATCAGGACGAAGGGGACATAGAGCAGGTAGTTGAGGGGGCCGTAGGTGTCTCCGGTCCCGACGTCCGAGGGCATGGAGCCGTAGGGGATGCCGCCCTCGATGATGCGGTCGGCGCCGACGACGCCGGCGTAGCCCACGTCTATGACGCGCGAGTCTATGTTGAGGGCGAGCACGAGGCCGCCCGCGAGGCCCGCCATCAGGAGCAGGAGCCAGGTGGGGAGGAAGCTCGTCCCCTCGACCCGTTCGCCGACGCCGAAGCCCATCAGTAAGGTCCGTATTAGCAGGTAGATCAGGGGCGGGTACCACAGCACCACCGCCTCGAACACGATCCCATCCCGGAAGAACTGGTGCGAGACGAGGAAGCTGAGCAGCACCAAGACGTCCAGGTTGCGGAGCGAGAAGAGCTTGTCCGGCCGGGCGAAGGCGAGGGCGAAGGCGAGGGCGAGCGGGCCCCAGACCCACGGGTAGTTCGCCTGCTTGCCGTAGGCGCCGGTGATGCCGCGGGCCATGAGCCACCCGACCTGATCCCCGGTCTGCACCGAGGCGAGCGCCCAGGTCGCGTCGTCCACCTCGACGGTCGCCACCTCTTTGCCCTGTTTCGTCGGCCGACCGCCGACCATCCCCGTCTCGTCCACGTAGAAACGGACCGTCCACGCCCCGTCCTTGTAAGCCGTCGACGTCGTGTGCGGCCCGTGCTCCGAGAGCTCCGACCTCACCTCGCCGCTCGCCGCCGCCAGCTTCGTCGCGTCCGCCTCCGAAAGCGTGGGATACGTGAGCCCTTCCGCCTCGGACGAGATCTCGACCCCAGACACCTCGCCCGAATCGTCCTCCACCGAGAACTCCGCCACCTCCTCGGCCGAGACCGCCTCGATCAGGGTGACCCGCCAAACGTCGTCGTCCCCATCGTAGACGGCATCCGGCTCGACCGTCGGCTTCGAGTAATATTCCAAAAGCTCCCGCTCCGACGCCGCCCTCCCC
>CAXUFZ010000196.1:0-7222 GCA_964250345.1 uncultured Rubrobacteraceae bacterium
AGACGAAAGCCCCGAACACGGAAGCCCTGCCTACCCCCGCTAGCACCGCCCCTCAGCGCGACCCTCGAGGCGTTTCCCCGATGAGGCGGACGACGTATACGGGAGCGGTGACGCCCGAGGCACCCTCCCGCCAGCGTCCGCGCAGCCTGACGAGGTTCGAGCGCACCAGCGTCCTGAAGGCGCCGGTCGCGTCGCCCTCGATGCCCGCCTCCGAGGCCATGCCCCGCAGCTCCTCGGGGCCGAGCCTGAGCACGGCTTCCCCGGCGTCGTGGGCCTCGTCCAGCCGCTCCCGCAGAAACGCCAGCATGCGTTCCTCCTCCGTCCGGGCTACGGTCCGCGCGCGAGCCGCGTCGTCCACCCTCACGCGACCCTCACGATCCGGCGCCGCGAGAGGTGCCGCGCGAAGCGGTCCGCGCACACGCCGACGAGGTGGGCGGAGACAGTTTCGGAGACCCCAGGTATGGGGTCGAGCGTCACGGTCTCCACGTCCGCGCAACGGGAACCGAGGAGGATCGCGAGGAGATCACCGGCGCCCACGGCCCCGACCCACCAGCCTCCGGCGTCTCCCCGAAGACGCAGGAACTCGGCGGCCTCCTCGCCGGAGCTGAAGACCGGCAACACGCTACCGCCGCCGGTCAACCGCGGGACCGGCGGGGCCGTCGAACCGTGGCCGGCGTGCGAGATCAGCCAGTAATGTCCGTCCGTGAACCGCCCGTCAGGGTCCACGCCGGCCCTCCCGGGCGCCCCTAGCGGATCGAGCCCCACCGCATCGATCGGTCTTGCCGTCCTCATCGGTTACCTCCTTTGTTGTTCTGTCCGCGACCTCCACGGACGAGGCGAGGGCCGTCCCCCCGGCGCCCGGCGCAGGTTCCCCAAAGTCTGAGTGTCGTCGAGGTACGTCTCGAAGGCGCTCACAAGGAGACGACCACCTTCCTGGCGGACACGCCTTTCTTCTGGGCGTCGAACCCGGCCTGCACGTGCTCGAGACCCTTCCCGATGACCAGAGGTTCCGGGGCGGCGTCGCGGTGGCCTGAACCGGGTGTCCGACGGAACCGGGACGCTTCGGTCATGCTGCCCACCGGTCCCCGGCCACGACCACCGCCGCCGCCGCCGCCAAGAGCGCCGCCACCAGGCCCGTGGCCGACAGCACCGCCGCGTCCGGGCTGAAGAGGGGCAGGCCGCGAAGCGCCTGCCAGGTCAGCAGCCCGACGACCGCGGCGCAGGCCGCGGTGGCCAGCCGGACCAACCGGACCCGGGCGGGCACACCGAGACTGGTGGCGTAGCGCTGCAGCAGCCAGGCCAGCAGCGGGAGCACCTGCAGGGCGTGGAGGCCGACGAAGTGGGCGACGCGGAGGTCGCCGTGCTGGGTGCTCCAGCCGGTGACCGGCAGACCGGGTCCTCCGTCCGGGCCGCCGACGGTGTGCGCGCCCAACGTGCCCGGGTCGGTGAAGCCGGTGTTGCTCATCATCAGCACCGCCTGCGTCATGCCGAGCAGGCAGACGAGCAGGCCGCCACGGATCCCCGACGCCAGGACCGCGGGCAGCCCACGCTGAAGGGTCAGCAGCACGGCCGCCAGCACCCCGCCCGCGTACACCAGGGGCAACAAGGCTCCCATGACCTGAAAGACCGCGGCGTCGAACGGCGTGCCGACGTTGTAATGGCTGGTCGTGCCCCGCACCACCTGGAGGAGGATCAGCGCCATTTCGAGAGCGAGGGCGACGCCGGTCGCCCAGGCCGCCGTCCGGACCAGCCGCCGCCGTCCCTGCACCAGGGTGAGCAGCCATGCCAGCGTCGCGCAGTAGACGGTGATGGACACCGCGAACTTCGCCGGCTTCAGCCACGCCGGGTCGCCGGTGATCAGACGCGGGTCCGCGACGAGCCCGATCGTCGCCGCCGCCAGAACGACCAGGCAGCCGGCGCTCACCCCCAGCAGGATCCCGGCCCGTGGGCGGCGGAACGCCATCCGCACACCACTCATAGAGAGACCACCTTTTGGGCAGATACGCCCCTCTTTCGGGCGTCCGACCCGGCCCGCACGTGCCCGAGACCCTTCCCGACGACGCGGGGTCCCGGGGCGGCAAGGTAGCGGCCGTCCGCGGGGGCCTGCTCCGCTTCGAGCCAGGCGGCTGTGTTTGTAGGCATTAGGGCTCACCCTTTCCGTACGACACGACGTGTCATCACACTATACTACACGACACGTCATGTCGTCATATCGTCATGTCGCGTCGTCTAGTAGGATGGGGACGTGAGTCGATGGAAGCCAAACGCACGGGAACGGCTGGAGCGCGCGGCCCTCGAGCTGTTCGTCGAACGGGGGTTCGCAGAGACAACCGTACCCGAGATCACCGCCCGTGCCGGTCTCACGACTCGCACGTTCTTCCGCCACTTCGCCGACAAGCGCGAGGTGCTCTTCACGGTCGAAGAGGAATTCCCCGCGCTGGTCGCGAGGCTCATGGCCGAGGCCCCGGCTTCGCTCGATCCGATGGGGGTGATCGTCCGAGGACTCGAGACCGTCGCGACGACCCGGTTCGAGGGCATGCGCGAGTACCTGAGGACGCGCCGCGCCGTCGTTCGGGCGGACGAGGGACTTCGCGAGCGCGAACTGCGGAAGCTTTCCGTGGTGTCGGAAGCGGTTGGTCGGGGGTTCCGGGACCGCGGCGTCGACGAGGTGAGCTCAACCCTGGCCGCCCATATCGCGGTGAGCGTCGTGAGCGTGGCGGTAGACCGTTGGCTCGACCAGGACGCCGAGCAGCCACTCTCCGAACTCGTCCATGAGACGCTCGGTGCCCTCCGGTCGCTGACCGCGGATCCCGCCGAGCAACCGCCCTGCGCGTCGCCCGGCATCCCGACCAAGCCCCGCACCTCAGGGCGCGAATAGTAAACGGGCAAATACCGACGACCTTGATGTGGTTCCGATAATGGCGCTTATCCGAAGCTTTTGCTGCCCCGCGCTTCCGATAACGCGGGTTTGGGCATGAGGTAGTCGTCGAAGTCGCGGTAGCGGCGGCTGCCGGGCACCCACACGTCCCCGCTCCTGAAACCGTTCTTGAGTTCGGAGAGGGCGGAGAGCTCGTAGTAGCGGCGGTCGATCTCGCCCTCGGCACCCACGACGTGGTCGCGCCACCGTGGCTTTACGAACGAGGTGGGCGCGTTGTCGGGCACCTTCCGCCCGCCCTTCTCGTTCATCTCCTTGAGGACACCGACCGCTTCGATCAGGGGTCCGGCTGAGGGAGCCGCCTCGAAGTCGAAGGCCTCCAGCAGGGCCGGGGCATAGCGCCGAACCTGGGCGTGGCCGGCCTCGAGGAAATCCAGGTAGTCGAAGTTGGCCGGCAGCGCGAGGCCCTCGGCTTCGGCGACGCTCTGAACGAACCGCTCCCAGCCGATCATCTCGTTGAGGGCATCGTAGGGGTCCCCGCCGGTCTCCCTGGCCGCGATGAGGGCCTTGCCGAGTTTCGCGTAGAGGCCGACCTTCTCGTTTATGGCCTTGCCGTGGCGGCGGAAACCCTCGTCGCGCATCTTCTCGGCCCTGTTCATCAGCGCGCCGATCATGCGGTCGTGCATCTCCAAGGCCAGGTCCGAGAGCTCGGCCGACCTTTCGGTCAGGTAGGCAACGAACGTTGCCCTCCTACGCAGAGTATCGAAGCGCCTGAGGTGCTGCGGGGTGGTCTTGGCCCCCTCGCGGGCGAGTCGCGTCAGGCGGCTGTGATGAACGCCCCCGCCGGCGTCCTCCGGCAACCCCAATGAGCGCACGAACGTCAGCCGGTCGAGCACGTCCTTGAAGTTCTTGGGCGAGGGCGGGCCGGGCGGACGCCTGATGCGGTTTAGCGGGGTCTCGTCTTTACCGTCCGGCATCACGAGCAGCAGGTCGAGCTTCTCCAGCCGTTCACCGCCGAGGTCGGCGAGGAGCCTGCGGAAGACGTATCCCCGCGCCCTGCGCCTTGTCTCCCACGCGAGCCGCTCGACCGTCGAGGCCACGATCCGGCGCTCCCTCATCTGCTCCCGGAGCGCGCCGACGAGGGTCCCGCCGGAGTCGGTGCCCTCGGCGATCGGGAGCAGCCAGCGGGAGAGCTCGCGGTAGGCCGGCGGGTCGAAGCGGCGAAAGCCGAAGGTCCCGACGACCTCCGCGACGTCCTCGCGGCGGGTGGTGTCCCGCCCGGTTCCTTCGCGCCCGCCGGCGTAGTCGGCGAAGGCGTCCGGGTCCGTCCCGATCTGAGAGGCGACGAACTCGACCGTGGGGCGGGGCACAACCTCGCCGGATCTCAGCGGCCTGCCGAGACCTCGCCATAAAGTGCGCGACGCATGGCGGGAGTGACGTTGGCGGAGAACCCGTGGGTCAAAAGGCCCGAGCAGGCCTGGTCCGAGACCGTCGCCTACGGGGGGCAGATCGACCTCGAAAACGGGGGCGTGCGGCCGGACCTACGGGCCGAGGGGAACCGGGCTCCCGGTCCGGGACCCGGCGCCCGGCGAGTACACGCACTCGACCACGTCCGTGCGCGCCTGCCCGAGGTAGAAGTCGCGCGCCCTCGACAGGTCGAGCTCCACCCGACCCGTTTCCTCGCCTTCGGGGCCGGCCTCCCACAGCACGAACCCACCCGGCCCCACGGCCGCCGTGGGGCACTTCTGGCCTCCGGGGCGGGAGTCGTTGGAAGAGAGCACGAAGCGCTGGTTCTCGGCCGCCCGGCTCACTAGGTGGCTCCTCCACACCGGCCGGAGGGCGGCGTCCCCGACCGCGTTGGTCATGTAGACGAAGACCTCGGCGCCTTAGGCGGCCAGGTGCCGCCAGTGCTCCGGGTAGCGCAGCTCCCGGCAGAGCTGGACGCCCACCCTTACGGGCCGGCCCCCGACCGTGATCTCCAGGACCGGGAGCTCAGAGCCGGCGGCGAAGGCGTTCCTCTCCTTCGTGGCGAGGTTGACCTTGCGGTAGGTGAACGACTCGCCGTTGGGTCCCCGGTAGAGGCCGGCGTTGTACCAGCGCCCGTCCTCGAGCAGGCAGGAGCCGAAGAACAGGTGGACGCCGCGCCCCGCCGCTTCGTCGGCCAGCACGCGTATCCCTTCTTCGATCTCCGCCGGGTCCACCCCGGAGAGGAAGGCCGGGTCCTCCTCGTAGCCGGAGAGGGCCCCCTCCGGCATGACGACCAGCTCGCCCGGCCGGGCGAGCCCCAGGATGCGGCGCATGGCGCCCAGGTTTTCTCCCACGCTCCCGGTGGCCGGGAACTGGCCGATGAGTGCTCCGATGACCACCACGACGACGCTCCTGCTCGCTCTCGAGAAGCACCTTAGCAAAGACGGGCGCCGCGGGCGAACGCGGTTGCCGCCAGAACGCGGTTCCCGTCACGGACGATGCACGCGTGCCGACGGATCTCTCGAGTGGGCCCGCGACGGGGTTCTTCCATGCCTTCCACGGGTCCGATTTCCCGCCACGCCAAATCCGCCTATGTGTCGCAGGGTTTATGACGAGGTTTGGCCCGCCCGGGTAACGAAGCAGGCAGAGCTGCACGGCGAAGCCGAGGCGGTTCGCCGCGCCCCGGCGGATGGAGACGGCCGCGAGGTCGGCCTCGGAGAGGGTGTAATAGCGGACGAGTTCGCGGTGGCCCATCTCGGGCAACGCCGCGAGCCGGACGCGCTGGGCGTCGGAGAGCAGCCTTTTCGTGGGCATCCGGGGCTCCCTTCCGGTGGGGACCGCCGCTCAGTGTTTTTTGCGGCCCTCGGCGTCGCTTCCCGGACCCGGGGTGGAGAACAGCAGCGGGCCCGGCGCGGAGGCGCCCATAGCGGCTATTCGCGGTTGGCCGTGGTGGCCTGCCGATTCGAGCGTGCGCGCCGCGGGTGCTCGGGTCGCTGGGGCGGGGTGGTGGCGCGGCTACCGCGGGCGCACGGCGTAGGTCAGGTGCGTCACCCGCGACGACTGCTCCGAACGGACCGGCTCCAGGGCCGCGCGGCCCGCATCCACGCCCTCGAACAGGCGGATTCCGGAGCCGAACAGCACGGGCGACAGCGCGATAGAGAACTCGTCGATCAGGCCGCTGTCCAGGTACTCCTGGATCGTCGCGCCGCCGCCCGCGATGCGGACGTCGCGGTCGCCGGCGGTCTCGCGGGCCCGGTCGAAAGCGGGCGCGATGCCGTCGTTGACGAAGCGGAAGGTGGTCCCGCCCGGCCGCTCCCAGGGGTCACGCTTCTCGTGCGTCACGACGAAGACCGGGGTGTGGAAGGGCGCCTCCTCCGGCCACGCCTGCTCGCCGAGGTCGAACATGCGCTTGCCCATCACGTTCGCGCCTGTGCGCTCGAACGTTTCCCGCATGATGTCGTTGTCGCGCCCTTCCTCGCCGCCCTCGCCGAGCTTGAGGTTCTCCCGCAAGAACCGCTGCGGGAACTGCCACTGCTGCAGTTCCATCCACTGCGCCATCCAGCGTTGCGAATACGGGACGTCCATGGGCGCGATGAACCCGTCGAGCGACATCGTGACGCTGAAGAACACCTTCCCGGCCATCAGCCCTCCGCCCCCTCCCGGACGATCTCGGCGACGTAGGCGGCCAGGTTGCTCAGGGTCTGCTCGCCGCCCTCGATCGCGTGGTATTTCTCCACCGCCTCGTCGCGCAGCTCCTTGGTGGGGAACACCGTGCGCATCACGATCCGGGTCTCCTCTCCGGCCGGCTCGAAGGTCAGGACCGACTCGAAGGCGTTGGGATCGTCGCGGGACTCGCCGTGCACCAGCGCGATGCGCTCCGGCGGGACGATCTCGGTCCAGGTGATCCACTCCCGGTAGTCGGTCCCGTCCGGCCCGTGCATCACGAAGTCCCAGGCCCCGCCAACGCGGAACTCGAAGGAGCGCGTCGTCGTCGTGAACCCTTCCGGTCCCCACCACCGCGACAGGTGCCGGACCTGCGTGAACGCCCCGAACACCAGCTCCCGTGGTCCGCTGATGACCCGCGACATAACGATCTCGCGGTGCGCGGTCGCGTGCGCAGGCTCGCCGCCGCTACTGGTCGTCGCCATCGTGTGGTCCCTCCCGCCTCGCCTGCTCTAACTCCTGCACGTACCCGTCCAGCCGGTCGAAGCTCCCGCTCCAGAACCGCTCGAAGCCGCCCACCCACTCGTGGACCGGCCGCAGCCCGCGGGCGTCAAGGCCGTAGAGGCGCTGCTTGCCCGCCCCGCGGACCCGCACCAGCCCCACCTCGCGCAGCACCCGCAGCTTGCCGCTGGCCACATGCGGGGCGAGCATCGCCTC
>CAXUFZ010000197.1:0-7176 GCA_964250345.1 uncultured Rubrobacteraceae bacterium
GGGTCGTCGTGCCCGCGAAGCTCAAGCGTCGGGAGCGCGAGATCCTGGAGGCCCTCGCCGACGAGCGGGACGAGAACGTGCGGGAGGGGCTGTTCAAGAGGGCCGGTGCCTCGTGAGCCTGCGGAAGCGGCCCCTGTACATGATCGGTATCGCGTCGGAGCTGATCGGGGTTCACCCCCAGACGCTGAGAATGTACGAGCAGAAGGGCCTGCTCCGACCACGCAAGAGCATCAAGAACACGCGCCTCTACTCTCAGGACGACGTCGAGCTCGGCCGGCACATCCAACGCCTCACCCAGGAGATGGGCATGAACCTCGCCGGCGTCAGGACCGTGCTCGACCTGGAGGGTCGCGTCGCCAGGCTCGCCGCCGAGAACCGCCTGCTCAGAGAAGAGATCAAACGCCGGGAGATGGAGCACGATCGGGTCGTCGAGGAGGTCCACCGCAGCTACAGGAAGGAGCTCGTCCTGGTGCCCCGGGGCGAACTGGCGCGCGCCCGTCGAGACGAGAGAGGACGTTGATGGCCGGAATCGAGCACTGCTACCGTCACCCGAAGAGGGAGACCCGCGTCTCGTGCGCGACCTGCGGCCGGCCCATCTGCACCGAGTGCATGAGGCAGACCGACGTCGGCATAAAGTGCCCCGACGACGCCAGGCTCCCGCGTGGCGCCCGCACGGGCGTCATGAAGCCGAACCAGATCCTGCGCAGCGTCCTCGCCGGCGTCGGGATCGCCGCGGTCGGCGTCTTCGCGGTGGTCTTGCTCCTCCAGCTCCCGTTTACCCTGCTCCTTTCGGCCGCCGCCGGCTACGGCGCCGGGACCCTGATCCACCGCGCCGGCGGTCGCAACGGCGGAACCCTCGCCATAATCATCTCGGTGGTCGCCGTCGCGATACCGTTCATAGTGGTCCTCGGTCCCAGCGCCATCCAGGGCGCCGTGAACCCCATCCGGGTCATAGCGATGATCATAGCCATGATCGCCGCCGGCGTGGCGAACCGCCAGAACTAGAGCAGACCCTCGCCAAGAAGACCGTCATACCCGCCCCGCCAGCCCGCCGATTACCGTCTCCCGAAGAGTCGGGAAGCCCCGTCTGCGGGCTCACCCGATAGGCTACGCCAGAGAACACGCCCAACGATACAAACACACGCCTTCTACGCGCGCTTCAACCCTCCGTGGCGGGGCGCTTGAACCTTGCCCGGGTAATAGGTCGCCTGTGGATAACTTTACAAACCGCCATTATAAAACGCAAAGATCCCGCGGCGGCGGGGACCGGCGCGAGGTTCGACGGTCGTGGAAGACTTGCACTTAACCTTAAGATAAAATTAGACCTGAGAATGAGGGTGAGCATCAAAAAATACTTTCAGAAAGGCTAGCGTAGCCTCAGTTAGCGTGCTAGGGTTGCCTGCATGAGAGAAGACATGCAGTACATAAGTGGGGTTTTGGACGAGTTGGAGGCGATCGTTCAGGACGCGTCCGGCGTGCCCATGCGCAAGGGGCGGGCGGTCGTGGATCGGTCGGATCTCCTGGTTATGTTGGACGAGTTGAGGGCATCGCTGCCCCGGGAGTTGGCCGAGGCCGAGGCGATCCGGCGCGAGTGCGGCGTCATGGTTCAGTCCGCGGAAGAGGAAGGCCGCCGCATAGTCGAAGAGTCCCACCACCGGGCGAACGCAATGGTCCCCGAGACGGAGCTTTGCCAGAGGGCGGAGCGCCGCGCTGGGGAGATCACGGACGGCGCCGAGCGTTACGCCGAAGAGGTCTCTAGCGGCTCGGAGGTCTACCGCGACCGCGTGATGGGCCAACTCGAAGACTGGTTCCAGGACTCCCTGGTCTCCGTCGAAGAGTCGAGGCAGGAACTGAACGGCGTCCCCGTGCGCCGGCCCGAGGCGCAGCCCGAGGTCGTCGAGGTCGAAGAAGAGAACAACGGCCGCGGCTGGCGCGCCAGTTCCGCGTAGAGTCAGGATCTCCACCGTTCTCTGACCCCAGGCCGGTCCCCGGACCCTCGTCTTTCGGGTCGGTCCCGAAACGTTCACCCCTCATGCTTGATCTTTATCCCCCCGGAGGGGCCGTAAGCGGTACCTGACATCCCTCGCGTGACCGGGATACGGTCGATTCCTGCGACTACCGGCGTGCTTCCCGGCCCGATCCATCGCTCGGATCGCCGAATCGGGTACGTCTGTACCCCTCTGTTGCCACTGTTGTCTCTACTTTTCGGGAGACGAGACGTCGCCGAGGGCCTCCAGGCGGGCGTTTAGCTCGTCGAGGGAGGCGTTGAAGGCGTCGGCGCGGCGGGCGTTGTCCGTGTCTATCGAGATCCTGACCACCCTCGCCCGCAGGTCGAGAAACTCCTGGGAGGTGGCGGAGATCTCCGCGTCCGCCGCGTCCACCGTGGATTCTAACTCGCGCAGATTTTCCGCCCTGTCTTCGCCGCCGGGGCCGGCGTCGCGATGCAGGTCCCGCGCCGTCTGCGCGGCGGTCTCCCGGTTGCGGGCCACGTCCACGAGCCGGTCGGCCGCCGCGTGCAGGCGGGGTACCGCGTCGTCGAGGACGGCCCGGGTCACGTCGTCCGAGCCTTCTATGGCGGCGACGACCTTGCGGTACTCGACGAGCGCGGCCTCGACCTTCTCGCGCCCCGCACCGCGCGGGAGCCACCGGGCGCGCCGTTCGGGGGAGACGTCGTCGGGCAGAGGGAGCGGAGACTTTTCGTGCCCGAGGGTCCTTTGGCGGAGTATGGGGTCTCTCGTGCCGAGAAAGACCAGGGCGGCGTAGGTTGCGAGCGTGAGGAGGAGCACCCAAGGGGTGGTCGTCATGGCGAAAAAGACGACCCCGATCACGAGCACGACCAGACTCATCGGGCGCAGGAGCGCCGCCCGCAACATCCGCCCCCGTTCCTCGGACGAGAGGTCCCCGGCCTCGCTCGTCCTTGGAGAGTTGGGGTGACGGCGGTCAGGCGCCGGCATCTCTGTTCGTCTCCGTAGCGCCGAGCAGCCTGACCTGACCGCCCACCGCGAGGGCCAGAGCCTGGGTCGCGTTGCCCTTGTTGATCGACAGGCTCAGGCGCCAATGGGAGTCGGGGACCAGGATCAACTCGCCCGCCTTGGCCGAACCGAAGGTCTCCACGTAGCGGACGGACATGTGTCCGTCTCCGGCGTCGATCTTTAGCGATTCGCCGTATTTCAGGTCCAGATCGTCCTGCATCAGCGAGAGCCTCGCGTTGCCGAAGCGGTCGATAGAAAGGATGTTGGCCCCTATGCCGTCTCCCGCCCCGGACGTGACCCGGGGTGGATCCAGGCGTGTGATCCCGGCGGGATCCAGGGGGTCACCCAGCTCGGAGAGGGCGGTCCCCGAGGCGAGGTAGGCGGCTGCGGGGGAGAAAACGTCGCGGCCGTGGAACGTGTTGGAGACCGGGTGGATGCGGTACTCCGGGTTGGTGAGCGCGACCGCCTCCGAGACGCCGCCGAGGGCCTCTAGCGCCGGCGCGAGCAGGCCGTTATCCGGGCCGACGAGCAAAGCGTCCTTCTCCGTCCGGAGCGCGAGGGCACGTCGCTCGGTGCCGACGCCGGGGTCGA
Organism: uncultured Rubrobacteraceae bacterium; assembly: GCA_964250345.1. Lineage (GTDB taxonomy): Bacteria > Actinomycetota > Rubrobacteria > Rubrobacterales > Rubrobacteraceae > Rubrobacter_D. The sequence goes on from CAXUFZ010000197.1 coordinate 3,564, forward strand.
CCACGGCCAGGTAGACCGCGTCGGGGGGCATGTAGCGGGTGGCGTGCTGCAGGATCTCGGCCGCCGCCTCGACCGCGAAACCCGGCACGTCGTGCGTGAGGTCCACGATTGAGACCCCGGGCGCGATGCTCAGCATCACGCCCTTGCACGTGCCGACGAAGTCGTCGGCGAGACCAAAATCGGACAGAAAGCACACGGGTCTCATGACCTAAGTATAAAGCGCCGTGTTCTCGGGGCCAGAGACGGGACGGATCCTAACCGACGCCAAGACGCAGCAAAGCGGGGCAGGGTTTGGATCGCGCGATCGTGGGCGTGGCCCCAGAACCAAAGACTGTCGCGCACGGGGTTCTTGCGCGGCCAGTGCCAGAGGGTGCCGCCAAGGTCGAGGATGATCGCCTGCGTCCTTAACACGCTACGGGCCGTTTTGGACGATAGTGGGCACGCCGAACAGATCGGCACTGTAGCGGGCGGCGCCGAGGTGGGGTCTTCGGACGAGTACGGCGGGGATGCCAGCCGCCTCAGCGCCGATCACATCGGCCCGCACGCTGTCTCCAACCATCCAGACGGCTTCGGCTTCTTCCAGCGTCTGCAGCACCGTGCGGTACGCCTCCGGGTGCGGCTTCTCGTGGCCCGTAGCGGCGGAGTTGAAGACGCGGGAGATCCTACCGTCCAGGCCCAGGCCGCCGACGATCCCCGGGAGCTCCGGCACGTGGTTGGAGAGCACGAGGTGGGTCCAGCCGCGTGCGAAGAGCCCGTCCAGCGTGGGGAAGACGTCATCGTAGACGCGCCACTGCCGCGGGTCCGTGAAGTCCTCGCGCACCTGAACGGAAAGCCTGCGGGCGAGCCCGGGGTCCACGCCCGCGGCGAAGTAGGCCCGCTCCAGAACCGGAATCAGGGCGTCCCACCAGGCTTGCGGCGTGCCGAGCTCGGGGTGGGCTTTGTCCGGCGCGTGCCAGGGGAAGCCGGATTGCAGGTGCGGTCTGAGGTCTTCTCTCTTTATGGGCAGGTTGGGGTCTGCCTGTCTCAAGAGGTGGAGCATCGTGCCGCTCCACATGCCGCGCCGGTGGTAGGCGAGGGTTCCGTCGAAGTCCCAGATCAGATACTTCATAAGGGCTCTATTGTGGCCCGTCGACCGGGACCGGGCCACCCCGCGCGCGTCGAGTGTATGCTGGGGGCGGAGGCGAGTCACGAAGGAGTGGACGGGCGTGAGGCCGGCGATACTCAGGGACTTCCCGGAGGCGTTCGAGACGGAGCGGTTGCGGATCCGGGCCCCCATGCCCGGCGACGGCCCGGAGTTGTACGCGGCCGTAAAGGAGTCCTTCGACGAGCTGGCCCCGTGGATGCCCTGGCCGAGGGAGCACCGGACGGTCGGGGACTCGGAGGCGAGCGCGCGCGGCGCCCGGGCGCGGTTTCTGGAGAGGAAGGAGCTCAGGATGCACCTCTTCCTCAAGGGCACGGGCACGCTGGTCGGGAGCAGCGGGCTGCACCGGATCGACTGGGACGTGCCGAAGTTCGAGATCGGCTACTGGTGCCGCACGCGCTTCGCCGGCCGGGGTTTCACGACGGAGGCCGTCCGCGGCATCGCCGCTTTCGCCTTCGACGTCCTCTGCGCGAAGCGCGTGGAGATCCGGTGCGACCCCCTCAATCGCCCGAGCGCCCGCGTCGCCGAACGCGCCGGCTTCCGCCTGGAGGGCGAGCTTCGCAACGACGACATCGGCCCCGACGGGGTCCCCCGCAACACCCTGGTCTTCTCCATGATCCCCGCGGACCGGAACGAACCCGGCCGGGAGACCGCCGCCAGTTGACGGGGGCCGCCGATACGAACGGCGTGTGGACGCAGGAGGCCATCCTTCGGGAATCCGGCCGCTGGACGCACGTCCCCAGGGGCGGCGTGCTCGTCGAGGACGGGCGTCGCTTCCTGGTCCACCTGCCGGATCCCCGGCACACGAGCCGGGTGTGGCGCTCCCAGGCCGCGCACGAGGGAGAGGCCGAAGCCCTGATCCTCGACACGCTCGAAGAGATGCGCGCGGCCGGCAGAACCCGCCTCATCTGGCACACCGGCCCCCCGATGGCCCCACCGTTCATGGACGACCTCCTGCTGAAACACGGCTTCCGAGCCTCCGAAGAGCTCGAAGTCCTGGCCTTCGAACTTGGCGACGCCCCCGAACCCGAATTGCCCCGGCTCGGCGACACCGCGGGCGTCTCCGTCCGCGTCGCCCGCGACGCCGAAGACCTCCGAAAGGCGCTTCGCGTGGGATCCGAAGTCTTCTCGAACCCCGCCCCGTCAGAGCAAGACGTATCGGAGTTCATGAACGAACTCGAGAAGCTGGAGCGGCGCGACGTGGGCCCCTCCGGCACCCCCGAGCCCGCCGCTTTCAAGTCGCTGGCCTTCGCCGCAGAGACCGCCGGCGACGACGCCATCGCCTCGGCGGGGGCGCAGATCGCGGGGAAGACACTCAGGCTGTGGGGGGCCGGGACGCTGAAACCGTACAGGGGCCGGGGCGCCTACCGCGCCCTCGTCGTCGAACGCTGCCGCGCCGGCCACGCCCTCGGCGCCACCCTCGCCCTGACCAAAGCCAACGCCTCCACCTCCGCCCCGACCCTGAAAGCCGCGGGCTTACGACCCGTGACCCGCGAACGCCGGCTCGTCTATGACATGAACCCCTGACAAACGACCCTCCGAACGCCACGCCCCCCAACCTTACCGCCAGCCGATACAGCCAAGGATGCCCACCATCCCCTGATCACGGCATCCCTCGACCAAAAGTTTAAAGCTCAACATTGAACCAACATAAACCTTGACTTACGGTTTAGTCGGCGGTGCGCGGCAGATTGGTGTTTTGGTTCAGGCTCAAGATGTTGTGCGGCCGCGAGGCGCACAGAGAACATGTCGTGCGTGGCGGATGTCGAAGAAAGTTATCCGCTTAAGTACAAGGATTGCGTGGCGTTGCGTGGCACAAAGGGCGGTGCTAATAATCTTGCGGGCGGAACCCGCGACCCGGGGCTCGGTTTAAGGCTTGGGTTCAGATGCGGGCTCCGTTCTGCGGGCCTCACCGACAGGGAGGGGGGGGGGGGCCCGCGTCGAGATGGCGGAGCCATCTCGAGCACGCTACGCCCTTGCGGGCTCCGCTTGTCAGCACGCTTCGCGCCTTTCGGCACGCGCCCTGCGGGCACTTTCAGTACGCTCCGGCTTCGCCTCCGCTTTCAGCCAAGACCTTGCGGACGCGACCCCGTGGGGGGGCGATGCCCTTCTGGTGGTGTTCCTTGGGGAGAGGGCGGTTGGCGAACCGGCCCCACAGGGGGTAGACCGGGGGAGCGGAGCGGGGGGGGGGGTTTTTGTGCCCCCCGTCCAGGCTTGACCTGCCGGGGTTTTGGCTAAAAGGCGCGCAGCGCCGTGCTGACAAACGGAGGTCGGTAGACCGTAGCGTGCGGCTAACCTACTCGAAGAGCGGCGAAGCCGTGCTTGTATACGCGGTTAGCCAATGGAGGTCTTCTTCGGTGAAGGGCTCGGTGGAGCGGCGGGTGGCGTAGACGACGCCGATGGGGCGCCCGTTGTCGAGGACGGGGACGGCGAGGGAGTTGGTCCAGCGGGCGTTGGTGCGGGCCTGGGGGA